>JAZSRR010000041.1:0-12651 GCA_045538605.1 Faecousia sp.
AGTTGTTGCAAAATAAAAATCCTCGTGCTATAATACGGCGTGTGCCTTTGGCGGGCGCGCTAGATTGGGATGTCGCCAAGCGGTAAGGCACCAGACTTTGACTCTGGCATTCGTAGGTTCAAATCCTGCCATCCCAGCCAAAGCTGAGGGTCGTCGGATTTTGACCCCTCAGTTTATGACTCGCTAGCTCAGTTGGCAGAGCAATTGCCTTTTAAGCAATGGGTCTGGAGTTCGAATCTCCAGCGAGTCACCAAAAAACACCCCTAAATCACCGGATTTAGGGGTGTTTTTCTAACTTTTATGGGTGAATTTTTAGGACGCGGTTTGACCTGCTTGTAATTTGCTTGTAACCGTGAGAGAAGTTGCAACAGTCCGGTGGACGGTTGCCGCCGACAGCTCGATGGAGACGAACATTTATTTTTGCCAAAGGCAAAAATGCAAACGAATCTCCAGCGAGTCAACTACCCAAGTATCGGTTTTCACACTTTAATGAATATCTCGGTTGATTTAGTGGGGAAGCTATGATACAATCAAAAACGAAACAAACGGCAGGCTGAAAATAAGGGAGTTTGCCGAATTTATGCAAAAAAACGCAGAAAAGAGGTTTTGTATGGACGAAAGAAAGCTTCAGCTGAAGCAGCTGAAAAAGGCCAGTAAAAAGGCAAAGCGCAAGCACGTTACCCTGTGGAAGACGCTGGGTATCTTTTTCCTGGTGCTGTCGCTGCTTTTGACCGCCGGCAGTGTTGTGGTAAAAATGTTCGACAACACCATGGCGGCGATGATGGGCGGCAGATTTTGGGATGTGATCAATGAAGATCCAAACGCTGCCTACTTTGAACAGGATTTCAAAACCAATGAAGAGCGGCTTTCTGCCGGCAAGGATATTTGCTATCAGGTAGAGGCAGAAGGCGCGGTTTTGCTGATGAACAACGGCGCGCTGCCTTTGGCGGCCGGCGCAAAGGTCAGCACACTGTCCACCAGCTCTGTTAGTATTGTTTACGGCGGCACCGGCTCCGGTAACGTGGATGCATCCAAGGCGGACAGCCTGAAGGTTGCGCTGGAAAAGTCGGGCCTGGAAGTGAACCCCACTTTGTGGGATTTCTATCTCACCGGAGAGGGCAGCAAGTATTCCCGGGAGTCCGGCGCAGGCGAAACCGCAGCCCTTTTAGGCTCTTTCAATGTGGGTGAAGCGCCCTGGAGCGTTTATACCGAGGAGGTCAAGAACTCTATTGCCGCTTATGGTGATGCGGTGATCGTTACCATCTCCCGTATCGGCGGCGAGGGCGCGGATGCCAAGGCAGATTACTTGCAGCTGGACCAGAATGAAAAGGATATGCTTGCCGCCGCTGCCCAGATGAAGGCTGACGGCAAAGTTAAGTCTATCATTTTGCTGATCAACACCTCCAATGCGCTGCAGGTGGATTTTCTTAAGAATAACGAATACGCCATTGACGCCTGCCTGTGGATTGGCGGCGTGGGCGCTTACGGCACCAATGCGGTTACCGACATTCTGGCGGGCAAGGTCAATCCCTCCGGAAGCTTGGTGGACACCTATTGCTACGATAATTTCTCCGCCCCGGCAATGAAGAATGCGATCCCCGTAACCTACGGCGGCTACGACGGAAAGAATATTCCTGATTATGCGGAAACCTACCTGATCTATCAGGAGGGCATCTATGTTGGCTATAAGTATTACGAGACCCGGTACGAGGACTTCGTTATGGGTACCGGCAATGCAGGTCAGTATGCCTATGGCGATGATGTGGCATATCCCTTCGGACACGGCTTGAGCTATACCGGCTTTGACTACAGCGATATGACCGTTACCTACGATGGGGAAAAGGATACCTTCCTGGTATCTGTCAAGGTTACCAACACCGGCAGCGTGGCAGGTAAGGAAACAGTGCAGATTTATGCCCAGTCTCCCTACACCGACTATGACAAGGAAAACCAGGTAGAAAAGGCTGCTGTTCAGCTGATCGGCTTTGGCAAGACCCAGATCTTGCAGCCCGGCGCTTCCGAAACCGTTACGGTTGCGGTGGAAAAGCGGGATCTGGCAGCTTATGACACCTACGGCAAGGGCACCTATATTCTGGATGCCGGCGACTACTACCTGACAGCGGCTACCGATGCCCACAATGCGGCAAACAATGTGCTGGCTGCCAAGGGCTACACCGTTGCCAACACCGAGGGTCGTATGGATGCCGACGGTAACGCGGCTTTGACCTATAAGTACACCCAAGAAGCCTTTGACGATCAGACTTATGCGGTGGCTGCCAACGGCACACCCATTGTAAACCAGCTGTCTCTGGCTGACCCCAATTTGTACGAGGGTACGGAGGGTCAGAAGGTTACCTGGCTGTCCCGGAACGACTGGGAAGGCACGTATCCCTCCGACGAGCAGATCGTCCTGCAGCTGACAGAGCTGCTGATCAAGGATCTGCAGCGGATTCGCTATGATCCCGATGATTATGAGGCGGTAGAGATGCCCACACTGGGCGCGAAAAACGGCGTGAAGCTGGTGGAAATGATCGGCCTTGCGTTTGACGATCCCAAGTGGCAGACCTTGCTGGACCAGCTGACCTATGAAGAGATGGTCGCGCTGATCGGCGACAGCTTCCACTGGAGAATGCCCGCTGAGTCGGTACAGGCGCCCGGTTCCCGGGACGAAAACGGACCGCAGGGTCTGACCGTTGCCTTGTTCGGCTCTGCTCTGGGCGTGGAGACCACTGCCTTTACCTCCGAGGATGTGATGGCAGCTACCTTCAACACAGAGCTTTTGTATCAGGTTGGTAACATTATCGGTAACGACTGTCTGGCAGCGGATGTTTCCTGTCTGTACGGTCCTGGCGCCAATATGCACCGTATGCCTTACGGCGGACGGAACTTCGAGTACTACTCCGAAGACGGTTTCCTCTCCGGCGCTATGTGTGCCGCTGAGGTCAAGGGCATTCAGGAAAAGGGTGTGGATGTTGTCATCAAGCACTTTGCCCTGAACGACTCGGAGCAGGACCGGATCGGTCTGGGTGTCTGGGTCAACGAGCAGGCTGCCCGGGAAATCTACCTGAAGGCGTATCAGGCAGCCTTTGAAAAGGGCGGCGCCAACGGCGTTATGACGGCATACACCCGTTGGGGCGCTGTGTGGTCCGGCGGTGTCAAGGGTTTGATGACCAATATTATGCGGGGCGAATGGGGCAACAACGGTATGTCCATCACCGATAATGTCATTACCCCTATGGTTACCGGCGCGGACGGCGTTCTGGCAGGTGTTACTACCTACGACGCAATGCTCCCCAATATCAACAACGAGCTGCCCGGCTATGAAAATGACCCGGTAATCGTTTCGGCTATGCGTCAGGCTTGCCACCACAACCTGTATGCCCTGGCAAATTCCTCTGCTATGAACGGCATTGGCCCGGATACCCAGATCAAGGTACACGAGCTGCCTCTGGTGGAAACGGTTCGGACTGCAATGATCGTTATGTGGGTACTGTTTGTGGCGGTGCTTCCCTTGTGGATCTTGGGTAAGAAGAAGTGGAAGAAAACGGAAGCTTACCTGAACTACAAGACCATGAAAAACGCGATAAAAGAGGAAAAGAAATCCCGGTAATATCTAAAAAAGTGCAATGCCAAAGCATTGCACTTTTTTGTTGCAAACAAATGGACCTTATGCTATGATGAAGCTGTAAGAAAAATAAGGAGGTTATGTTATGAACGGTATATACGGATACCCGGATATGGGTGGATTTTACACGGACCCTTATGTGGAGCCGGGCTTTTCCGGTTTTGCTGAGGGGTTTGCCGGGGCTTTCTTCGCGATGTTCCTTGTGTTTTATTTGATCATCCTGGCTTTGGAAATTGTGGTGTATGTTTTGCAGTCTGTGGGTCTGTACACCGTTGCCAAGCGCAGGGGCATCTATCATCCCTGGCTTGCCTGGCTTCCTCTGGGAAATATGTGGATATTGGGCAGTATTTCCGACCAGTATCAGTATGTGAGCAAGGGTAAGGTGCGTTCTCGTCGCAAGATCCTGCTGGGTCTGGCGATTGCGGTTTTGGCGCTATGCTTTGTGTATATATTTTCCGTTATAGGAGCAGCTCTTGGCATTGCAGTGGGCGCAAATGCGGCGCTTGTGCTGCTGTCTGCTTTGGCGATGCTTGTTCTGGCGATCGTAATGATGGTTCAGTACTACTTTGCCTTGTATGATCTGTATGTATCCTGCGATCCGGGCAATGCCACGGCTTATTTGGTTCTGTCCATACTCTTTAACGTTACGATGCCATTTTTCGTATTCCTCTCCCGGAAAAAGGATGGGGGTATGCCTCCCAGAAAAGCGACCCAGCCGATTTTGGAAATTCCGGAGCAGCCTGCCCAGGAAGAAACCTTTGAATAAAAGCTTTGCCACCCCATTTGAAAGGGGTGGCAATTTTTAATGATGCTTAATAAGGTGGGTGGAAACGGTTTTGTAAACCAAAAAAGTAATGATCGAATTGATGCCGGCTTTCAAAAGATTAAAGGGCAGGAACACCGTAAGCAGCATACCGTCTACCACCTCTTTGGGAACGCCCATAAATAGTGGCGTAATAAAGTGGTTGGCAAGCAGCATACCTGCGCCCATTGCCAGCGTGCCGCATAAAAGGGCGATGGCTGCGCCTTTTCGGGTGTGTTTGCGCTTGTAAATCACTCCGGCGGTAACGCACAAAATGCTGGTGGAAATGATATGCATCAAAAAACCGTACAGACCGCTCTGGGCGCTGACCGTCAGCGCCTGCACCGCGCTAGCAGCTACAGTGAGCAAAATGCCTGCCACCGGTCCGTATGTAAACGTGCCGATCAAAATGGGGATATCCGCCGGGTCGTATTCCAGAAAAGCTGCGGCGGGAAATAAGGGGAAATGGACAAGATAGACCAAAATCACCGATACTGCCACCAGCATTGCCATAACTGCCAGCCTTCGTGTGTTGATTTGCTTCATAACGAGCCTCCTGAAAAAGAAAAATGCGCCGGAAGACATACTCCGGGCGCAGTTGGCTCCTTATGTATATCTTCTTCCATCCAGACTGTACTGTCGGTATCGGAGTTGCACCGATTCGGTGTATGCAGGCATACACGCGCGGACTTGGCAAAAGCCTTACCGCCGGTCGGGAATTTCACCCTGCCCTGAAGATAGTTCAAATGTAACATATCCGGTCTGCCTTGTCAAGGCAGACCGGATGTTAGTCTGTCAAAATACTTATTTTGACAGACTGCCAGAGGTCAAAGGAGCCGTCAAGACAAGCAACGCGCACTCGTCGGCGTATATAGATACGGTAGAGAGCGCGTTGCGCAGTAAGTCAAAATGCCTTGCGCTGCAAGCATTACACCTCATCCGTCAAAAATCAGAGATTTTTGCCACCTTCTCCTCCGAGGAGAAGGCTTTTTCATATCCATTATGTTATTATCTGCATTTTGACGGTTGGCGGCTTTTTTTGCCACTCTGATATCCGGTCTGCCTTGTCAAGACAGACCGGATGTGCTAAACTGTTTATGTGGAGGACGGTACGGTTTCTTCGGTGGGTGTTGCCTGAGGCTGGTCAGTGGTCTTTTGCTGCTGGAAGCCCTGCACAATGCCCTTCGGGCCGGTGTCGGTAATATCTCCGCCAATGATCTGGTTTTTATACACCAGCAGGGTGGCGAAAACCGGCTCTGTGGCACCCGGATAATTGTTGACCTTGTAGACATAGCGCATAACGGTTTTGCCGGCGTGTTGGCTCAGATCGTAGCCCTGGGATTTCTGCAGAGCATTATACCGGGCGAAAACATCGGTCTGCTCCCGGGGTATTTTTACCTGACCGGATTCGGCGGGGGAGGTGCTCACATCCCAGCCGAAGCCCTTCAGGAACGCCACCCGGCTGTCGTTGTTGCTGACCGCCGGTGCGCTGGCGGCAGCAGAGCTGTTACCACCGAACAGCAGTACGATTGCAAGAATGACACCTGCTATGGCAGCCAAAACGATTGCTGCTTTTTTGATATCGACCTTGGCGGTCATTACCATCATATAAATCCCTCCTGTAGATTGTTGACGCTACAACATATTATCCGATTGGGAAAGGTAGAACAAAAAAATGGTGCGTTTGGACAAATTTCTGTGCGACTGCGGTGTAGGCACACGCAGTCAGGTAAAATGGATTTTGAAAGCCGGGCGGGTAACGGTGGACGGCGCGGTAAAGACAGACGGCAGTCTGAAAATTCAGGAAAACGCCCGGGTTTGCCTGGATGGGGAAGGGATTTCGGCAATCGGGCAGGTGGTTGTGATGCTCAATAAGCCGGCAGGCTTTGTTACTGCTACAGAGGATGCCCGGGAGAAAACGGTGATGGAGCTGTTGCCGCCGGAGCTGAAAAAGCTGGATTTGAAGCCGGTGGGACGGCTGGATAAGCAGACGGAAGGACTTTTGCTGTTTACCAACGATGGCAACTTGCTGCACAGTCTGATCAGCCCCAAAAAAGAAGTGCCGAAGGTTTACTATGCCCGGCATTCCGGGCAGGCGACGCAAGAGGATGTGGATGCCTTTGCCCGAGGGCTTACCTTGGGCGACGGTACGGTCTGCCTGCCGGCAAAGCTGGAAATATTGGGAGAAGCCGAAAGCCTCGTTACGGTGTGCGAGGGGAAATATCACCAGGTCCGCCGGATGATGGCAGCCCGGAATATGCAGGTAGATTATTTGGAGCGCCGGCAGGAGGGAAGTCTGACTTTGGGGAATCTGCCCCGGGGAAAGGTGCGGATTTTAACACCGGAGGAAATTTTCTTATTGTTAAAATAACCAATAAATTTTTTGGATTTTTGTCGCAAAAACCGTGGCTTTCACAAGGAAATCTTAACTTTATCGGTATTTTAACCAAAAATGGCGCCCTGTTTTTTGACAAAATGTCAAAAACTACTTGCAAAATGTGCAAAAAATATGTATAATAATCGTGCAAATTTGTTAAGTGTGCGTTTTGTGCAACTTTATGGGAGGCTGGCAAAATGTCCAATAGTGTGTTTCAAAATGTAATTGTGCAGCTGGCAGCAGTATCGGACCGCACCTTTGGCGTCATCGATACAGAAGGCTCTGTGGTATCCTGTACGGACAGCGCCCTTTTGGGGGAGCGCTGGCCGGATGCGGCGCTGAAGGCGTCCGGAGCAGGGGATTCGGTTGTATCCTTTGGGCAGAAATCCTTCCGTGCTATTATCAACAGCGCCAATATGCTGGAATACGCCGTGTTCTGCACCGGTGATGATGAGCAGGCAAGAATGCATTGCAACCTGGCGTATATCAGCCTGAATGATGCGAAGATCTTCTACGAGGAAAAGCACGACCGGGGAACTTTTGTAAAAAATATCATTATGGATAACATCCTCCCCGGAGACATTTATATCCGCGCCAAGGAGCTGCATTTTGCAACCGAGACCTTCCGAGCGGTATTTTTAGTCCGTCAGGTTGGCCGCAGTGATGTGGCGGCAGTGGATGTGCTTGCCGGAATGTTCCCGGATAAGCTGCAGGATTTTGTGATCAGCATCAATGAAACAGATATCGCCGTTGTGAAGCAGTTTGCTGAAGAGCCCACCGGCGAGGAACTGATCAAGCTGGCAAAAACGATGGAAGATACCCTGCGCAGCGAGCTGTTCATCAAAACCGTCATTGGCACCGGCACAGTGGTTACGCACCTGCGGGAGCTGGCAGATGCCTACAAGGAAGCCCAGACGGCTATTGATGTGGGCAAGGTGTTTGATACGGAAAAGAGCATCATCAATTATGAAAACCTGGGCATCGGCAGATTGATCTATCAGCTGCCCACCACCTTGTGTGAGATTTTTCTGACAGAGGTGTTCAAGAAAAGCTCTATCGAGGCGCTGGATCAGGAAACATTGTTTACCATCAATAAGTTTTTTGAGAACAACCTGAATGTGTCGGAGACATCCCGGAAGCTGTTTGTCCACCGGAACACCCTGGTCTACCGTCTGGAAAAGATCAAGAAGATCACCGGACTGGACCTGCGTCAGTTTGACCACGCCATCGTTTTTAAGGTTGCACTAATGGTACATAAATACCTGTCCTCCCGGGAAATTTGGTAAAAGTAGCTTCATTCGGACTGTGCTGATTTGGCACAGTCCGAATTTATTTGTCCGAAATGTAGAAATTTTTCGGAATATTTTGGTGATAATGTCAACTATTTTCTGCCTGACTTATGTTGACAAGGAGATTTACAATGTGTTACAATTTGGTTACACACATAAATTGGAGAAAAATACAAATATGATTGAGTTTACCGATGTTACCAAAGCCTACAGCGTAGGCACACAGGCCCTGCGGGGTGTATCTTTGCAAATTGAAGACGGGGATTTTGCGTTTTTGGTAGGTCCTTCCGGCTCCGGCAAATCCACGATCATTAAGCTGATCACCGGAGAGCTGAAGCCCACCTCCGGTACGGTTCACGTTAACGGCTATTCTCTGGAGCGGATTCGCAAGCGGGAGATCCCTTACCTGCGCCGCACGGTCGGCGTTGTGTTTCAGGATTTCCGCCTGATCGAGACCAAGACGGTGTATGAAAATGTAGCATTTGCCATGCGGGTGATCGGCGCGCAGGAAAAGGAGATCCGGGAGCGGGTGCCTTATGTTCTGGAGCTGGTAGGTCTGGAGACCAAAAGCCGCCGGCACCCCAACGAGCTTTCCGGCGGTGAGCAGCAGCGGCTTGCCATCGCCCGGGCGCTGGTGAACAATCCTTCCACCATTATTGCCGACGAGCCTACCGGCAACTTAGACCCTGCCCGGTCCTGGGAAATTATGAGTCTTTTGCAGGAAATCAACAATCTGGGCACTACGATTCTGGTGGTTACCCACGAAAAGGATCTGGTGGAGCAGTTTGGAAAGCGTGTCATCGTGCTCGATGAGGGTTTGATCGTCAGCGACGGAATGGATGGGTATTACAGCTATGAAAATTAACAATGTCGGTTACTTAATGAAGGAGGGCATCCGGGGGATTTTTCTTCACGGCTTTATGTCCTTTGCTGCCGTGTGCGTTACGGTGGCTTGCCTTTTGATCGTGGGCAGCTTTTCGGTTTTGACCTATAACCTGAATATTATGGTGGAGGATCTGAACCAGACCAACGAGATTTTGGTCTATATCGACAGTGCGCTGCCGGAGGCTCAGGCAAAAAGCGTGGGCACACAAATCAATCAAATTCCCAATGTGCAGAAGGCTGTCTTTGTCTCCCGGGAGGAGGCGCTGAAGGACTTTGTTGCCGAGCATCAGGAGGAAGCAGCTTTCTCCGGTGTGGCGGCAGAGGATCTGCGCCACCGGTTTGTGGTTACACTTGCGGATAATACCCAGATGGAGCAGACGGTTGCGGCAATTGAAGGCGTTTCCGGTGTTGCCAAAATCAAGGCTTCCTTTGAGCTGGCGGAGGGTTTCTCCACGATCCAGAATGTGGTGCATATTGCATCCCTGGCAGTGATTGCGATTTTGCTTGTGGTCAGCCTTCTGATTATTTCCAATACGGTCAAGCTGGCGATGTATGACCGCCGGGATGAAATTGCCATTATGAAAATGGTGGGCGCTACCAACGGTTTTATCCGCCTGCCCTTCGTGGTGGAGGGCTTTACTCTGGGTATGCTGGGCGCTGCGCTGGCGTTCTTCCTGGAGTGGCTTTTGTATAATGCACTGACTGCCCGGCTGGAAATGGTCGACACATTGAAGCTGTTCAGCTTTGTGCCCTTTACAGACCTGCTGTGGCCGATGATCGGCACCTTTGCCCTGGCCGGTATGTTTGTAGGCGTGGTGGGCAGCTGGACTTCCATCCGGAAGTTTATGGATGTATAAAGGAGACGGTAATGAAGAATAAAAAATTATGGGTTTCCATTTTGGCAGGCTTCCTTGCCTTTGCGCTTACCTTCGGCTTGGTTGCCGGTGTGCTGCCTTACCTTGTAGAGGGTAAAAGCGCCAGCCAGCTGCAGGGCGAATTGGCAAGCCTGAAGGCGGATAAAAAGGAGATCGACAAAAAGATCAAAGAGCTGGAAGGCCAGCTTAAGGATAATACAAAGGATATGAAGGCCATTGTGGCCCGGAAAAATGCTATCGACCAGCAGGTCGCGCTGATCTACGAGCAGGTGGATAATCTGAATGAGCAGATCGCAACCTATAACGGCCTGATCGCGGACAAGCAGGAAGAGTTGGATGTTGCCCAGGCGCACCTGGCAGAGCTGAACCAAAAAAACAAAGAGCGGATCCGGGCGATGGAGGAAGACGGCAAGCTGTCTTATTGGTCGGTTTTGTTTAAGGCAAACAGCTTTGCAGACCTCCTGGACAGATTTAATATGATTGAGGAAATTGCCGCGTCCGATCAGCGAAGACTTACGGAGATGAGCGAAACTGCCAAAGCAGTTGCTGAGGCAAAGACGGCGCTGGAAACGGAAATGGCGGCAATGGAAGCAAACAAGGTGGAGTTGGCTGCTTCCGAAGAACAGTTGGAGAGCAAGCGGAAAGAGGCGGACAAGCTGCTGGCAGAGCTGGTTGCTACCGAGGAAGAATACCGCAAGCTGCTGGAAGAGGCTGAGACCAAAGCGGATGAGCTGGCAGGCGATATTAAGGAGACCCAGAAGGACCTGGATGCTCTGGAGAGCTCCAAACCCGGCAGCACCTCAAAGCCGGTTACCAGTACGGCGCCTTCCGGCATCACCTGGGTCGTTCCGGTCAAATATCAAAAAGTATCCAGTCCCTTCGGCTACCGTATCCACCCGGTGTACAAAGATTGGCGTATGCATTACGGCATTGACCTGGCTGCCGCCAAGAATACACCGATTTATGCAGCTCGCAGCGGAACGGTGGAATTTGCCAAATGGAACAATTCTGCCGGAAACTATGTAAAGATCGACCACGGCGACGGTTTTGATACCATTTATATGCATATGACCCGCTACATAGTGAAGACCGGCGAAAAGGTTACAGCCGGGCAGGTCATCGGTTATGTGGGTTCCACCGGAACCTCCACCGGTAACCACCTTCACTTTGGCATGCAGTATAAGGGTGCTTATATAAACCCGGCAGACCAAATTAAATTCTAAAATTTACCCACAGCCCGTCATGGGGCTGTGGGTGCTTTTTGAGGTGATACAATGAACGGAAAAGCAGGTCGTTTTTTACTTCGGACCGCCAGCTACATTTTGGTAGCGGCTCTGGCTTCCAGCTTGACTTTGGCGATACAGTCCCAAACTTCGGATATGGCAAAGCTGGGGCAGCTCAAGCGGTTGATCACCCAATGCTATATTGGGGAAACCGATGAAACTGCACTGGAGGATGCGGCGGCTGCTGCTATGGTCGGCGCCACCAATGACCGGTGGAGCTATTACATTCCCGCATCCCAGTATGCTGCCCACATGGAGCAGATGAACAACGCCTATGTAGGCATCGGTGTTACCATATCCACCGCTGCAGCGGAGCAGGGCTTTGAAATTTTGCAGGTCGACCCCAACGGCGGCGCAAAGGATGCGGGCATTTTGCCGGGAGATATTCTGGTTACGGTTGACGGTCAGTCGGTGATCGAAAACGGTATGGATCGGTCTCGGGAGCTGATTCGGGGCGATGCGGGGACAACGGTGGAAATCGGCGTTATCCGCAGCCAAGAGCAGCTGCAATTTACGGTGGCGCGCAAAAGCATTCAGGTGGCGGTAGCCAAAGGGCAGATGTTAAAGGATGACATTGGCCTTGTTACCATTGCCAATTTTGATGAGCGCTGCGCGGAGGAAACCATATCTGCGATAGAAAGCCTTCTGCAGCAGGGCGCGGAAAGCTTGCTTTTTGATGTGCGCAATAACCCCGGCGGCTATAAAAAGGAACTGGTGAAGGTTTTGGATTACCTTTTGCCGGAGGGAACGATTTTCCACTCTGTGGATTTTAACGGAAGAGAAGAGAAAACCCAGTCCGGGGAGAGCTGCCTCCTGATGCCGATGGCGGTGCTGGTCAACGGCAACAGCTACTCTGCTGCAGAATTCTTTGCGGCTGCCCTTTCTGAATATGATTGGGCTACGGTGGTAGGGGAGCAGACGGTAGGCAAGAGTTACTTCCAGACCACCTATGAGCTCAGCGACGGCTCGGCGGTGGGCCTTTCCGTTGGTAAGTACTACACACCCAAGGGCGTCAGCCTGGCAGAGGCTGGCGGACTGACACCAGAAATCATGGTCCAGGTGGATGACGAAACAGCTGCGGATATCTATGCCGGATTGTTGCCGGCGGCGGAAGATCCCCAAATACAGGCGGCGGTACAGGCACTAACAAAATAAAAAAACACCGGCTTGGCGAAAAACCAAGCCGGTGCAGCTTTCTTTTTGGGCATAAAAAAATCCGGAATAATTCCGGAAACTATCTTGACAGGCAAGTAAAAATATGGTAAAATGGCAGTCCGTATTATGGGGTATATGTACTTTTGACCATAGTCTCCCCATTAACGCGGTTATTGTAGCACAGGAAACAGCGGCTGTCAAGAGGGGATATCCAATAAATGACAACTGCACCGTGCGTATCAAATACACAACACAGTATTCCGGCGAAAGCCGAAAGAAAGGCAGTGATGAATCATATGGTCAAAGACCAGCTGTTTGGCAAGACCTTGCGTAAATCCTACGCAAAGTACGAAGAAATTC
>JAZSRR010000013.1:0-13648 GCA_045538605.1 Faecousia sp.
CTGCTGAATCAGTATGTTTATTTCTTCAATAATCACAGACCAGCTGCCGCCTTGGGCTACAAAAGCCCAGTTCAGTACAAGACCGAACTGGGCTTCGTGTAATTATGCTTTTTTAGTGTCTACTTTTTCTTGACAAGTGCAGGGAAATTTCCCGGGTCGGTTCTGTATTTTGCTATTCGTCGTTCAGAAGACCATAGCCGCCGTCATTTCTCCGGTAGACTACAGCAAACACACCGTCGTTATCCGAATCCCGGAAGGCGAAGAAGTTATGCCCCAGCAAATTCATTTGCAGGACCGCTTCTTCCCGGCTCATTTCCTCAAAGCGGAAGCTCTTGTTCCGGATAATTCTCATTTCCTCTTCCGGCTCTTCTGCCGCGAAGGAGGTTTCTTCTACCGTTCGGCTGAAGGCATCCTGCCGCAGGCGACGGGCCAGGCGGGTCTTATTTTTCCGAATTTGCCCTTCAATGGTGCCCACCGCGGCATCAATGGAAGCAAACATATCCGATGTGCTTTCGTGCGCCCGGAACCAGGTGCCGGCACCGCGAACGGTCAGCTCCACATTGTTCCGGTTCTTTTCTACAGAAAATACGATCAGTGCTTGCGCATCCTCCTCAAAATACCGAGCCAGCTTCATTACCTTCTTTTCGGCGTAGGCGTGGACATTTCCGGGCAGCTTGACTTTTTTCTCACTAAACTGAAATTTCATACGCACAGCTCCTTTCGTATTACCGATCATTCGGTCTAGTTATATTATACGCCGATTGTCCGCTTACGACAAGGGGTTAATCCTCTTCCTCCAGCAATTCTGTCATAATAAAATTGTAAACAAATTCTGTCTTCTGCTCCAAAGCCTTTTGCAAGCGAAGCGCCTGCCGCTGGTCCGGTGCATACAGCTCCAAATGCATCAGATTGCCCATATCATCGTCCAGCGCAACCTGCACGCTCCATTCTCCGGTTTCTTTTTGCGACAGATCCGTTTTGATATAGCTTTTCCGGCGCAGCTGACGGTTAAACCGGGTAACGGCATTTTCTGCCCGCTGACGCACAGTGAAAGCTATGGAATCCTCTGTTAAAGCGCCGTCTTGTCTGCCCTTCTCGGTAATTTCATAGCGTTCCTCCGAAAGGACCTGCAAATGCCCGGAAGAAACCATTTCCGGGACAGCCGTACATACATCAAAATAGCTTAAACAATCATCCTGATAACACAGCTCATACAATTCCTGGGTTGTCATCGGGTATTTGACTCGGGCTGCAACAAAGAGTATCAGAACCTTCACATCCATCATATCGTGGATAAATCCGTGTCGCTCCATATTCACAATCACCTCTTGCCTTCATTATACAAAACTGGCGACAAAAATCAAGCACAACCCACAGCTTCCTCGCATATTCTGGCACGAAAGGGTGATTTTATGAAGACTTCCGTTTTCTATTGCGCCGGAGCAGGCAGTGCCCTGTCCTATGCCAAAAAAGTACTGATGCAGCATAAGATTATTTTTTCAGAACAACCGGACAGCTCCGTTACTCACCTTTTACTGGGCGCTCCCGCTTTTGAAGCGGGCGGCAGCCTAAAAGGCGGTGGTCGTCTGGAGGATATTTTATCGAAGTTACCACCGGATGTTACCGTTCTGGGTGGAAATTTGCAGCATCCAGCCCTTGGCGGCTACCACACTATAGACCTTTTGCAGGACCCTTTCTACCTGGCGGAAAATGCCGACATCACCGCCCACTGCGCCGTAAAGATTGCCGGCAACCGATTACCGGTTATATGGAAGAACTGTCCTGTTCTGATCATCGGCTGGGGGCGGATCGGAAAATGTCTTGCGCGGCTTTTGAAGGCAATGGGCGCCCGGGTTACTGTGGGAGCAAGAAAGTCCGCGGACCGGGCAATGCTGGAAGCCATGGGGTATGAGACCCAGGACAGTACCTGCCTTGGTTATGAATTGATCCGTTTCCGGGTGATCTTTAACACTGTACCAACACCGGTTATATCCCGGCAGACCGGTCAATACTGCCGGGAAGATTGTTTGAAAGTAGATTTGGCATCTACCCTTGGAATAGATGCCCAGGATGTTGTGTGGGCAAGAGGACTACCGGGCAAGGAAGCACCGGAGACCTCCGGACATTTGATCGCCCGCACAGTGCTTTACCGATATCAGGAAGGGGTATGAACATGAATATCGGTTTTGCTATGAGCGGCTCTTTTTGCACCTTCAGCGCTGTTTTTCCTGTAATGGAAACTCTGGCAAAAGAATATAACCTGATACCGATCTTGTCCGGCGCTGTACGCGCCACAGACAGCCGTTTTGGTACAGCCGATGAATTTCTCCGTAGGGCAGAAGAAATCTGCAAAAACAAAGCTCTACGCACCATTGCGGAGGCAGAACCCATTGGGCCAAAAAAGCTGCTGGATGCGCTGGTCATCGCCCCCTGCACCGGCAATACCATCGCCAAACTGGCACACAGCATTGCCGATACCCCGGTAACTATGGCAGCAAAAAGCCATCTACGCAATGGCCGTCCTGTACTTTTAGCTGTTTCCACCAACGACGCTCTTGCCGGGGCGGCAGAAAATATCGGAAAGCTGTTAGCCAGAAAGCATTACTACTTTGTACCCTTTCGGCAGGATGACCCCATTGGTAAGCCAACCAGTATGGTTGCGGATTTTACAAAAATCCCCCAGGCGCTGGAGCTGGCGCTGGAAAACCGGCAAATCCAACCGATCATCGGGTAAAAGCACAAGCCAGGGAGCAAATGCTCCCTGGCTTTTTATAAGAAACTTTTTGCACTGAACCGCAAAGCAGATATATCCTGTAAATCGGATTTGCTAACCAAGACTGCGCCCATATCGGAAAGCTCACGGCTTGCCGGCGAGTTATCGTTAAAGCAAAAAAGCTCCGACCAGCAATTTTGCAAATTCCGGCTGCTGCCGTCCCAAGTGCCGCCTTTTTTCAGACTGCACTGCGCCACAAAGGTTTTCTCTGCCAAGGCGTGGATGATCCAATTACGTTGCAAAGCACGATAGGAAGTAAAGGGTATATCAAATCCTTCCGAGCACACATACAGCACGCCCTCTTTTTCTGGGTGTGCTTTTAGCATGTCGCTGACGACCGCAATCACCTGACCGCCTGATGCAAGGCAAGCCTCTTGCGCCACCCGGTCTGCGCCTCTGGCATCCCCGGATACCAGCGTATACCCCTGACGCGCAGCCTGCAATCCCACCTCCTGGGCAAATTCCCGGTTTTCCTCCTGCAGGTCCCGACTGCCCACCAAGGCAATTCTGGGTTTGTTTAGCAGTTCAATATCTCCTTTTGCCCACAAAACACCCGGAGCTTCCAATGAAAGGTTTTTCCGGAGCTGAGGGGGATATCCGGGACTGACCCGGGTGATTGGATAACAATCATCTTCCCTGCCCCGGTTTACATACCAGGAAAGCTGCTCCGTCTGGGACAGCAAGTGCAGGATCTTACAGCTTTCTTCAGCACTGCAGCCGATTTGCTTCAAATCCTGCTCGGTCAGCTCTGCGTCCCGGGTAGGCTTTTCCATAAGCCGCATCTTTTTTGCCAGCTCCCGAAAACGAGCAGTAGTTAACGGCTTTCGCTCCGGATTTCCCAGAAAGGATGTCAGCAGCAGAAAACCTTCCTCCCGGGGCGTCAACGGAACCTCTTTCTGGGCGGTGCCGGGGTTTTGACCGCCTCTTCCGTCAAGCTGCCGTCCTCACCCAAAAGCATCGGCTTTATGGTGTAGTGAGAGTATTTCGCAATCTCATCCAGCTTTGCCTGCTCCGGGAAATTTCCGATAATCGACCAGGCTACACCCTTGCGCTTGGCGCGGCCGGTTCTGCCGATTCGATGCACATAGTATTCATTTTCCGCAGGGACATCATAGTTGATGACACAATCCACATCGTCCACATCAATACCCCGGGAGGCAACATCTGTCGCAATCAAAATGGAAAGTTTGCCTTCTCTGTATTGCTGCATTGTCTTTTCCCGCTGGCTCTGGCGGATATCTCCGTGAATACACTGACAGTCTGCTCCAGCCCGTTGGAACTCATCGCAAAGCCGCTGGCACATATGCTTGGTGTTGCAGAAGATCATCACCCGCTCATACCCCTGGGTGCGAAGCAAACGCAGAGTGGTTTCTGCTTTCTCTAAGGGGGTAACGGTGATGCGGTACTGGTCGATATCCGGACGGTCTTCCTTTTTCGGCTCTACCGTGATCTCAACCTCATCCCGCTGATACATCCAGGAGACCGTCATAACCTCCTGGGAGATAGTGGCGGAAAACAGACCCAGATTCCGGCGGTTTTTCACCTTTTCAATAATCCGGGTTACATCCTTGAAAAAGCCCATATCCAGCATACGGTCTGCTTCATCCAGCACAACTGTCTGAATTTTGTCCAGTCGGATATTCTTGCGGTTGTAGTGGTCCATCAAACGGCCGGGGGTCGCAACCACGATCTGGGGCTTCTTTTCCAGCTGCTTTGCCTGCCCTACAATACCGGCACCACCGTAAAGCACCGCCACACGGATATTCCGGTAGTATGTAAGCAAAGAGCGCAGCTCATCCCCGATTTGAATCGCCAGCTCCCGGGTGGGCGCCAAGATCAGGCCCTGCACCTCCGGGCAATCCGGGTCGACATGTTCAATCATCGGGATACCGAAGGCAAAGGTCTTACCAGTGCCGGTGGGCGCTTTGGCAATCACATCCTTCCACTGCAGAAATTCCGGAATCGCCTGACGCTGAATGGTTGTAGGGTAACCATAGCCTTTTTTCTCCAGAGCTTTGAGCATCTCGGGCGATAGGCTCAGGTCCTGAAAGCTGATATTTTTCTCTTCCATTGGTTTCTTCCTTTATGATTTGTTTTTTCTTATTGTAGCAGTTTTGCGAAAAATATGCAACACCTGACGACACAAGTAGTGGACAAACCAAATAAAATATGCTATATTTATGTTGATATTTTGTGTCCTGAGGAGGCCGCAGAAAAATGGGTAAACTAATTGTTATCGAAGGTACAGACGGTTCCGGAAAATCCACCCAATTTCGTCTGTTATCCGAGCATTTGACGCAGGATCAGGTGGCATTCAAACACCTTGTATTTCCCCGGTATCAGGAGGAAAGCTCTGCTTTGATTCGGATGTATCTGGGCGGTCAATTCGGCAAAAAACCTTCTGACGTCAGTGCCTATGCAGCATCCGCCTTTTATGCCGTAGACCGTTACGCCTCCTATAAGATGGACTGGGGTCAATGGTACGAGCAAGGAGGTCTGGTTCTGTCTGATCGGTACACCACCTCCAATGCGGTGCATCAGGCTTCCAAGGAGCAAGGCGATGCCCGGCAGGACTATCTGAAATGGCTATATGAATTTGAGTATGAAAAATTGGGTCTTCCCCGTCCGGATTTGACCATCTATCTGGATGTTCCCACAGATTTCACAGAGAAAATGCTCCGTGGTCGGGAGGCTGACACCAACACCAAGGCAGATATTCACGAGCAGGATATGCACTATCTTGCCACCTGCCGGGCGTGTGGACGGGATGCTGCTGCATACTACAACTGGAATGTGATCCATTGTGTAAAAGATGGCGCTATGCGCACCATTGAAGATATTCATCAGGAAATTTACACTGCGGTACAGCAGTGTCTGGAGGGCTGAGTATGGTTTATATGTTACTGGGTACCGGCTTTGAGGAAACAGAAGCCATTACCCCCCTGGACCTGCTGCGCAGAGCCGGTGTGGAAGTGCTGACAGTTGGCATCAACGGAAAGACCGTTATCGGCGGACATAACATCGGTGTTCAGGCAGACATTACCTTGGATCAGGTTGATCCCACCCAGCTGGATATGCTTATTTTGCCCGGTGGCTTGGGTGGTGTGGCTTCCATTCGGGCAAGCAAACCGGCTATGGATTTGATCACCTATGCCTGGAATAACAACAAATTTGTGGCAGCGATCTGCGCAGGACCAACTGTTTTGGCAGACTTAGGTATTAACGAGGGCAAAAAAGCGACTTGCTATCCCGGCTGCGAAACCGATATGGCGGGCGCTGAAATCCTGCCCCTAGCCGCCGTGCGGGACGGCAATTTGATCACCGGTACTTCTGCCGGTTGCGCTGTTCCCTTCGGGTTGGCTTTGATAGAAGCGCTGAAAGGCGAAAACGCCGCAAGGACCGTCGCGGAACAAATTGTAATCCGCTGACAGGAGGACACGACTATGGAAAACAAAAACAGAAAAGATCCGGATGCTCTGGTACAGGGCTGGCTGGATGAAATCATGCGCAAGCTGGACATCCCGGAAGCGCCGGAGTTAGGCGCTGACGAGCAGGCTGCCGCTTCAGCAGGATTGACACACCCGGACGATCTGGAATTGGAAAAGATCGTCCAAGAAACCCTGGCCGAAAACTGGGGCGAAGAATTTGCCCAGGAAGCGCCTGTTCAGGAGGATACAGAGAACAGCACCCGTTTCTTCGTTCCCCAGCAGGCAGATGTTCAGGAAGAGATTACTCCGGAACCGGCTGAAGAACTCGTTTTTGCAGAACCCCCGGTAGAAGAGCCGGTGCAGCCGGTAGAACCGGATGCTAAGAAAACGCAGGAAGATGTTCCCGAGAAACCGCAGTCGAAGGAAAAGAAGCGCCCGTTTTTGTTTGGCATTCCTGCCCTGCTGGCAACAGCGATCTGGCTGGTAGTGATCGTTGTCGTTGGATTGTCAGCCGGACGCGCGCTTTGGGCAGGCGCATCGGATCTGCTTGCCTTGGGCAAAAAGCCCCAGGAAATTACGCTGACCATTGCGGAAGACGATGATCTATCGGATGTTGCAAACAAGCTGGAAAAAGCCGGCATGATCGAATACCCCAGCTTATTTAAGGCTTTTGCTAAGCTGACTAAGAAGGGCAACAACATGTTGGTTGGCAACATCACCTTCAACAATACAATGGTTTACGATTACAACGCAATCATCAACGCGCTGTCCTATCGCAGCTCTTCCCGGGTTACGATCGATGTTATGATCCCTGAAGGCAACAACTGCGCACAGATCTTCGAGCTGTTGGAGAAAAAAGGTGTTTGCACCGTTTCCGAGCTAGAGCAATACGCTGCCAGCGGTGAATTGGGAGACTACTGGTTCCTGGATGGTGTTACCCGGGGACACAAATACTGCCTGGAAGGCTTTATGTTCCCGGATACCTATGAATTTTATGTAGGAGACGAACCCGGGCGGGTCATTGCCAAATTCCTGAACAACTTTGAAGCCAAGTTTAACGAGGAACTTATTGATAAAATGGTCGCTCTGAATAATAAGACCGGTTTAGAGCTGGATGTGCGAAAGATCGTTATTATGGCATCCATTGTGGAAAAGGAGAAAGCCTCGGACCTGGAAGGCTACACGGTAGCATCGGTATTTTATAACCGTCTGACCAACGCGACCAAATATCCCTTCCTGAACAGTGATGCTACCGTTTTGTATGACATCGACTACTACAGCAAAGGTCAGCTGACTACAAAAGAACAAATCAATGCCAGCCCCTATAACACCTATACAAACCGTGGTCTGCCCGTCGGTCCCATCGCCAACCCGGGTCTTTCCAGTCTGGGTGCAGCTCTGGATCCGGAGGATACGGATTACTTCTACTTCATCTATGACAAATCTGCCGGCATGCACCGCTTCTCCAAAAACCTTGTAGAACACACGCAATGGGCAGAAAAGTTGGGCTTGAGCTGATGAAGAAAATAGAACTGCTCAGCCCTGCCGGAGATATGGAACGGCTGAAAATGTCTGTGCTTTACGGTGCGGATGCCGTGTATCTTGCCGGCACGGATTTTGGTATGCGTTCCTTTGCGGGAAATTTCACCCCCGAGGAACTTCCCCAAGCAGTGGCATTTGCCCACAGCCACGGGGTCAAGGTGAATGTAACCGTCAATACAATGCCCCGTAACCCGGAAATTGCGCAGCTGCCGGAATATTTGGAGCGGTTGCAGGATGCCGGTGTGGATGCGCTGATCGTGGCGGATATGGGTGCCTTTACCTTAGCCGGAAAATATGCCCCCAAGTGCGCCCGGCACATTTCCACCCAGCAATCCATCGCCAACTACGAATGTGCAAAAGCCTGGTATGAACTAGGCGCTGCCCGAGTGGTATTGGCACGGGAGTTATCCTTAGAGGAAATTGCCACCATCCGGGCGAAAACGCCAAAGGAGCTGGAAATTGAAACCTTTGGACACGGCGCTATGTGTGTTAGCTATTCCGGCAGATGTTTACTCAGCAACTATATGACCGGGCGGGACTCCAATCGGGGTGCCTGCGCCCAGCCCTGCCGGTATCAGTATGCCTTGGTGGAGGAAAAGCGTCCTGGGGAGTATTTCCCTGTTTTTGAGGACGAAAAGGGGACTTATATCCTCAACTCCCGGGATATGTGTATGATCGACCATATTGGGGATTTGCAGGACGCCGGTGTGGACTGCCTGAAAATTGAAGGCCGCGCCAAGTCGGCTTACTATGCCGCCATCATCACCGGCGCTTACCGGCACGCCATTGACGATGTTGCTGCCGGTCGGGAAATCGACCCAGTTTGGCGCAACGAGGTGGATAGGGTTTCCCACCGGATTTACTCCACCGGCTTCTACTACGGTTTTCCCGGGCAGTACACAGAAAATTCCCGGTACATTCGGGAATGCCAGGTCTGCGCCATCGTGGAAAGCTGCGATGAGAAGGGTCTGGCTCTATGTAGCCTACGTAACAAATTTGCCAAGGGCGACGAAATCGAGCTGGTTGGTCCGGATACCCGTCCCCTGCCCTTTACCGTTGCAGAAATGACCACCTTAGAGGGCGAGCCTTTGGACGAACCCAGAACGCCACAAATGCAGTTCTATTTGCAGCTCCCCTGCCAAGTTCCCGCATTTTCCATCTTAAGAAAAGCAGTGGATCTTTCCGCAAAATAACCAAAATCCCCACAGACTTATGTCTGTGGGGATTTTTCTTTATTGTATTTTGGAAACCAGGGTATCGTAAATAGCCTTGGTTTCTTTTTGTGTTCTGGCTACAATTACAAGGACATCTTCACCGTGAGTCAGCACTACCGCACCTTCACCCTTTGTGTAGGCATAGATCGTATATCTGCCGAACTCCGCATTTTTGAATGTGCCCATAGAAAGCCGAGGAGAACCGTAACCCATTTCCCGGTAACCGATATCAAAAGACTCCCGATATTCCACAGTATCCACATCCGCATAATTTACGGTAAGATCATCCATATAGGAAGCAACGATTTGGAAATCGTTTTGTGAATAAATTACTTCGATATTGCCGGTGAACATCAGTATCGCCACGCCCACAAAGATCAGCGGAACAACAATCTGAGTGATCCGAAGAGCGATCTTGTCGCTCTTCTTTTGAAAAACAGGTTCGTATTCAATACCATCAGCTTTGTGCTTTTTATAGATGGAATAGGAGTAGATACTAGGTACGGCGATGGATACTACAATCATTACAAGCATAATACCTATGGCAAATTTCACAGGTAACAGTGCAGATGCCATAATAACCAGACCACCCCAAAACCACATCTTTCCGCCCAAACGGT
Source organism: Faecousia sp. (assembly GCA_045538605.1). Taxonomy (GTDB): domain Bacteria; phylum Bacillota; class Clostridia; order Oscillospirales; family Oscillospiraceae; genus Faecousia. The sequence continues at coordinate 9,578 of JAZSRR010000013.1, forward strand.
GGGTTTTGTTCCAGTTCTCATCATTGCCCATGGTCCAACGCAGCTTGATGCCTGTTGTACGGTTACGGGTGGTCTTAGGCAAATAATTGCCGATAAACAGAAACAGCGCACCGATCATCACAGAAAGCAGCGCAAACAGATCCCACTCTTTTTCCAAGGCGACACTGTAAATAAGAATATGCACCACCAAGGAAGCAACCGGCAAAATCCAAAAACACATCGCAATGATTTTATCGTTCTGGGGGTTATTTTTCTCCAGGATAGCATGCACAATCAGCATAAGCCAATGGAGCGCCAAAAAAATCAAAGGCATACCAAATACCATAAATCCTTTGGATGATGTTCCGTCAGCCACGCCATCAGCGCCCCAATGGCTAACCATCGTCGCAGGCAACCGGTTCCACAATACCAAACCAAACAGCATCGGCAGCAAAATAACAGACGATGAAATAATCGCCTTCCGCTTGTGATTCTTAATCATTCTGATCCTCTCCTTTCAAGTCCCGAACCCACAGTATAATTTCTTCCAAAACGGATGTATTAAGATCATAATAAATAAACTTACCTTCTCGGGTATCCCGAATCAAGTCCGCTTCCTTCAGCACCGACAAGTGCCGGGATATGGATGCGTCGCTAACGGGAAAATGACCGCTGATCTCCCCTGCCGACAGTCTGCCATTCTTCAGCAGCTTCAATATCTCCCGGCGGATAGGGTCCGACAGCGCCTTTAGTGTATGCTGCAATCCCATTCAAATTCCTCCCTTAACATTTAACCTAATTGTTAATTGTATTGTAAATCAAAGACCCTCTATTGTCAAGAGGGTCTTTTAATTTTTTAGTTTTTCAGACTCTGCAGGGGGGCGGGGATTCTGCCGCCGCGGGCGATAAATGCTTCCGAAGATTCCGGGTGTACCGGCATTACAGGGGCGCTGCCCAAAAGGCCGCCCATTTCCACCCGGTCCCCTACTACCTTACCGGGGGCAGGAATGATCCGGACTGCGGTGGTCTTGGAATTGACCATACCGATTGCCGCCTCGTCTGCAATAATAGCAGAAATGGTAGCAGCGGAGGTATCACCGGGGACTGCGATCATATCCAGACCCACAGAGCAGACGCAGGTCATAGCCTCCAGCTTATCCAGGCACAGCGTACCGCCTTCTGCGGCAGCGATCATACCCTCATCTTCGGAAACCGGGATGAAAGCACCAGACAGACCGCCCACATGGTTACTTGCCATCACGCCGCCCTTTTTCACTGCGTCATTAAGCAGCGCCAGCGCAGCAGTTGTGCCGTGGGTACCGCAGACCTCCAGACCCATTTCCTCCAGGATGCGAGCAACGCTGTCGCCTACCGCCGGGGTGGGCGCAAGACTCAGATCCACAATGCCAAAGGGCACGTCCAGCCGCTTGGAGGCCTCCACACCCACGATCTGACCCATACGGGTAACCCGGAAGGCAGTCTTCTTGATCACCTCTGCCACCTCATCAAAGGGCTTACCCTTGACGCTCTTCAGGGCGTGGTGGACCACACCGGGACCGGATACGCCCACATTCAGCACACATTCCGGCTCGCCTACGCCGTGGAACGCACCTGCCATAAAGGGGTTATCCTCCACCGCATTGGCGAAAACCACCAGCTTAGCGCAACCCAGGCCGTCGTTGTCCTTGGTTTTCTCTGCGGTCAATTTAATAATCTGACCCATTTTGGCAACCGCATCCATATTGATACCGGCTCTCGTGGAGCCTACATTGACACTGGAGCAGACCCGCTCCGTGGCTGCCAGAGCCTCGGGAATGGAATCCATTAAAATCCAGTCGCCCTTAGTTGCGCCCTTTTGCACCAGTGCAGAAAAGCCGCCGATGAAGTTGACGCCGCAGGTCTTAGCCGCCTCATCCATTGCAATTGCCAACGGAACATAGCTGTCTGTATCACAGCCTGCGCCTACCAACGCCATTGGGGTTACGGAGATCCGCTTATTCACAATGGGAATACCGAATTCCCATTCGATCTGCTCGCCAACCTTTACCAGATTTTCCGCCCGGCGGGTAATTTTTTCATAGATTTTTCGGGCGCAGGTCTTTACGTCGGTGTCCGTGCAATCCAGCAATGAGATACCCATTGTAATCGTGCGGATATCCAGGTGCTGTTTGTCGATCATATCCTGGGTATATAAAATATCCTTCAGATTTAACATTATGTTTCCTCACACTCTGTGCATCGCTTCAAAAATATCCTCACGCTGCAGGCGAATGGACAAATTCATTTCTTTGCCGTGCTGCTCTAAAACCTTGGCAAGCTCGGAAAAAGAAATTTCACTACCGGATACCTCCACCGCCATCATCATTGTAAAGTATCCCTGCATAACCGTCTGGCTGATATCCAGAACATTTACATTATAAGCAGCCAGCTGGCTGCACACGGCAGCAATGATGCCGACCCGGTCCTTACCCACAACCGTTACAATCGCTTTCACTTTATTACCTCACAGAATGTAATCGGCAGCAACACGGCTATCAATAAAATGGAAGAACTTGTCCTTGGCTTCCAGGTGCAGCGGATGAACCGCATAATTTTCCATTGCTTCCTTGCTGTCAAACTCGGAGTACAGGGCATAGTCCATACCCTGGAAGGTCAGATTGACCTCCAGATGCCGCAGCCCCGGGATCTTGCCAACCAGCGGGACTAAAGCATTGCGGATGATCACAATTGCCTCGTCCTTGTTGACACCTTCCTTAAAATTATACAAAACGATATGCTTTACCATAAGTTTACCTCCTAGAAAATAAAATACCGGAGACGGCTCAGCCGACTCCGGTATTGGATGTATGGATTACTCAGCCTCAGTTTCGGCCTCAACCTCAGCAGCTTCTACAGTTTCCTCCTCTGCCGGAGCATCCTCCAGCAAAGCACGGATGGACAGAGAGATACGCTTGTTTTCCGCATCTACATCGGTGATCTTCACCTGAACCTGCTGACCCTCAGCCAGCACATCCTCCGGCTTCTCAATGCGCTTGTTGGCGATCTGAGAAATGTGAATCAAACCGTCAACGCCGGGCATAATCTCAGCAAATGCGCCAAAGGTCATCAGCTTGACGATCTTGGCATCCACAACATCGCCCACATTGCAGCTGGTCATAAACTGATTCCAGGGGTTCATCTCTGCAGTCTTGTAGCCCAGAGAGATCTTGCGCTTCTCGGGGTCAAAGGAGATGACATAAACATCGATCTCATCACCAACAGAAACAACATCTGCCGGGGTCTTGATCCGGTTCCAGCTCAGCTCGGAAACGTGAACCATTCCGTCAACACCACCGATGTCCACAAAGGCGCCGTAGGAGGTCAGGGACTTGACAGTACCGCGGTACTTAGCACCGACCTCGATCTCGCCCCACAGCTTTTCCTGGGCAGCCTTACGGGTCTCGGAAGTTACAGCACGGATGGAGCCGATCACGCGGCGGCGAGCACGGTTAACCTCAGTGATCTTCAGCTGAACAGCCTTGCCAACCTCAGCTGCCATATCGCCACCCCTGGCAACGCCGGACTGGGATGCGGGGATAAAGACGCGGATGCCCTTAACATTGGCAACCAGACCGCCCTTGTTCTCTTCGGTGATGGTGCCATCGACGGTGATCTTCTCTTCACACCAGATAGCCATATCTTCCCAGACCTTCATACCGTCCAGCTTCTTTTTGGACAGCTGGCAGGTGCCTTCCTGGTCATTCACACGAACGACGAATACTTCGATCTCATCGCCAACCTTGAGGATATCCTCAGGCTTCACGGTGGGGTCGTTGCTTACTTCATCGTAAGGGATGTAGCCGGCGTGCTTGGTGCCCAAGTCGATCTGGACTTCGGTAGTGCCGATGCCGGTAACGATACCAGTAACCTTATCTCCTGTATTTAAAGTCTTGATGGACTGCTCCAGAAGTGCTTCAAAGCTTTCCTCCTGTACAGCCTCAACATTCGTAATTTCGCTCATAGTCTTGTTGACCTCCTTTATAATCCACGCCGGCGTCGATGCGCCAGCCGTGACTCCGATAGAATGAACACCGCTGAAAAACGCCGGATCTA
>JAZSRR010000016.1:0-8439 GCA_045538605.1 Faecousia sp.
CCGTAATCTTTTGTACCGCCGGGGCAAGTGCATGGAAATTTTGGAGTCCTTTGAGCCCGGCTTTAGGATGATGGGTGGCTGGTGGCAGCAACTCTTCGGTGAAAGCGAAGGCAAGGATGGCAAGGGTATTTTCCCGGTAACTGCCGAGTTTACCCCCGACCTGCACTCCTTGGGTCAGATGATTCAGCAGGGCGAGCGGAATATTTTCGAAACGATGGTGCGCTTTGATGCACCAAGCACCAAGCTGACCATTACCGGCGACTACAAAAATCTGGACGGTCTGAATTATCTGGAGGGCAAAACTCTGGATTTTGTGGACGAAAAGGCTTTCCTTGGTACGCTGGCTGCCCATGTGGACGGCGGCGTTCCGGTGATCACAATGGATATGGGCGAGCTTACCAACCAAAAGCTTGGCGAAATGTTCTATTTCTTCGAGCTTGCCTGCGGTGTATCTGCCTATATGCTGGGTGTCAACCCCTTCAATCAGCCCGGCGTAGAGTTCTATAAGCGCAATATGTTCCAGCTTTTGGGCAAGCCTGGCTACGAGGTGTAAATTTTTCTTGAAATCTCGGAAATAGTGGTTGAAAAATATCCAAAAAACTGTTAAACTTATATTACAGCAACAAGCTGTTACTGTAAAGGAGGGCTTTCCTATGATTCAAGTTATTATGGGCCTGAAGGGCTCGGGTAAAACCAAGAAGCTGATTGATTCCATCAACGAAGCCGTTACCAGTGCGCAGGGCGACGTGGTGTGTATTGAATACGGCAAGAAGCTGACTTATGATGTCAACTACCGTGTCCGTCTGGTCGATTCCAAAGAGTACGGCATCAACAACCTGGATATGCTGAAGGGTTTCCTCAGCGGTCTGCATGCCGGAAATTTCGATATTACCAATGTGTACATCGACAATCTGTATAAGACCATCGGCACCGACCGGGCAGCCGGCGAGGCATTCATCCTCTGGTGCGCTGACTTTGCCGAGGCAAACAATATGAACGTAACCGTTACTGTGTCCGACGACCCCGCAGAGGCTTCCGAGGAGATCAAAAAATTCCTGTAATTCATCAGAATATAAAAACACACAGGCTCGAGCCTGTGTGTTTTTGTGTATTATTATAAATTCTTGATTTGCAACCTTTTTATCATTGACAAATTATTTCTTTATCGATATACTGTTATTGATAGAAAATGTTTGATATCTATTAAGACCAGTTAAAAGGAGTTTTCTGTTATGAGTAAAATCACCGTTATCGGTGCTGGCAATGTAGGCGCCACCATCGCCAACGACCTGATGATTCAAGGCGTCGCATCCGAAATCGTTTTGATTGATGTGAACGCAAATAAGGCTACCGGCGAAGCGCTGGACGTTTACCAGGGCGCGCCCTTCCAGTTCCCGGCCATTGTCCGTCCCGGCCAATATCCGGACGCGGAAGGCTCCGATATTGTTGTTATTACCTGCGGTTTCCCCAGAAAGCCCGGTATGTCCCGTCTGGATCTGGCCCAAGCCAATGTGGATATTTTGAAGGCCGTTACTGCGGATGTTGTCCCCCACGCGAAAGATGCCATTTATGTCATTGTTTCCAACCCTGTGGACATTTTGACCTATGCTTTTACCAAGCTGTCCGGTCTGCCGGAGCGGCAGATCATCGGTTCCGGCACTATTTTGGACACCAGCCGTCTGCAGGCAGAACTGGCAAAGCGGTTCTTTATCAGCCCCAAGAATGTCCACGCCCACGTTTACGGCGAACACGGCGACAGCTCCTTCGTTCCCTGGTCTCTGGTGCACATTGCCAACAACCATGTTGATGCATACAAGGACGCCTCTCCCGACCGGGATCGGATTAACTGGAACCAGGATTATGAAGAAGTTGAGCAATACGTGAAGAAGTCCGGCGGCAAAATTATTGAAAACAAGGGCGCTACCTTCTATGCAGTAGCTATGTCCGTATGCCACATCTGCAAATGCATTTTTGCCGACGCCGGTACTGCAGTAACCATTTCTACAATGATGCACGGTGAATACGGCGTAGACGACGTTTGCCTTTCCACCTTGTGTCTGGTGGATCGCTCCGGTGTCCGGGGTAAAATCCTCACCAAGCTGACCGACAAGGAGACCGCAAAATTCCAGGCCAGCGCTGCAAAACTGAAGGAAGTACTGGATCAAATCTCCCTGTGATATACTCACTTAGGCGCTACCGAAAGTTTCGGTAGCGCCATTTTTATTTTTTGTAGGATTATTTGCCGTTTTTCTCTTTACGAACGGTTAAAAGTGTTGTACAATACATTATAGTATAATGCAGGAGGTGTGGGCTTGATGGGATGTCTGAAATGTGGCAGAAAAACCGAAAACAATCAAGTCTTTTGCCCAGCCTGCCAGGAAGTTATGCGGCAACACCCGATCAAGCCGGGAACGATCGTGCATATCCCCCGGCGCAGCGCACCGACATCGGACAAGACCGCCTCGGAAACCCAGTGGGAAACCACGCCTGCCGGACAAGTTGACCGGCTGCGTCGGTCTGTTCGCTGGCTCACCGCTGCGATTGTCGTTCTGTCGCTTTTGCTTTGCATCACCGCCGGTATGTTAATTCGGACATTGCTTCATTCTGCAAATCAATCCGCAATCGGACGGAATTACACAACCTCCCAAACCGATACCAACCCTTGAGTGTTTCACGTGAAACACAACAAAAACGGATGTTTCACGTGAAACATTGAGAAAGGAACGCCTATGGGAAAGATACTTGCTGTGGTAAACCAAAAAGGCGGCGTAGGAAAAACCACCACCGCCGTCAACCTGACTGCAGCTTTAACCGAGGCAGGCAAAAAAGTTTTGCTCTGTGATTTTGATCCTCAGGCCAACGCCACCTCCGGTTTGGGCGTGGACAAGCGCCGGGTCAAGCAATCGGTATATGATGTGATTATCAACGATGTTCCTGCGGAACAAGCAGTTGTCAAAACGCCCTTTGGCGACATTTTGCCTTCCTCTGCCGATTTGGCTGGCGCAGCGGTGGAGCTATTGTCGATGCCGGAGCCGAATTTCCGGCTAAAATCTGCCCTGGACAGCCTGAAAGACCAATACGATGTGATTTTTATTGACTGTCCGCCTTCTCTGGAGCTTTTAACCGTGAACAGTCTGACTGCTGCCGACGGAATTTTAGTCCCGGTACAGTGCGAGTACTTTGCGCTGGAGGGCTTGGCAGATTTAATGACCACTCTGCGTCTGATTAAAAAGAAAATCAACCCCGACCTGGAGATTTTCGGCGTGGCGCTGACCATGTTCGACGGCCGTACCAATTTCTCCACCCAGGTAGCCCAGGAGGTGCGCCGCCATTTCCCCGGCAAGGTATTTGCCACCGTTATTCCCAGAAATGTCCGACTTGCCGAGGCCCCCAGCCACGGCTTGCCGGTTACCCGCTATGATAAGCACAGCCGGGGCGCCGCCGCCTATCAGGCAATGGCCCGGGAGGTTGTGCAAAAACTAAAAGCTTAAGAAAGGGTGATTGTGTTGCCCCCGAAAAAAGGTTTAGGCAGAGGTATGGGCGCCTTAATTCCCATAGAGGATGAAACTTCTGTAGAAAGCAGCGTTTATCGGCTGCTGCCTCTGCACCGGGTAGAGCCAAATCCGGGACAGCCCCGCCATCAGTTTGACCAGGAAGAGCTGCAGTCTTTGGCCGATTCCATTGCCCTTCACGGCGTTATGCAGCCGCTGACGGTGCGAGAACTGGGATCCGGTCGCTATCAAATCATTGCCGGTGAGCGCCGCTGGCGCGCTGCTCGTCTGGCAGGTTTGTCGGAAATCCCCGCGGTTGTTGTGGATGCAGACGACCGGAAGGTTATGGAGCTTTCTCTGATTGAAAATCTTCAGCGGCAGGACTTAAATCCCATTGAAGAAGCCTTGGGTTACCGCCGCTTAATGGATGAATACGGTCTGACTCAGGAGGATGCCGCCAACCAGGTTGGAAAATCCCGGCCTGCGGTGGCAAACGCTTTGCGGCTTTTGCTTTTGCCGGAGGCAGTATTGGAAATGGTGCAGACAGGAGCATTGTCAGCCGGACATGCCCGGGCGGTCCTCTCGTTGAAAAGTGAAAAAATGCAGCTAGAAGCTGCCCGGAAAATTGCGAATTTGGGTCTTTCTGTCCGTCAGGCAGAGCTTCTGTGTAAAAACATGGCAAAAGAAACCCGTCCCAAGCAACAGACCATCACATTATCCGTCAATTACGTGGAAGAATGCGAAAAAGCGCTGTCCAAACAGCTGGGTCGTGGAGTCAAAATCGTCAACGGCAAGCGTAAAGGCCGCTTTGAATTGGAATTTTACGGTCAGGAGGATCTGCAGGTTCTTTTGGACGCGTTGATGAAAATTCATAAATAAAGGAGAAAGAATATGGAAAAGAAGCTATATCGTTCCCAAAAGAACAAGAAGCTTGCCGGTGTTTGCGGCGGTATTGCAGAGTTTTTCAAAATCGATGCGACGATTATTCGTCTTATTTGGGCATTGGCAATTTTGTGCGCAGGCACAGGCCTGCTGGCTTATATTGTCTGTGCTTTTGTAATTCCGGAAGCGCCGGAAAATAATGATGATTATGTAACAGTGGAATAACAAAGGAGCAATAGCAATGTTAGACATTCGTAAAATTAAGGAAAATCCCGACGCTGTAAAAGCCGGTCTGAAAGCAAAAGAAGTGGACTGCGACGCCGTTGTGGACCAAATCTTGGCGCTGGATGTGGAAATTCGGGCGCTGAAAACCGCCACCGAGACCCAAACCGCCCAAAAGAACAAGCTGGCTAAAGAAAATGGCAAGCTGTTCGGTCAGAAAAAGGGCGCAGAAAAGCAGGGCCAGGACACCTCTTCTATCGATGCCCAAATCGAAGCAAACAAGCAAGAGAGCATCCGGCTGGACAAGTCCATTGCCGACGACGCCACCAAGCTGAAGGAATTAAGCGGACAGTTCCGTGTGGCAATGCTGAGCCTGCCCAACCTGCCGGACGAGGACCTGCTCCCCGGCGGCAAGGAAAACAACGAGCCGCTGCGCTATGTGGGCAAAAAGCCGGAATTTGACTTTGAGCCCAAGCATCATGTGGATCTGTGCCAGAATTTGGGCCTCATTGATTACGAGCGGGGTGTAAAGCTTGCCGGTGCCGGCAACTGGATGTATACAGGCATGGGTGCCCGGCTGGAGTGGGCGCTGCTGAATTATTTCATTGACACCCACACCGCTGACGGCTACGATTTCATTCTTCCGCCCCATATGCTGGAGTACCAGTGCGGTGAGACAGCCGGTCAGTTCCCCAAATTTGCTGACGAGGTCTACAAAATCGCAAACCCCACCGACGACCGCACCCACTATATGCTGCCCACCGCGGAAGCTGCCCTTTGCAGCATTTACCGGGATGAGATCCTCTCGGAGGCTGATCTGCCCAAGAAGCTCTTCGCCTACACCCCCTGCTTCCGCCGGGAGGCCGGCTCTCACCGGGCGGACGAACGGGGTATGGTCCGGGGTCATCAGTTTAATAAGGTAGAGATGTTCCAGTTCTGCAAGCCGGAGGATTCCGATGCTGCCTTTGATGAGCTGGTTACCAAGGCGGAAAAGCTGGTGGAAGGGCTGGGCTTCCATTTCCGGACCGTAAAACTGGCGGCAGGCGATTGCTCCGCTTCTATGGCAAGAACTTATGACATCGAGATCCTCATTCCCTCTATGGATGGCTACAAGGAGGTTTCTTCCGTTTCCAACGCAAGAGACTACCAGGCACGCCGGGGCAACATCCGCTTCCGCCGGGAAGCCACCGGCAAGCCGGAATTCCTCCACACCCTCAACGGCTCCGGCCTGGCAACCTCCCGTATTTTCCCTGCGCTGGTGGAACAGAACCAGCGCGCCGACGGTTCTATCGTCGTGCCGGAGGTGCTGCGTCCCTACCTGGGCGGCCTGGAGATTATTGAGAAGAAATAATTCCCCGGGAAATAAAAATATTATGTAAACCAAAAGAAAGGGTGCATCTTATGAAAAAGCTGTGGAAAGAATTTTCTGAGTTTGCCATTAAAGGCAACGCAATGGCGCTGGCTGTCGGTACCATCATCGGCGGCGCTTTCTCCACCATCACCAAAAGTCTGACCAACGACCTGATCATGCCCATCGTCAATATCTTCATGGGCGGTGCAGATTTCAGCCAGGCAAAAATTATGCTTCCCAGGATGCCCTGGGTTGCACCTACATACGAAACGGTTGTGGCTGCCGACGGCACCGAGATCGTACAGGAAGTGCAGAACTACCTGACCTACGGCAATTTCATTTCCGCCGTGATCAATTTCTTCATCCTGGCAGTGGTTGTCTTTGCTATCGTAAAGGGTCTGAACAGATTGTCTGAGATCAGCAAAAAGAAAGAAGCGGAAGCCCCGGCAGAAGAACCTGCGCCACCTGCTCCCTCCAATGAGGAAGTTTTGCTGACCGAGATCCGGGATCTGTTGAAAAATAAGTAATTTTTGGAAAGAAGGATATGGCAAATGTTTAAAATCGTGGCAAAGCGGGAGCTAAACCCCTCCGTTACTCTTTTGGAGATCGAAGCGCCCTTCATTGCAAAAAAGGCAAAGGCTGGTCAGTTCATTATTTTCCGTATTGATGAAATGGGCGAGCGGGTACCCCTGACCATCGCTGGTTACGACCGGGAAAAGGGTACGGTTACCATTATTTTTCAGAAGGTTGGTTTTGCAACCATCGCCCTGGGCAGCCTGAATGTGGGCGACTGCATCCGGGACTTTGTTGGTCCTCTGGGCAAGCCTACCCCTGTAGAACGCAAAAAGCGGGTCTGCGTAGTTGGCGGCGGCGTGGGCTGCGCCATTGCGCTGCCCTCTGCCATGGCTTTTAAGGAAGCCGGTGCTGAGGTAGATGTGATCGTTGGTTTCCGGAACAAGGACATTGTCATTCTGGAAGACGAATTCAAGGCCTGTGCAGACAACCTGTACCTGATGACCGATGACGGCTCCTACGGTGAGCAGGGCTTCGTTACCGTGAAGCTGCAGCAGCTGCTGGAAGCCGGTCGGGAGTATGACGAGGTTCTGGCAATCGGTCCTGTTCCCATGATGAAATTTGTCTGCAAGACCATTGAGCCCTTCGGTGTCCACACCAGCGTTTCCTTGAACCCCATTATGGTGGACGGTACCGGTATTTGCGGCGGCTGCCGCGTTACCGTTGGCGGGGAAACCAAGTTCGCCTGCGTGGACGGACCGGAATTTGATGGACATAAGGTTGACTTTGCGGAGCTGATGAGCCGCAACAGCACCTATCGGGGCAGAGAAGCCGATGTAAAAGAGAACCACGCCTGCCGTATCGAGGCTATGGGCAAGGCGCTCATCAAGTAAGGAGGATGCGGAAATGGCAAATATGACTTTGGTAAAGACCCCTATGCCTGAGCAGGATCCTCAGGTCCGTGCCCGTAACTTTAAGGAAGTCGCCTTGGGCTACACCGCAGAAATGGCAATCGAGGAAGCAAACCGCTGTCTGGGCTGCAAAAATCCCAAGTGTGTGGAGGGCTGCCCCGTCAATGTGCGGATTCCTGAATTTATCAAGAAGGTACAGGAAGGCGACTTTAAGGCTGCTTACGAAATTATCACCTCCACCAATGCCCTGCCGGCACTGTCCGGCCGTGTCTGTCCCCAGGAAAGCCAGTGCGAATGCAAGTGCGTCCGGGGCATCAAGGGCGAGCCGGTTGCCATTGGCCGACTGGAGCGCTTTGTAGCCGACTGGTATCGGGAGAACATCAACGCAATGCCCGAGAAGACAGCGTCCAACGGCAAGAAGGTGGCCGTTGTGGGTTCCGGTCCTGCCGGTATGACCGCTGCTTCCGACCTGGCGAAAAAGGGTTACGAGGTTACCATGTTTGAGGCGCTGCACACCGCCGGCGGCGTGCTGGTGTACGGCATTCCCGAGTTCCGTCTGCCCAAAGCCATTGTGCAGCGGGAGATCGACCTGTTGCAGCGGCAAGGTCTGCGGGTGATGACCAATATGGTGATCGGTAAGATCCTGTCGGTGGATGAGCTGATGGACGAGCAGGGATATGAAGCGGTCTTCATTGGCACCGGTGCCGGTTTGCCTCGGTTTATGAACATACCGGGCGAGAATTTGGGCGGCGTATATTCGGCCAACGAGTTTTTGACCCGTGTCAATTTGATGAAGGCGTATTTGCCGGACAGCGCCACCCCGATCCACCGAGGTAAGCGAGTGGCAGTGGTGGGCGGCGGCAACGTGGCTATGGACGCTGCCCGTTGCGCTTTGCGCTTAGGTGCCGATGAGGTTACCATTGTGTATCGCCGTTCTGCGCAGGAGCTTCCCGCTCGTGCGGAGGAGGTGGAACACGCTATGGAGGAAGGTATTCGTTTCGCTTTCCTGACCAATCCGGTGGCCATCTTGGGTGACGACGCACAGCGTGTATGCGGATTGCGTTGCGTA
>JAZSRR010000019.1:0-3654 GCA_045538605.1 Faecousia sp.
TTTTTTAGTTTTCTTTGACGATAACGAAGCCGTCTACTAAGTTGGCTTCCTGCAGGACGCCCTCGATGGTCAGGGTGCGATCCATCAGGTCTGTGAGGATCACCTTGCCTTCCTGGCAGGTGATCTTCATTACGTTTTTCATTGCCACGCAGGCTTCATTCATAGTGTTTTTGTACACAGTTGAAAGGCACATAATGGCTCCTCCTTATTTGGCATCCAGGCTTGCCAGCACAACGGAAAGCCGCATATTGCCCTTTTCAAAATCGGAAACCGCTGCCATAACCTGCTCGTAAGCGGCGTGGCTTCCGGCCTTTTCCAGCTGCGCTGCCAGCTCTGCCAATTCCTTGGCGTGGGCAGCATTATGTCCCACCATATATTTCATCAGCGCCAAAAGCTCCTCCATAGGGGTATGCTGACAACCGCCGCAGGTGCTGCAGTCGCTGGTACAATCGTGGGAGTGATCATGGGTATGGCCCTCTGCGTGGAGATGGTCGTGTTCGTGGGGGTGCTGATGGCCGTGTTCGTGGCTGTGGCAATGCTCGTGGGTATGGGCCACGCCGTCGTGGGTGTGCTCGTGGGTATGAGAATGTTCATGGCTATGGCTATGGTCGCCGCCGCAAACGTGATCGTGATGCTGATGCATAGAAAAACTCCTTTTTCTTTTATTATATAATGAATGTCAATCCAGATCTTCCAGGGCGTTTTTGATATCGCCGATGGAGTACAATGAGCCAAAGCACAAAACCGCGCCGTCTTTTCCTGCTTTTTCCATAGCGGTCTGCACACCTTCGGGAATGGTTTCGCAGGCAGTGGCGGTTGCCCCGGCTTCCTGCAAATACTGGGCAAGCAGGGCAGAATTCAGCCGTCTGGGGTTAGGCGGTGTGATGCACACAAACTCCTGGGCAAAGGGCATAACCGGCTTATACATATCTGCGTAGTCTTTATCTGCCAGAACACCGGTGAGGACGATGAGCTTTTTGTCTGCCAGGTATTCTTCGATGTTTTTCACCAGCGCTTCAATGCACTGGGGGTTATGACCGCCGTCAATGATAAACAGGGGGTCTTTTTTCATAATGTCAAATCGGCCGGGCCAGGAAACGGTGGCAAGACCCTGGCGGATGTTTTCTTCCGAAATATTCCAGCCCCGGGCAATGAGGCTATCCATAATGCCCAGCACCACCGCGGCATTGTGCTTTTGGTGGTCGCCCAGAAGGGGCAGGAACAGATCCTTACGGCTTCCGCAATGGAATACCTGGCCTTCCAGACCGTGAGAAACGGAAATGAGACCTTCAAAGTCTGCCTTGGTCAAAGGCACATTCTTTTCTTTACAAACCTGCTCCAGCACTGCCTCTACAGAGGGAGTGCTGGGATAGATGACGGCGTTACAGCCGGTTTTGAAAATACCGGATTTTGTCAGGGCGATTTCTTCAACGGTGTTGCCCAGAACCTCGGTGTGATCCAGTCCAATGTTGGTGATGACCGCCACCTCGGGAGCGGGAATCACATTGGTCGAATCCAGCGCGCCGCCCATTCCAACCTCCAACACCACAATATCACAGGCGTTGCGTTTGAAATACTCAAAGGCGATACAGCTGACCAGCTCAAATTCTGTGGGACTTTCCTCCATAGACTGGGCCAGAGGACGGACCCAGGCGGTGATATCCACCAGCTCCCGGTCGGAGATCGGCTGACCGTTTATCTGCATCCGCTCATTGAAGCGGTAGATGTAGGGAGAGGTGTAAAGACCTACCCGGTAGCCTGCCTTTTGCAGAATATTGGCAGTCATAGCGGCGGTAGAGCCTTTGCCGTTGGTGCCGGCAATGTGGACATATTTTAATTCATTGTGGGGGTTGCCCATTTTCTCCAAAAGGCAGAAGGTGCGGTCAAGGCCCGGAATGCTGCCCTTCCAGCATACGGAGTGGATATAGGCAATGGCTTCGTCGGCATTGGTGATGGGCAGGTTCTTTTGCTTGGTTTTGGGAGGCCACAGGCCGAGACGCTCAAAGAGCTTTGCCCGGAACAACAGGTACAGCACGCCGCAATTCACAAAGAGCATCACGGCAAACTGCACAGAGCGGGTAGAGAGCTTCAGCAAAAGCCCTTCCCAGAAGGTTGCAAAATAATACACATAGGCAAGGGCGACACTCTGATACAGCACCGAGCCCAGGACAACCGGGGGCAATAGTGCGATCAGCAGCCGGGGGAAGGAAAGCTTTTTTTGCAAAAAGCCTTGGAAAAGACCGCCGAATACGCCATACAGAATGGGCGGAACGCAGAACAGGGGATTGAACCCGAAGGGGGAAAACAGGCAGCCTACAAAGTCCGCGGAAAAGCCGACAAGGCCGCCGGCCAAGGGTCCAAAGAGCATACCGGCAAGGAAAATCGGCACAGCCTCAATGGAGAACCGGGCACTTTCTTCCGGCATCAGGCTGAAAAGCCGCGCCAGCACCACGCTCAGCGCCGCGAGCAACGCGCAGCAGGCGAGGGTTTTGGTTGCCATTTTTTGTTTGTGTTTCATAAAATTGCCTCCTTAGTTAAGGCCGTCGTCAAAAAGGCTCCAAAAAACAAAAAAACCGAACGGCTTTCGCCGTACGGGAGTTTTAGGATATGGAGCGCTCAGCCGACAAAAGCCTGACCGAGTATCGCCGTGCATAAAGGAGGATATCCTTTTATGGTGCAGCGGGTGCGAAAGCCCTATCGCGGACAACGTCCTTCGTCTGCCACACAACTCCCCATTTTGACAGCACTTCACGCAGGGTTTTCTACTCTGTTCCCGGATATCATACACGATTGCAGATAAAAAGTAAATACTTTATTTGAAAAATGTGTCAAAAATCCGTTTTCCCGGAAAAAAGGGTTGACAGGACGCATAAGCTATGGTAAGATACCCGGGTAATAAAGAAGGCAAAGTATCCGCCTCACCTCAAGCGAGCAGCAAAGAGGTTAATATTCCTGATTTTCCATTGCCTTAGGGCAGTTGGGGATTTTGTGAGTATACGCGGATGCTTTGGCATCCGCTTTTTTATTTGTTTTATGGAGGTGCTTACCATAGCCAAGTTAGAACATCAGCTCAATGAAGAAATTCGGGACAAGGAAGTCCGCCTGATCGGCGCTGAAGGCGAACAGCTGGGCATTATGTCTGCTGAAAAAGCCAACGAAATCGCCGAGGAGCAGGGTCTGGACTTAGTGAAGATCTCCCCCAACGCCACACCCCCTGTGTGTAAGATTATAGACTATTCCAAATTCTGCTACGATCAGAAAAAGCGGGAAAAGGATGCCAGAAAGAACCAGAAGGTTGTGGAAGTCAAGGAAATCCGGATGAGTCCCAGCATTGACACCAATGACCTGAACACCAAGATCAAAAGCGCTCTGAAGTTCCTGGGCGACGGTAATCGGGTAAAGGTCAGCGTCCGCTTCCGCGGCCGTGAGATGGCGCACACCAACCTTGGCGAAAAGCTTCTGATGGATTTTGCCCAGGCTTGCGCGGAAACGGCAACTATGGAAAAGAATCCCAAGCTGGAAGGCCGTTTTATGGCCATGTTCCTCACCCCCAAAAACAGTAAGTAAAACAGGAAAAACCAAAGATACGGAAGGAGTACCTACTATGCCGAAACTGAAAACCCACAGCGGCGCTAAGAAGAGATTCAACCTGAC
>JAZSRR010000095.1:0-6880 GCA_045538605.1 Faecousia sp.
CAAAAAGAAGAGTATCTCCTTTGAGATGCTCTTCTTTTTGCAGCTGCAAGAAACGGTTCCTCTGCGGCATCTTGCGAGCAAAGCAAGGTACTTGCTTTGGGGGAGCGACCCGAGCGCTGCCGGTGGCAGATGTAGCGAGGGGAGCGAGTGGCAGCGGTCTGTGTGCAACGCCGCCGCACCGTCGGCAAGGCGCACACAGGGCACCGCAACAGGCGGCAAAGCCGAAGATGCCGCGAGTTCGAGTCTCGCCACTTGGACCATATTAGCACGATGGTTTTGATACAAAGCCATCGTGCTTTTTACTCGGTGGAAATTTTCATGACTATATGATATAATTAGTTCGACAAACTTGAAGTTGACGAGGTGATTGAGATGATAGATATTACTACTTGGATGAAAAACTTCTTGAAGTCATTAGATGAGACTTTCGCAAACCGTGTATGGTTTGTTGGTTTGCAGGGTAGTTATGGTCGAGGTGAAGCAACAGAAACAAGCGACATTGATGTTGTTTTAATTCTGGATGAGTTGTCCGCTACGGACATCCAAATTTATAATGACATGCTGTATACCCTGTCTCACAGGGATTTGATTTGTGGTTTTCTCTCAGGCAAGAATGAAATTTTGAATTGGGAGCCATCAGACTTGTTCCAGTTTTGCAATGACACCACGCCAATCAAGGGAAGTCTTGACGAGGTGTTGGCTGTTGTTGACGAAAGTGCTGTGAACAGAACAATCAAAATCGGTGCCTGCAACATATTCCACGGATGTGTTCACAATATGCTCTATGAAAAAAGCGAAGATATCTTACGGGGACTGTATAAATCTGCCTCTTTCGTTATGCAGGCGATTGCTTTTAAGCAAACTGGAAACTATATCAGCCATCAAAAAGAATTGCTCCAAGTTGTATCTTCTGATGAACGGGTCATTGTTGAAACCTTTTTGAAATTGAAAAATGGGGGAGCGGCAGATTTCAATTTAATGTCCGAAAAATTGTTTGCTTGGTCTAAAAAATGGATTTCTGAAAACAGTTAACCAAATTCCAATTTGTCGAATTCTTCGGTATGGTTTCATTTCTGTGATATGGTTTCACTTTCCGTACCATGGTTTCATTTTTGAGTGAAACCAAATGAAACCATTTGAAACCGTATCATTATTATCAAACTATTTCATTAGCAGAGAATTACCCTTGCGGTGATCCTCTGCTAAATTTTTGTATATCCTCTTTCCGTCTGCAAAGACTAACCAAAAAAGGAGTGATCTTTATGGACGGACAAGAGCTAGTCAAACAGACATTGGATCAGATCCCGCAAGCTAACGCAAACGCAAAACGGATCGTCGGTCTGGTCAAAGAGGGCGGCAGAATTACCGGCTATCAGCTGTCTGACAACAGCATTGTGGAAAAGCAGCAGGCGGTGGATATGGCAAAGCAGGGGCAAATCGCCGGTGTGGGTATTGCCCACCGTGGAGATACCGAATACCTGAAATCTGTCCCCAACGGCAGTGAAAACGACAATCTGGGCAATCTGCCCTCTGTTTCTCCAGAAACGCAGGCATAAGGAGCGGATCGCCGCATCAACCTGCGAACGGGTATGGCAATGACAAGGATAAGCCGACAGCTTGACTGCTGTCGGCTTATTTTTACCGCTTACGGCGCTAAAATGACCGATGGGTGGAAATTGCAACAATTTTGATTCTGGGTATGATACAATGCAGATACAAGGAGGTGAGGCGATGAAGTTCACACTGATCATCGACAAAGAAAAGGACGAGGAGGTGGTCGCCACCGTTCACGAGCGAACGACCCTGACGGACGAGATCGAAGCACTTATTTTGAAGTATGCAGGGGCTGACCGCATTCCGGCTTATCGTGATGACGATATAAAGATGCTGGCGTTTTCGGAGATCGAATGCGTCACGGTCCTGGACGGCAAGTCCTACGCCATCGACTCCCAGAACCGGTGCTATCGCCTGAAGCAACGGCTGTACGAATTGGAAGCACAGCTCCCCTCGTTTTTCATCCGCATCAACAAAAGCACCTTGGCAAACGAGAATTGCCTGGACCGGTTCGCCGTCACCTACAGCGGTGCGGTTGATGCCGTATTCCAATGCGGCTACAGGGAATACGTTTCCCGGCGGTGCTTTGCCCAAATCAAAAGGAGGTTTGACGCAAAATGAAAAAGTTTTGGAAAGAGTTTTTCCTCCGGGGTCTGATCTGCGCCGGCGGAGGTCCTATCGTTTTGGCAATCATCTACGGTATTCTGGGCGCTACCGACGCTGTAGAAGTCTTCTCCCCCAGAGAGGTTTGCATGGGTATCCTGACGATTACGCTGCTTGCCTTTATCGCAGCCGGTATGACAGCGATCTATCAGATGGAACAGCTGCCACTTCCCATTATGATCCTGCTCCACGGCGGCGGGCTGTATATTGCCTATATTCTCACCTATCTGATCAACGGTTGGTTGCAGCAACAGCTGATTCCCATCCTCGTTTTCACCGGCATTTTCGTTGCAGGCTATGCCCTCATTTGGCTCATCATCTACTGTGCCACCAAAGCCAAAACGGAAGCACTCAACCAAAAGCTGAAGGAAAAGCTGTAACGGAGTATCAGATATGGATGCTATCAGAATGGAAGGTTTAACGAAAACATACAAGGATGTGGTTGCAGTTGATGACCTCAGCCTTTCTGTTCGCCAGGGAGAACTATTTTCCCTGCTGGGTGTGAACGGTGCAGGGAAAACGACCACCATCAAAATGCTGTCCTGCCTGACACAGCCCACAAGCGGTGATGCGTTTCTGAACGGGAAAAGCATTTGCAAAGATCCTGCCGCCGTGAAATCGATCATAGCCGTTTCTCCGCAGGAAACTGCGGTTGCGCCCGGTCTTTCGGTTCGTGAAAATCTGGAACTGATGTGCGGTGTTCACGGATTTACAAAAGATAAGCGAAATACCAAGATCACAGAGCTGACTGAACGATTGGGACTTGGAACCGTAATGAAGAAAAAAGCAGGAAAACTGTCCGGCGGCCTCCAGCGCAGACTGAGCATCGCAATGGCGTTGATCAGCGAACCGGATATCTTGTTTCTGGACGAGCCTACCCTGGGACTGGATGTGCTGGCAAGAAACGAACTTTGGGGCATTATCCGTTCCCTGAAAGGCAAGGTTACCATCATTCTGACAACCCACTACATGGAAGAAGCAGAGGCACTTTCTGACCGTGTTGCCATTATGAAGGACGGTAAGCTGCTCATTTGCGATACCCCCGACAAGATTAAAGAAACAGCAGGGACGGATTATTTTGAACAGGCCTTTGTCCGTATCGTGAAAGGAGTGGCAAAATGAGAATGCTGACTTTTGCGAATAGAAACACAAAGGAAATATTACGAGATCCTCTCAATTTGGCCTTTGGTCTTGGATTTCCCCTTGTGCTGATAGTGCTACTCAGCGCCATACAAGCAAACGTACCGGTAAAGCTTTTTGAAATACAGCACTTAACCCCCGGTATTACGGTCTTTGGTCTTTCCTTTATGACGCTGTTTTCTGCAACGATCATTGCCAAAGACAGAGGCAGCTGCCTTCTTCAGCGCTTATACACCACGCCGCTGACACCGGTGGATTTTATCCTGGGCTATACCTTGCCGATCGTACCGATTGCAGTTGCCCAATGCGTGATTTGTTATATCGTGGCGATCGTTCTCGGTCTGAAAGTAACGGTAAATATCCTGTATGCGGTCATTTTTATCATACCTGTTTCCATTTTGTTTATTGCCTTGGGATTGCTTTTCGGCAGTATCCTGAACGATAAGCAGGTTGGCGGCATTTGCGGTGCTCTGCTTACCAATCTTTCTGCCTGGCTGTCCGGCACGTGGTTTGATCTCGAGCTTGTGGGCGGTGCCTTTCAAAAGATCGCATATGCGCTGCCCTTTGTGCACGCTGTGGAAATGGAACAGGCAATACTTGCAGGAAATTTTGCCGGTATTTTCCCGCATATATGGTGGGTGCTGGGATACGCCATCATTGCGCTCGTAGCAGCAGTATTGTTGTTCCTACGACAGATGAAAAGGCAGTAAAAATTTCCAGAAACTTCATTTGACTATTTCCCTCTTTTCTGTTATGCTTGCATCGCAAATTAAAAAGGAGGAAACGCAAATGGAAAAGTTTATTCCCTACGAGAAGCTTTCCAAGAAGGAAAAGCGAAAAGTGGATGCTGCCAAGCGGAGCACCTGGGGCGACTTAAATCCCGTTACCCGCAAACCGCAGAGTAGTAAAGCCTACAATAGAAACAAAGCCCGGAGTTGGAAACGTGAGATTTCACACGAAACCAACTCCGGGTCAGTTTTATTTTAGACGATCTTAAGCCGAAGAGTGTCGAGCCCCGACAGCCTCTCAGCCGATATTTTGTGATCTTTTTGCTTTGTTGTCCTTGCCTTGCGTCAGCAAGGCTTCGTCCGCCGCACCAAAAATCTCAGCAAAACCTCTCGCTGAGAGGTGCATAGCAGCTTTCGCAGAGCGGCTTGCTGGCAAGGCAAGTAAAATTACAAAGGGAATACCCATTGGTATTTTCGAGGGATTTTCCGCAGCATTGGCGGCAAGCGGCCTGCGAAAACCTATCGGAGGTTCGACACTCTTCGGCTCAAATCCAGCACTTTTTCCTCGATCAGGCGGATCGTTTCCAGGAATGCTTCATCGTCTTTGCCTGTGGGATCTTCCAGTCCCCAGTCTTCCCGATGAGAGCAAGGCAGGTATGGACACTGGACATTACAGCCCATGGTGATGACCACATCCACCTCCGGGATGTCTGAAAGGAGTTTGCTATACTGGGTTTGCTCCATATCGATACCGTGCACCTGCTTCATCAGCCGCACCGCATCCTGATTGATCCGGGGTTTGGTTTCCGTGCCTGCAGAATAGCTTTCGAACACATCGCCTGCTAACTTTTTGCCAAGCGTTTCCGCAATCTGACTACGGCAGGAATTGTGGACACAGATAAACGCAACCTTCTTCATATCAGCACCTCACTTTTTAACCATTGTATCATAGCTCCCCGGTGTTGAAAAGAGGGCAAGTGCATGATAGAATAAAGAAAAAATGCGGAGGAAGTGCCATGAAGGAAGAATGCCTGATCTGCAAAGCACCGCTGGAGTATCTCAGTGAAGGTATCGAGATGGAGTGCGCCATCTGCCACAAGAAGGAGATTTCTACTGCCCGGTGTATAAACGGTCATTTTGTCTGCGATGCCTGTCATACCCAAGGCATCGACCAGATCATCGGTGCATGCCTGGAGGAAACCTCCAAAAATCCCTACGAGATCATTTCCCATTTAATGGAGCTTCCCTTCTGCCATATGCACGGCCCGGAGCATCACATTATGGTCGGCTCTGCCCTGCTGTCCGCCTACAAAAATGCAGGCGGCGATATTGATCTAAACAAAGCGCTGAATGAGATGCAAGCCCGAGGCCGTAAAGTGCCCGGTGGAATCTGCGGTTTTTGGGGCAGCTGCGGTGCTGCCATCAGCTCCGGTATGTTCATTTCCATCGTTACCGGTGCGACTCCCCTATCCAATCAGGAATGGGGTATGAGCAACCTAATGACTTCCCGGAGTCTTCACGCCATTGGTACTGTAGGCGGTCCTCGGTGCTGCAAGCGTAATTCCTATCTTGCCATCACCGAAGCTGTAAAATTTGCGAAAGAAAACCTGGGTGTGGAAATGGAGCTGTCCCACATCCGCTGCCGCCACGCGGCCCAGAACAACCAGTGCATCGGCAAACGATGCCCGTTTTGGGGAGCATAAAAGGAGGTCTTACCTATGACATTTTTGGAACTTGCCAAGGCGCGTTATTCTGTTCGTTCTTTCAAGGACCAGCCCATTCAGGAGGAACATATGCGCCGGATCCTGGAGGCCGGACACGTTGCGCCCACTGCCTGCAACAACCAACCCCAGAAGATCTACATTGCCAAAAGTGAAGACGCAAGAAGGAAGCTGGCATCCGTATGCCGCTGCACCTTTGATGCCCCTGTGATCCTGGTGGTCTGCTATGACCGCACCCGGGACTGGAAGAACAAGCTGCAGCCCGGTTATGAATCCGGCGAGACCGATGCCGCCATCGTCTGCACCCACATGATGCTGGAGGCTGCGGAGCTTGGTATCGGATCCTGCTGGGTGGGCTACTTCAATGCCGATCAGGTGTCCGAAGTCCTTGGCCTGCCGGAGAATGTGACCGTCTCCGCACTGCTGCCTATGGGGTATCCTGCTGACGACGCAAAACCCCTGCCGCTGCACAGCCAGCATCGGGAACCAGGCGATATTGTTTCTGTAATCTAACTTTTCTGTGATAAGGAGATACCAGCATGAACGAATACGAAGTTTTTATTGAAGACATCAATTCCTGCGGCGGTGAGCAGTATGCCAAGAAAGCGCTGATCGAGGTCGAGGCAGAAAGCCCCGAAGCCTATGTAAAAGAAAACGGAAGATTTCCCATTATGGATATTTCGGAGAACGCCAATGGCGATACCGTGATCACCACCGGCGACGGCAACGGTAATTTCGTAAAATACACCTTCACGCAGTGATATTATTTCGTTAAAAGGATTTTGACGCAAAAATAACCAAATGGCGTGTTGCAGCATTTTGCAACACGCCATTTTTGTTTACCATACAAAGGGAATTATTCTGTACTTGACCTTCTTTTTATACTCTGCGTAGCCGGGCAGTTCCCGGGTCAGCAGATCTTCCTCGTCTTTCAGCCGGACAATGATGATCGCCGGATAGAACGCAAATACGATCAGCGCATACCAGGAGCCAAGCACTACGGGGATCATCAAAAACAGCAGGATTGTTGCCATGTACATAGGATGGCGGACGATGCCGTACAGGCCGGTATCC
>JAZSRR010000107.1:0-6590 GCA_045538605.1 Faecousia sp.
CCATATTCATAGCGTTGGCTTTCTCCATTGCAAAACCTCCCAGTATATGATTAGTGCCAGTATATCATAAAAAAACAATGTCGTAAAGAAAAATAAAAAGCGGTGCTGCATGTGCAACACCGCTATATATTGCCGGATAAATCAGACAGCACGTTCGACCTTGTTGGAACGCAGGCATCTGGTACAGGCATACACGTGGCACGGCGTACCGTTCACAATGGCCTTGACCCGCTTTACATTGGGCTTCCAGGTTCTGTTGGAGCGTCTGTGGGAGTGAGAGACCTTAATACCAAAGGTAACACCCTTGCCACAATAATCACACTTTGCCATTCACTGCACCTCCTATCTGAAATCGAAAAGTTCGTGTGCGCCGAAACAGGCGCTTGAATATGATATCAAACATTGATAAAAAAAGCAAGTGTTTTTTTGGAATTTTTTTGGTTTTTTCAAAATAATGTTGCTATTCCCGGTTTCTGACAGTATAATAAGGAAACAAAGAGATAGGTGGGTTTTGTGCCCACGCTGAAGGGAGTGCTTCCTTATGTTTGATAGCCATAGTGTTTTGCTTTCCACCTTGGTCGAGGAATTTGGTTTGGAGGTAACATTTGCCGCAACCGATTATGAATCCATCTGCCTGACACAAATTGACGTGTCCAGACCCGGCTTGCAGCTTGCCGGCTATTACGATCATTTTGAGCCGATGCGGCTGCAGGTGATGGGTAATGTGGAAACCAGCTATTTGCAAAAGCTGTCGGATGCGGAGCGGGCGATGACCTTTGACCGCTTTTTCTCCTTTAAATCTCCTGCGCTTTTGATAGCCCGGGATATCGTGCCCTATGACCAGTGCCTGGAAATGGCAAGAAAGCACAATGTAACGCTTCTGCGCACCAGGCAGACGACCAGCGCTATTGTTTCAGATATTATTGCGTATCTGAAATCAGCCTTAGCGCCCTGCATTACCCGCCATGGTGTTTTGATGGAGGTATATGGTGAGGGCTTGCTATTGATCGGTGAAAGCGGAATTGGCAAGAGCGAGGCAGCGATCGAGCTTCTCAAGCGTGGACATCGGCTGATTGCTGATGACGCGGTGGAGATCCGGAAGATTTCAGAAAAAGCCCTGATCGGTACCGCACCCCGGCTGATCAAGAACTATGTGGAATTGCGCGGTATCGGTATTATCAATGTGGCAAAGCTTTTCGGTATGGGTGCAGTTAAAGCGGAAAATGAGATCAATTTGGTGGTGAACATTGTTCCCTGGGACCACAAGAAGGTATATGACCGACTGGGTCTGGAGGAGCAGCATATGGAAATTTTGGGTGTGGATATTCCTATGAACACCATTCCTATTACCCCCGGCCGTAACCTGGCAGTGATTTTAGAGGTGGCAGCTATGAATAACCGTCAGCGCAAAATGGGCTATAATCCGGCGCGGGAATTTACCGAGCAGATGGACCGGCATTTTGCCCAGAACCAGGAGTAAGCATGAAGGAATTTACCATTGGCACCAATGATGCCGGTCAACGACTGGACCGCTTTCTGGCAAAGGCAGTGCCGCTTCTGCCGGCTTCGCTGGCGCAGAAGTATATCCGCATCAAGCGGATCAAATGCAATGGCGGCAGAATAGAACGGGATACCCGGCTGCAGCAGGGGGATGTGTTGCAGCTTTATATCAATGACGAATTTTTCGATAAGCCCCGGGAGGATAACGCCTACCTGACGGTAGCGGCGCCTAAATTAAATATCGTCTATGAAGATGATCAAATTCTTTTGGTGGACAAGCGGCCCGGTTTGGCTGTTCACCCCCACGATGGAGCGGAGTACGGCAGAACCCTCATTGACCATATCCAGGCATATTTGTATCAGAAACGGGAATGGAATCCCCGGGGAGAAAATGGGTTCACGCCGGCGCTGTGCAACCGGATCGACCGGAACACCGGCGGTATTGTGATTGCCGCCAAAACGGCGGAAGCACTGCGGGTGATGAACCAGAAAATCAAGGACAGGGAGCTGGATAAGCGGTACCTGGCGATTGTGGAAGGCACACCAAAGCCATCCAACGGCAGCTTGAAAGGCTATCTGTTCAAGGATACCAAGCAAAATCGGGTCTATGTGTCGGATACGCCGAAGCCTGGCACCAAAACCTGCCAGACCAATTATAAGACCCTCGCCAGCCGAAGCGGTCTTTCTCTGGTGGAGTGCGAACTCATCACCGGCAGGACCCACCAAATCCGGGCGCAATTTGCCCACGCCGGACACCCCTTGCTGGGCGACGGCAAATACGGAAAGCTTAATAAGCGATTTGACCGCAACTATCAAGCGCTTTATTCCTATAAGCTGCGTTTCCAGTTTACCACAGAGGCAGGAAATCTGGAATACCTGAACGGTAAAGCTTTTTCTGTCCAATCAGTGGACTTTGTAAAAGAGTATTTTCCGGAAACAAAAATTTGAGGAACGGTTACCGTTCCTCAAATTTTTTGTTTACAAAATCGTGCCGCAGCCAACGACCAGATCCTCTTGATACAAAACCACATTCTGTCCCGACGTAATGGCTCTTTGGGGCTCATCAAATTCCACCCGTACAGTGCCGTTTTCCAAAGGATAAACGGTGGCAGGCTGTTCTTTATGGCGGTAGCGCACCCGCGCCTTTAGTCGCATCGGCGCATCCAGTATATCAAAGGGAATGAAGTTCCAGTTATCAGCAATCAGGCTCTTTTGGTACAACGCTTCGTCCGGACCTAAAGTAACGGTGTTTTTGACCATATCTTTTCGGCACACATACGCCGGTGTGCCCAGAGCGATCCCCAGCCTCTTCCGCTGACCGATGGTGTACCCCACCGCTCCTTGGTGCTGCCCAATTACCTTGCCGTCTAAATCCAGATAATTGCCAACTGCATAGGTCTTTTGGGTGTATTGCTCCATAAATGCCTTATAATCCCCGTCGGGGATAAAACAGATGTCCTGACTGTCGCTTTTTTTGGCAGTAATAAAACCTTGTTCCTCAGCAATTTGCCGCACCTGCTCCTTGGTCAGCTCTCCCAAGGGGAAATAACAGTGGGTCAGCTGCTGCTGATTTAAGCAGGCAAGGAAATAGCTTTGGTCTTTGCTCAAATCCTTTGCCTTATATAGAAGATATCTGCCGTCTTTCTCGGCTATCCGGGCGTAATGACCGGTGGCAATTCCGTCGCAGCCCAGATCCAGCGCCTGCTGCAGTAAATCCCCGAATTTGATCTCCTTGTTGCAGTACACACAGGGGTTGGGTGTACCACCAGCTTCGTAGCAGGCGATAAAAGGCTCCACAACCTTTTGGCAAAAATCGGCAGTGTTATCCAGTATATGAAAGGGCATACCCAGTCTTTTGGCGACCGCTTCTGCGTCCCGGGCGTTGTCAGCCGGCTCTGCGCCGCCTAAAAGCGCTTTGTCGCACAAAAGCATTGTCGCGCCAACGCAGTCAAAGCCATCCTTTTGCATTTGATAGGCAGCAACCGAGCTGTCCACACCGCCACTCATGGCAAGCAGAATTTTTGACACAAAGCATACGTCCTTTCCTTAAATTGTTTATGATTCTATCATAGTATATCGGGAAAAGCAAGGAAAGAAAACTGGCAATAAGTTGTAGCGTTGCCGGATTTTGATAGTTGCAATGGGTTTTTGCCTTTGCTATAATGACAGAGAACTCGACAAGAAAGGAGAAGAAAATTGAAAAAACGAATTACGAGTCTTGTGTTGATATTCGTAATTTTGGTTAGTGTAATATCCTTTGGCGTTCACGCGGATGCGGCTTTGTCCGTCAGCTCCGACGCGGTGAATCTTTTGAAGCTGGAAGAAGGCTTTAGCAGAAAGCCTTATTGGGATTATGCCCAATGGACCGTTGGCTACGGCACCAAATGCCCGGATGACAAGTTGGAGGAATATAAAAATAACGGCATTTCAGAGGAAGCGGCAGAGACACTTCTGCGCAGCTACATAGCCCGGTTTGAGGCGGAGATCAACAGCTTTGCCAAGAAAACCGGAATAGTGCTGAAACAGAGGCAGTTTGACGCTTTGCTGCTATTCTCTTATAACTGCGGAACAGGATGGATGTATTCGCCTTCCGGTGTGTTTTATCAGGCGATCGTCAGCGGTGCCACCGGCAATACGCTGATCAATGCCTTCAGCCGCTGGTGTAATGCAGGCGGGCAGATCAAGACATTCCTTCTCCGCCGCCG
The DNA here is from genome assembly GCA_045538605.1 of Faecousia sp. Taxonomy (GTDB): domain Bacteria; phylum Bacillota; class Clostridia; order Oscillospirales; family Oscillospiraceae; genus Faecousia. Next base: position 4,206 of record JAZSRR010000107.1, read on the forward strand.
CTTATGCGAGGCGAATATCTACCTCAATGGCGTATACTCCCAGAAAGCGCCGGAGAATTTTGGTTATGTTTTATATGATGCCTGCGGCGGCAGTGTCAGTCCCAATGTGCAGGGCTATGACACAGCCTTAACCGCAAGCATTATCCCAACACCCAGCTATCCCGGCTATCAATTCAAGGGATGGTACACAGCCAAAACCGGCGGCGTAAGGGTAACCAAGTTGGATGCCTCTACCCGCAACGCAAGACTTTATGCCCGCTGGACAGATGGCTCCGGAAATGATACCCAACAGGAGCCGGAAAAAGGGATCACCGTAACGGTTACCACCGACGGCCTGAACATCCGTACCGGCCCCGGCACCAATTACCCCTCTGTGGGTTCGGTTAATACCGGGAAGAAACTGGTGATCACCAAAACCCAACAGGGCGGCAGCTACACCTGGGGTCAGTTCTCCGGTGGTTGGGTCTGCCTGAAATACACCGATTACGACAAAGTATCCAAGCCCGAAACCCAAGCGCCTGCCCAGATCAAAACAGGCACAGTCAAGGTAAGCGATACCCTGCGAATCCGCAGTGGTCCCAGTACCGGCTATTCTGTGGTCGGATACCTGAATAGCGGCGATAAGGTGGAAATCCTGGAAGAAAAAACCGTGGGCGTAATGCGGTGGGGCAAAATCAGCAAGGGCTGGATCAGTATGTCCTATGTGGTGCTGGACACCCCAAAACCGGAAGCGGAAAAACCGCAGCCGGAGGAAACTGTTCCGGAGACCACACCCCCCGTGGAAGAAAAACCAACTCAGCAAACCTGGAAGGGTACTGTGAAGGTGTCGGACACCTTGCGTGTTCGCAGCGGTCCCGGCACAACCTATAAAACGGTTGGTTATCTGAAAAACGGAGAAAAGGTAACCGTTACGGAAAAGAAAACGGCAGGCAATACCACTTGGGGCAAAATCAGCAACGGCTGGATCAGCCTGAGCTATGTGGTGCTGGACAAAGCCGAGGAAGCGCCCAAAACCCTTACCGGGACAGTAAAGGTGAGCGATGTTTTGCGTGTACGCAAAGGCGCCGGCACCTCCTATGCGGTGGCAGGCTACCTGAAAAACGGCGACAAGGTGGAGATTCTGGAGCAGAAAAAGGTCGGCAACACCACCTGGGGACGGATATCCCAAGGCTGGATCAGCCTGGACTATGTTGTTCTGAATAATACCGCCCAGACAAGCCCGAACGTAACAAAAACCGTTACCGCCGACACGCTGCGCGTTCGCAGCGCCGCCGGCACCGGCAATAAGATCGTCGGCTACCTGTATAAGGGCGCCAAAGTTACCATACTGGAAACCAAAAAGGTGGGAAGCACCACCTGGGGCAAGATCTCCAACGGCAGGATCAGTATGGACTATGTAAAATAAGAAGACACCCGGAATACCAACGGTATTCCGGATGTTTTCTTATCCCAGAAAGAAGTCCATTACCAGCATCAGGCAGAAACCGACCAGCAAAGCGTAAGTAACACCCCTGGCGTTATCGTGATGGGTTTCCGGGATCATTTCGTCGCTGATGACATAGAGCATTGTGCCGCCGGCAAAGGCCAGGGCAAAGGGCAGGATCGCAGAGGAAAGACTGACGGCAAAGTAACCCAGCAGTGTACCCAAAACCTCCACAACTCCGGTAGCAAGAGCGCAAAGCAATGTGCGTCCGGGGCTGATACCTGCAGCCAGCATAGGACCAATAATCACCATACCCTCCGGGATGTTTTGCAGCGCAATACCGGCGGCAATGGTCAGCGCCTGGGATGTGTTACCGCTGCCAAAGCCTACACCTGCGGCAATGCCCTCCGGCAGGTTGTGAATACCGATTGCCAAAACGAACAAAAGCACCTTATTTAGCTTGGCGCTGCTTTCCGGATGCTGCTCCTGGTCAATGCCGGCAAGCCGGTGCAGGTGCGGAACAGCTTTGTCCAAAACATTCAGAAAAAGCGCGCCTGTGAACACACCCAAAACCGTCATCACAAGCGGAGAAAAGCTGGGATATTCCAAAGAAGGTAAAATCAGTCCCGTTACCGCTGCGCAGAGCATAACCCCAGCAGCGAAGGACAACACGATATCGCTGAATTTGTGGGAAATTTTCTTAAACACAAAACCCAGAAAAGAGCCGAAAACTGTCGCACCGCCAACACCCAATGCGGTCAAAAGAACCATTTTCATAAGTGCTTCCTCCTTTGATTTTATTATAGGCAAGAAGCCCATATATGTCAAAGGGAAAATAAGCCGAAAATCCTCGGAAAAAACCGGGACAGCACTTGCAATTTTTGGGATTTCCCGGTATAATAAATTGATTTGTTTTAACTAAATTTATGACGAGGTTTTGCTGTGTATTTAAAAAGCTTGGA
>JAZSRR010000063.1:0-31136 GCA_045538605.1 Faecousia sp.
CTGCCGCTTGTCAAAGGCGCGGACCATACTCTGCAAAATCTTGTTCCGGTCGAAGCTCTGCCGGGAGCCGTCCCGCTTGATCACCATAACCGGGATGCTTTCCACCACCTCATAGGTGGTAAACCGGCGCTGGCACTTCAAGCATTCCCGCCGGCGGCGGATGCTGGAGCCATCGTCAGAATGACGGGAGTCTACAACCTTACTTTCCGGATCTGCGCAAAAGGGGCAATTCATAGAAATACACTCCTTTTTCCAAATATTTTTTCTATTGTACCACATTTCGCCGTTTTTGTCCAGCGTTTTCCCCCCTTGCGCAGGACTGCGGCTTGGGTTATAATGTAAAAAACGCTCTACAAAGGAGTTTTCTATGAAAAAACGTATCTTATGGATCATCTGGGGCTGGCTGTATCTTCTGTGCGCCGCCCTGGGTCATATACAATCCCCCGTCGGCATTCAGTCCGTCGCCCTGACCACCCTTGCGGTGTTCTTTTTTGTCCCCGGCTTCTGGCTTTTGCTGGACGCCCGGAAACAAAAAGACAAAAAGACCTGCCAGCTCCTGTGCCACATTAGCCTGACCAGTTTGGTGCTGACCGTGGTGTTTTTGATCGCCAATATTTTTTCCGCTACCGGCTCAAAAACCCTGGGAAATGTGCTGTATGTTTTCTTGATTTGGGTTTCCGCGCCGATGGTTTGTAGCCAATTTTGGGTTTTGAGCCTGTTTCTTTGGTCTGCCCTATTTTTTGCCGCAAAAGCCTGCAAAAAGAAACTATAAATATTCTGTTTCTTTCCCACTCTACCGGCGGTAGAGTGGGAAAATCTACTATCCGTATCCGGCCTGTTGTCCCTTTCTCCGAAAAAGGACATCTTTTTTTGCCCGGCTTGCGGTATACTGTTTACAAGCAACGTTTTGCAAACTATACATCAGGAGAAAAACTATGTCTTATCAAATTATCACCGATAACTGCTGCGACTTGTCCCAGGCAATGTATGACCAGCTGGGCGTTTCTGTACATAATCTTTCTGTTCTGTACAAGGGCGAAACCTACCGGGACTTCGATGAAGCCTTCCTGCAGGAGCTTTATGAAAGTATGCGTACCGGTGAATCCGTTTCCACCTCCGCCCTGAACCCTGCCGACTGGGCAGCGGCCATAGAGCCGACCCTGCAGGAAGGGAAAGACGCCTTGGTCCTGGCCTTTTCCTCCGGTCTGAGCACAACTTATCAATCTGCAGTCATTGCCGCAGAGGATTTGGCGGAAAAATACCCCCAGCAGAAGATCCGTGTGGTAGATACCCTGTGCGCCTCTATGGGTCAGGGTCTGCTCCTTTGGTATGCCTGCCAAAAGCGGGACGCCGGTATGGAGCTGGACGAGCTTGCTCGCTGGTGTGAGGAAAATCGTCTGCACCTGTGCCACTGGTTTACGGTGGACGATCTGATGTTCCTGAAGCGGGGCGGCCGCATCAGCGCCACCACTGCCATTTTGGGCACGATGCTGCAGATCAAGCCGGTGCTCCATATGGACGATGCCGGCCATCTGGTCAATGTTTCCAAAGCCCGGGGTCGGAAAGCAGCCATTGACGCCCTGGCAAAGAAATTTGCTGAGACCCAGCTGCCCGGGGAAAACAACACTGTCTTTATCTCCCACAGCGACTGCCCGGCAGATGCCCAGTATCTGGCAGATACCTTGAAAGAGAAATACGGTGTAAAAAACGCGATTATTCACTACATCGGTGGTGTCATCGGCTCTCACTCCGGTCCTAATACCTTAGCCCTGTTCTTCCTGGGTTCTCAGCGCTAAACCGACCTTCGTCTATGCGAGGCTTGCCTTGCAAGCCGTGGCAATCTCCTACGCATCCGTGAGGTTCCCACGTCAGGCTGCCTCCCTCCTCGGAATGACCGATTACTGCTTATCATACAAAGCACCACCCCGGCGGATACTCCGCCGGGGATTTTTTTCTTGCAAATCGATACGATCTTTCTTATAATAAAGGTATTCTTTATAAAAGGGTGAAACCGCATGGAAGTTACACTGAAAAATCTAACCAAACAATTTCCCGGCAGGAGTAAAAAGGATGCCCCGGTGTTTGCCGTGAAGGATATGGACCTGACCATCCCCGACGGCAAGCTGATCGGTCTGTTGGGTCCTTCCGGCTGCGGCAAAAGCACCACGCTGAATTTGCTTTGCGGTCTTTTGACCCCCACTGCCGGTAGCATCTTTTTTGACGCGCAGGATGTTACCGCCCTAGAGCCTCAGCACCGGGGGGTGGGTATGGTGTTTCAGAACTATGCCCTGTATCCCCACCTGACGGTTCTGCAGAACATCTTGTTCCCTCTGGAAAATTTGAAAGGCAAAGACAAGCTGACCAAGGACCAGATGCTCGCCCGGGCGAAGGATGCGGCAGCGCTGGTGCAGATTTCGGATCTACTGGACCGCAAACCCGGTCAGCTTTCCGGCGGTCAGCAGCAGCGTGTCGCCATAGCCAGAGCTCTGGTGAAGCTGCCCCGGATTCTGCTGTTGGACGAACCCCTTTCCAATCTGGACGCCAGATTGCGGCTGCAGACCCGGGAGGAGATCAAGTCCATTCAGCAAAAAACCGGCATCACCACCGTATTTGTTACCCACGACCAGGAAGAGGCTATGTCCATCTGCGACGAGATCGTGGTGATGGACCAGGGCGAGATCCAGCAAAAGGGTCATCCCCAGCGGGTCTATGATGATCCCAAAAACCTCTTTGTGGCAAAGTTTTTAGGAACGCCACCCATCCATATCTTCTCCGGTGAAATTGTAGACCATCAGCTTATGCTAAGTGGCGCACCGGTTCTGCAGGTTTCTCTGCCCGACGGCGCTGTAACCGTTGGCATTCGTCCGGAGGGCTTTGTGCCGGACCAGGATGGCGCCCTTGTCTGCGCTTTCCGGGGACTGGAGGTTATGGGTCGGGACACCACCGTCCTTTGCGCCCACAACGCCTGCCAGACGCCCATTCGTGCCATCGTTCCCAGTGAGCTTGCCCAAAAGCCGGCAGAAGAAACCATCCGTTTCTCCCTGAAGCAGGAAAAGGTCTTTTTCTTTGACAAAGCCGGTCAGCGGCTGTACCCGGAGGGCTGAAAATGGAACGAAACCACTACAAAGGCTGGCTGTACCTGTTGCCGGCGATCGCCTTTTTAGGTATATTTCTGGTCTATCCGCTGATCGATGTTTTTGTCTACTCGGTGGAAGAGGGCTACAATTCCGCCTCCCAGACCGCCTTCGGCATCGGCTTTTATAATTTCTGGTACGTTCTGCAGGACCCCTATTTCCTGCAGGCGCTGAAAAACACCTTTATTTTGGTGCTGATCACTGTTCCGGTATCCACCGGACTGGCGCTGCTGATCTCTCTGGGTCTAAGCTCCATAAAAAAGCTGCGCAGCCTGTTCCAGACTGTTTACTTTTTGCCCTATGTAACCAACACCCTGGCGGTGGGTCTTGTGTTTATGCTACTGTTCCGCCAGACCCCCTACACCCCCGGCCTTGTCAACACCCTTCTGGGCTTTTTCGGCATTGCCCCTGTAGATTTTATCACCGGACCCTACTGGGCAAAAATGTTTGTCCTGTGCTTTTACACCGTGTGGGTAGTTATGCCCTTTAAGATCTTGGTGCTCACCGGCGCTTTAGCCTCGGTCAAGCAGGACTATTACAATGCCGCTTTGGTGGACGGCACTTCCAAGACCCGGATTTTCACCAAAATCACCCTGCCGATGATTTCTCCCAGTCTGTTTTACCTGATTATCACCGGCTTCATCGGCGCATTTAAGGCATATTCCGATGCTGTTGCCCTCTTTGGTACAGATCTGAACGCCGCCGGGATGAATACTATCGTGGGTTATGTGTACGATATGCTCTACGGCAACGCCGGCGGTTACCCCTCCTACGCCTCTGCCGCTGCGGTGATTCTCTTTGCCGTGGTGCTGACCATTACGGTTATTAACCTTTTGGTCAGCCGCAAGCACACCCATTACATCTGATGCAGGAGGTGCTGCTATGAAGAAAACCAAAAAAACCATTACCTACCTGTTTCTTGCCATCTGGGGCGTGTTTGTGCTGTTTCCCTTTTACTGGATGGTGATGACCGCTTTCAAAAGCTACAGTGCCTACAACGGCGAGTTTGTTCCCCAGCTGTTCACCGCAAATCCCACCTTCGACAATTTTGTTAAGGCCTTTACTGCTGTGCCTCTGGCTAGCTATTTTGTCAACACCGTAATTTTCACGATCGCTACCACCGCACTGATGCTGATCGTAACGGTGCTTGCCGCCTTCGCCTTTTCCCGCCTGCAGTTCCCTGGCAGAGACCTTGCCTTTACCGTGTTTCTGGCGCTGATGATGGTGCCGGCAGAGCTGGTTGTGATTACCAACTTTGTTACCATCACAAACTGGGACTTGCGCAACACCTTCACAGGTCTGATCCTTCCCAGCGTAACCTCAGTGTTCTACATTTATCTTCTGCGGGAGAATTTTTCCCAAATTCCCAACGAGCTGTATTACGCCGCCAAGGTAGACGGCACTTCCGACCTGAAATACCTGTTTAAGGTAATGCTCCCTATTTGCCGTCCAACCGTTATCACCGTTACCATTTTGAAGGTGATCGAGTGCTGGAACAGCTTTGTTTGGCCCCGGCTGATTACCGATAACCAGGCATACTTTTTGGTATCCAATGGTATTCAGGAAATCCGGGAAAATGGCTTTGGGCGGGACAATGTGCCGGCAATGATGGCGGCGGTTGTAGTCATTTCCCTGCCGCTGATCATCCTGTTTTTGTGCTTCCGGAAGAAGATTATGGCGGGTGTCGCCCGGGGGGGTACCAAGGGATGAAACGAATTCTTGCTATTTCCCTGTGCCTGATGCTGCTGCTTTCCGGCTGCCACGGTCAAGTGAAGCGAAACGCCTTTTCTGCGCCGGAATCCTTTGATACCAGCCGGAACTACGAAATTTCTTTCTGGGCGAAAAACGATACCAACCTGACTCAGGTAAACATCTATAAAAAAGCAATTGCGGATTTTGAAGCCTTGTATCCCAACATCAAGGTCAATCTGCGGCTGTACACCGACTACGGCAAGATCTACAATGATGTGATCACCAACATCCAGACCGATACCACACCCAATGTGTGCATCACCTACCCGGACCATATTGCCACCTACCTCACCGGTACCAATTCCGTTGTGCCGCTGGATAGCCTGATGGCTCACGAAAAATACGGTCTGGGCGGCTCGGAGCTGCTGTTCGACGGGGTTGCCCAGGAGCAGATCGTTCCCAAATTTCTCTCGGAGTGCTTCTTAAACGGCTGCCACTATGCGCTGCCCTATATGCGCTCCACGGAAGCCTGCTATGTGAATAAGGACTATGTGGAGAAGCTGGGCTTTACCCTGCCGGAAACCCTCACCTGGGACTTTATCTTCCAGGTTGCAGAAGCTGCCACGGCGAAAAATCCCGACGGCACTTACCGGTTGAACGGTCAGAAAATCCTCATTCCCTTCATCTATAAGTCCACGGACAATATGATGATCTCCTACTTAAAGCAAACCCAGGCAGGCTATTCCACCAATCTGGGTCAAATCCAGATGTTTAACCAAACCACAAGAGCGCTTCTGGAAACCGTAGGTCAGCATACCAAGTCCGGCGCTTTCTGCACCTTTAAGGTGGTAGGGTATCCGGCAAACTACCTCAACGCCGGTCAATGCATCTTCGCCATTGACTCCACCGCCGGCGCTACCTGGATGGGCGCAGATGCCCCGCTGCTGGACATCCCTGAAGACCAGGTTCAGCAATTCCAGACGGTGGTTATGCCCATTCCCCAGGCAGACCCCAATCATCCCCAGATGATCTCCCAAGGTCCTTCTATGTGCGTGTTCAATAAGCAAGACCCCCAAGAGGTGCTGGCAAGCTGGCTGTTCGCCCAGTTTATGCTGACAAACGAAGTGCAGATCGCCTATGCCCAAACCGAAGGCTATGTGCCGGTTACGGTCAAGGCACAGCAAAGCGATATTTATCAGGATTATTTAAGCCGCAGCGGTGAGGACAACCAGCTGTATTACGATGTGAAGCTCGCTGCCACCCGGCTGCTGCTGGATAACACGGAAAACACCTTTACGACCCCGGTATTCAACGGCTCTGCCTCTTTGCGGGATGCCGCCGGCTTCTTGATTGAAGACGTGGTGAAAAACACCCGCCGGGGCAACAAGCTGGACGACGCCTATTTTAACACTCTGTTCTCCGAAACCGCCGCCTTGTACCGGCTGGATAACCTGAACGCAGACATCACCGGCAAGGCTGCCTTAACCCCCCTGCCCGGCGCATCCATTGCTCTGCTTTGTGCCTTAGGCGTTACTTGGCTGGGGATCGGACTGTACCTGCTCCGGCAACGCCGCAAAAGGAGCAGTTGAAAAAATTTTTAGGAATCTATATAAAAATATTGATTTCCTGAAAAATAGTAGTATAATGTGTCTTGTAAATTTCAACCCAAACATAAAAAAGGAGTGTAACACAAATGAAAAAGCTTACTGCTTTGCTTTTGGCTTTGGTTCTGGTTCTGGGCCTTGCTGCCTGCGCACCTGCAGCCAACACCGAAGGCACCACCACCAACACCGAAAACAACACCGAAAACACCGGCGATACCACAGAGGTTCTGTCCTATGCTGAGTACGACGCAGCCGAACTGGATTCCGCAGTAACTGTAGAATGCTATGTGCAGGCTACACAGTCCTGGTGGGATAATAAGATTACCGTGTACGCACAGGACAACGACGGCGCCTACTTCCTGTACGAAATGGCTTGCTCCGAGGAGGATGCTGCCAAGCTGACTGCCGGCACTAAGATCCGTGTCTCCGGCTTCAAGGCTGCCTGGGAAGGCGAGGTTGAAATCGTTGACGCTACTTTCGAGTTCGTCGCTGATGCAGACACCTTTGTTGCTGAACCCAAGGACGTTACCGCGCTGCTGGGCACCGACGAGCTGATCAAGGATCAGAATAAGAAGGTGGCCTTCAAGGGTCTGACCATTGAAAAGATTGAGTACAAGAACGGCGAACCCGGCGACGACATCTATGTTACCGTTAAGCTGAACGATGCTACTTATGACTTCTGCGTAGAGCGTTACCTGACTGACCCCGAGACCGAGGTCTACAAGGCCTTTGCTGACCTGAAGGCTGGCGATGTTGTGGACATGGAAGGCTTCCTGTACTGGTATCAGGGTGTCAACACACATATTACCGCAGTTTCCAAGGCTGCCGCAAACTAATCCTACAAACTTTGCCCCGGCTCGTTTGAGCCGGGGCAATTTCTATTTACATTTGCATTGACAGCCTTGACAGCAGCCGCTGTCGGGGCAGCCGATGCAGCCTTTTCCTCTTTTTTTGGATTTATAAATGGCATATACAGCCAAACCCAGTATCAAAACCAATACGCACACTACAATTACTGTTTTCATAGCCTTACCCGATCCGCAACTCGACCTTTTCCTTATTGTCTGCCCGGACACACAAAAACCCAACAAATGCGGCCATCGCGGCAACTGCAACCAAACCGGGCACAAATCCCGCGCCAAAAGCGCCGGTGGTAATCAGCGTGCCGATTTGATAAACCAGGAAGCCAATGGTGTAGCCGACGCTCAGCTGCAGGGCAATGCCGCCCCAGAACCACTTTTTATCCTTGATTTCCGCGTTCATTGCGCCCATAGCTGCAAAGCAGGGGGGCGAGAATAGGTTAAACATCAGATATGCCAGCGCAGCAACCTTGGTCAGCGCACGCATGGTATCCAAAACTTCGTTGCCACTCTCCATCTCCAGGTCATCGTTGATGGCAAAGCCGTAGCAGACAGCCAATGTGCCAACCACATTTTCCTTGGCAATAAAGCCGGTAACCGCGGCGGCTGCCAGCTGCCAGGCGTGATAGCCTACGATGGGAACCAGCGCATAAGCTATGGGGTTTGCAATGGTTGCCAGAATGGAGGTGCTTGCCGCACCCTCCTCCACCAGCTGCAAGCTCCAGTCAAAGGACTGCATCACGAACACAACTGCATTGCAGACTAAAATAATCGTGCCGGCCTTGACTATATACGACCAACCGCGGCTGCACATAGAAATAAATGCGCGCTTAAAAGAAGGCACTTTGTATTCGGGCAGCTCCATAATGAAGAAGGATTTCCGGTTCTTGTAGCCGGCAATTTTGTTTACCAGCAACGCGCCCACCAAAATCAGGAAAATGCCCACAAAATACATCAGGGTTCCTACCCAGGAAGCTTCATCAAAGAACGCGCCGGCAAACAATCCAATCACCGGCAGCTTTGCGCCGCAGGGCATAAAGGGCGCCAGCATCGCTGTTGCGTTGCGCTCCCGCTCGTTGCGGATGGTCCGGGCAGCCATAACGCCGGGAATGGCGCAGCCGGTGCCAATGACAAAGGGAATCACGGACTTACCGGAAAGACCCACCTTCTTGAAAATAGGGTCCAGCACCACCGTTGCCCGAGCCATATAGCCGCAGTCCTCCAGCAGCGCAATGAGGAAATACATCACCATAACCAACGGCAGGAAGCCAACCACCGCGCTGACGCCGCCGATGATTCCTTCGGTAAGTAATGCCACCAAGAAGTCGTTTCCGCCTTCCAGCAGTCCTGCAACCCATTCCTTGAACAGATCGATCAGGGTAACCAGTCCGGGAATGGTTGTGCCGTTTGCAAATTCATAGCCTTCGGCAATCCAGTGCCCAACCCAAGCCTGAGAAATCTGGAACACCAGGAACATGACCACCGCAAAAATCGGCAGGCCGAACCAAGGACTGGTGAGCACATCGTCGATTTTATCCTGGAAATTCCGGTCCTTGGTAAACTGGGTACGGGTTTCCACCTGAGAAACCAGCTTGTTCACAAAGGCAAAACGCTTCCGGTCTGCCGTTTCCACAGCCTTTTTGTCCGTCAGGTCAATGTTGCCCTGGCTGAAAGGTGCGGTCTGGATTTTTCCTGCCTGCGCCTTTGCCGCTTCCACCACCTGCTTCAGGCCCTCGGCAGATGTGGAGATGGTCTCCACCACCGGGCAGCCCAGCTTGGCAGACAACGCATCTACATCAATTTCCGTCTTTTTCTTTTCATTGATGTCCGCCTTGTTCAGCGCCACCACCGTCGGCACGCCCAGCTCCAAAAGCTGTGTGGTAAAGAACAGACTGCGGCTTAAATTGGTGGCATCCACGATGTTTACAATCACATCGGGCTTTTCGTTCTTTATATAGGCGCTGGTAATGCTCTCCTCCGCGGTAAAGGGGGACATGGAGTAGGCGCCGGGCAGATCCACCGCCACCAGCTCCATATCCGGACTGTAAACCTTCCGGATCAGCGCCTCTTTTTTATCCACGGTAACCCCCGCCCAGTTGCCCACCTTTTCGTTTCTGCCGGTGAGGGCGTTGTACATGGTGGTTTTGCCGCTGTTGGGGTTACCGGCAAATGCGATTCTCATTATCTTCCTCCTATCAAATTCAGTTACCTGTTGCTAACTGCCGGTCAAAAGACCATCAGCAGGCTTTTGGCACCGGGTCAGGCGACCACAATTGCCGCTGCCAGCTGATTGTCGATGTTGTAGCGGCCATCCTTAATGGATACGGTGCAGCCGCCTCTGCGTCTGGAAATCACCGTAATGGGCTCGCCGCTGTAGCAGCCAAGAGAAAACAAAAAAGAGATCAATTCCGTATCCTCGGCTTCAACCGCCTGAATGATATACTCCCGCCCAAGCTGTACAGTTGTCAAATTCATAACCTTCACCTGATTTCTCCGGGCGGTTAGCCTAAGCTAACTACCCGTTAACAAAATCAATTAGCCTTCGCTAACTTCCTTACTATCATATATGCTCACCCATTATTTGTCAACACCTTTTTCGGAAAATTTTCCCTATCAAAAAAGAAAAGACGGTTTCGTGGGTTCGCACAAAACCGTCTCCTGTGTCATGTGTCATACCTCCGTTGCTTCACCCACTTGCACAATTTGATAATTAAATAAACGATAAAACTCAACACACAGGCATATAGCGCTGCCGCAACATAAAAAGAAAAAGCGGCCATCGCGGCAAAATTTTCCCCGTCTATATCTCTTAAAGGCACCCACGCGCTCAACGCTTGCGCTAGCTCCAATCTTCCGAGCAACGCAATGCATAGAATATATAAAACAACCATTCGAAAAACCAGTTGCTTCACAGAACGCAGCTTATAGAAGTTAAAGAACACACAAGCGGCTGTCCCCACCAGGATAGTTGCCGAAAGCAAAGAGAACTCCATGTTCTCCGGAAGCACAAAATCCGGCAGTATTCCAGTCATCCAAAACATTATACAATGGACAAATCCTGCCGAAATAACGAACAAATAATCTCGTTTTTTCATGGCTATCCCCTCCTTTTTTATCATAGCAAACGGACGGTTCTGTGTCAATGTACAGAACCGTCCGCAATGTTTATCGATCTTCCCGGAAATAGGAAAGGCCCAGACTCTGGGGCGGCTGATGCTCCCGCTTTTTCCGCATGCTGGTGATAATCAGCACCAGCAGGGTTACCACATAGGGCAGCATCTTAAACAGCTCCTGGGTAGCTGTACCCAAGCCCCGGATATAGTTGTTGGCGTTACACAAAGCGCCGAACAGGAACGAGCCCCAAATCGCCATACCCGGCTTCCACAGAGCAAAGATAACCAAGGCTATAGCCATCCAGCCGCGGTCGCCAAAGCCATTGTTGGACCAAACGCCGTTGGTGAATGCCACCACATACTGCAGTCCGCCCAGACCGGCAATGGCGCTGCCGATGCAGGTTGCCAGATACTTATACCGGGTTACGTGGATGCCGGCGGCATCGGCAGTGGCGGGATTTTCGCCCACTGCCCGCAGGTTCAGACCCACGCGGGTGCGGTTTAACACAAAGGCCACGATCAGCGCAATGATAATAGAACCATAGGTGAGAAAATCGTGGGACAAAAACAGCTGTCCGAACCAACCCAAATCGTCGGCAAAGGGAAGGGCTGTCCGGTAAATGTTACTGGTACGGGTCAGCGCCACGATGGGCAGATCGCTGTTTGCCAGCTTGGTCAGGGAGCTTCCGAAGAAGTTACCGATGCCGATACCGAAGGTGGTCAGCGCCAGACCGGTAACGTTCTGGTTGGCGCGCAGCGTAACGGTCATAAAGCTGTAGATCAGACCCATCAGCACAGAGCCGATAATAGAGCAAAGCAGCGGGACCAAAATAGCCAGCGCTGGCACAAGGGCTACACCGGCGGCATCGCAAGCCATTTCATAGAAGAACGCGCCAATAACGCCGCTGATACTGCCCACATACATAATGCCGGGGATGCCCAGGTTCAGGTGGCCGGATTTTTCTGTAACGATCTCACCCACAGAGCCGTACAGCAGCGGAACGCCCAGAGGGATGGAGCTGCTGAGAAAAGCAAGAAACATCTCCATTACGCCTGACCCCCTTTCTTGGTACTGCGAAGCTTAACGGTGTACTGAACGAAGAACTCGCAGCCCACCAGGAACAAGATCACGATGCCGGAAACAATGTCCGCATAAGCGCTGTTCAGGAAGAAGGTGTCTGCCACCTTGGCAGCGCCGGACTGCAGGAAGGTAACCAGGCCGGACATCAGCGCCATAATAAAGGGATTAAACTGACCCAGCCAAGAGATCATAATGGCGGTAAAGCCCTGTCCTCCCACGGTGCTGGTGTTGATGGAGTGGTCAGTGCCCGCCACCAAAAGCATACCGGCAATGCCACAAATAGCGCCGGAAATGGCCATAGTGCGAATAATGACCTTTTTCACATTGATACCAACGTACCGGGCAGTGTTCTGACTTTCGCCCACCACGGAAATTTCGTAACCGTGCTTGCTGTACTTCTGGTAAATATAAATCGCCACCATCAGTACCACCACAATGAGAATATTCAGGGCATATTTCTGCCCGAAGATCGTGGGCAAATTACCGGTGCTCACCGGGTTGATAACATTGGAGCCTGCGCCCTTCAGATATACATAGTAGGCAACGATCTGGGTCGCCACATAGTTCATCATCAGGGTAAACAGGGTTTCGTTGGTTTTATACTGGGCCTGAAACAGTGCCGGAATCAAGCCCCACACTGCGCCCACCAGAACGCTGGCACCGAAGATGATCAGCAGCAGCACCGGATAGGCAACCTTGTTGCCCAGCTCGATCATGCAGACCATCGCCGCAAGACCGCCCATCAGCGCCTGGCCTTCTGCGCCACAGTTCCAGAACCGCATCCTAAAAGCAGGCGTTACTGCCAGCGCCAGGCACAACAGAATGGCTGTTTGCTGGAAAAACCGCCACAGAAGGGTGGTTTTGCCTTCCAAAAGCCGTCCAAAAACGCCCTTGAACATGATCTGGTAGCTCTCGCCCATAGTAGCGCCGGTGAGCAGAGAAGACAAAATGCCGGTAACCAGGAAGCCCAAAAGGATTGCGCCGATCCGGATCATCCAAGCCTTCCAGCCGGGCATATGATCCCGCTTTGCAATATGCAGCAGCGGCTCGTGATGCTTTTTCTGATTACTCGCCATTGCCTTCGCCTCCTTCCGCTTCTTCCATTGCCTCAGACTTGGTCATCAGCAGACCGATCTGTTCCTTGGTTGCGGTGCGGGCATCCACCAGACCGGTAACCTTACCGGAGCCAATGACCAAGATTCGGTCGCAAAGCTCCAGAAGAACATCCAGATCTTCACCCACAAAAATCACAGCAGTGCCGCGTTTCTTCTGCTCATTGAGCAGGTTGTAAATGGTGTAAGAGGAGTTGATGTCCAGACCCCGAACCGGGTAAGCCGTCATCAAAACCTTCGGCGCAGCGGCAATCTCACGACCAACCAGCACCTTCTGTACATTACCGCCGGACAGCCGGCGTACCGGGGTTGCGGCGCTGGGGGTTACCACCTCCAGATCGTGAATAATACGCTCTGCCAGATCCTTGGGCTCTTTGCGCTGCAGGAAGAAGCTTTTGCCCCGGCGGTAGCTGCGGAGCATCATATTGTCCACGATGTCCATATTTCCCACAAGACCCATACCCAGACGGTCCTCCGGGACAAAGGAAAGCCGGACGCCCAGCTCCCGAATCTGCAGCGGTGTCTTGTTTCGCAGATCGTCCACCTGCCCGGTCTTAGGATTGTGGTAAAGAATATCGCCCTTTGTCAGCTTCTGCAAGCCGGCAATGGCCTCCAAAAGCTCTCGCTGACCGGAGCCGGCAATACCGGCAATACCCAAAATCTCACCGCTGCGGGCGGTAAAGGACACATTGTCCAGCACCGTTGCGCCCTGCCTATTGATGCAGGAAATGTGCCGAACCTCCAAGCGGTCTTCCGGGTTTTCAGGCGCACTGCGGTCAATATTCAGCTCCACCTTCTTGCCCACCATCATTTCCGTCAGCTGGCTCTCATTGGTTTCTGCTGTGTTTACCGTACCCACATATTCGCCCTTGCGCAAAACCGATACCCGATCCGAAAGAGAAAGCACCTCGTGGAGCTTATGGGTAATGATAATAATACACTTACCATCATCCCGCATCCGGCGCAGAATGTCAAACAGCTTCTGGGTCTCCTGGGGTGTCAGAACGGCCGTCGGCTCGTCCAGAATCAGAATATCCGCACCCCGGTACAGAACCTTGATGATCTCCACCGTCTGCTTTTCGGAAACGGACATATCATAGACCTTTTTATTGGGGTCGATATTAAAGCCGTACTGATTGCTGATCTGCTGAATTTTCTGGGAGAATTTCTTCAGGTCATAAGGCTTTTCATTCAGACCCAGCACGATATTTTCTGTGGCGGTAAACACGTCCACCAGCTTAAAATGCTGGTGAATCATACCGATCTTATAATCAAAGGCATCGTTGGGGGAAGCAATGGTAACCTCCTCACCGCCGATAAAGATCTGGCCTTCGTCCGGGTAGTAGATGCCGGCGATCATATTCATCAAGGTCGTCTTACCGCTGCCGTTTTCACCCAAAATAGAGAGGATCTCTCCCCGGTTTGCGGTGAGGCAGACATCTTTGTTGGCAATGACCTTCGGGCCAAAGGTTTTGGTAATGTTTTTCAGTTCAATCGCAGCCGTTTTTGCCAAAAAACTCACTCCTTCTTCAAGGGTTTGTATAGTTCTCAAAACCAAGTCGATCTCCATCGGCTTGGTTTTCAAAACTAGGTAAGGCGGGGCAGGGTTTCCCCTGCCTCGCCTTATGAAACATACATATTGGGAATTAGTAAGCCTCGTCCAGCAGAGTGATGCCGTCGATCCGAACATCAAAGTAAGGAGCGGAGCGGTGCTTGGATTCCATGAAGATACCGTTCTCCACAGCCTCGGTGTCGGGAGTGAACTTGTCGTCAGTATCCACGTCAGCCATGTAAGAGGCAACAGCCTCGCCCTTCAGGGTGAAGTTGGCGGTGTCAAACACGTTGATAGAGCCATCCTTCAGGCCAGCCAGAACTGCGTCCAGCTTTTCCTGGGTGCCTTCTGCAACGTTCTTGCCCATCTCGGTCAGAACAACAGACTCCGTTGCCAGAGTGCCGGTCCAGTCGGTGGCAATCTCTTCACCCTTCTGTACCTGCTCGATCATATACTTGAAATAGGGAACCCAATTGATACGAGAGGAGATCAAGAAGGTTTCAGGGCAAGCAGCAGCGGTAGAGCCGTTGTAGGAAACATTGGGAACCTTTGCGTTCTCACAAGCAGTGGGAGCGCCCATGGAGTCAGCGTGCTGGCTGAGCAGGACACAGCCGCCGTTGATCAGAGCCTCGGCAGCAGCCTTTTCCTTGGCCTCATCGTACCAAGAACCGGTGAACTTAACATCCATGGTTACGCTGGGGCAGACAGACTTGGCGCCCAGGTAGAAGGAGGTGTAGCCGGAGATAACTTCTGCGAAGGTGAATGCGCCGACATAGCCCATCTTAGCCTCGTCAGCGGTGATCTCGTTATTGGCGATCATTTCGTTCAGCTTCAGACCGGCAACAACACCGGCAGCGTAACGACCCTGGTAAATGGAAGCAAATGCGTTGTGGAAGTTCTTCACGCCGGCAGTGTGTGCCTGGGTGCCGGTTGCGTGGCAGAACTGTACCTCGGGGTACTCCTTAGCAGCCTGAATCAGGAAGGACTCGTGGCCGAAGGAGTCAGCGAAGATGATGTCGCACTCTTCTACTTCCACCAGCTCAACAGCTGCTTCGTAGCAAGCGTTGGACTCGGGGATGTCGGTCTTCTGGACCATCTCTACGTTCATTTCCTTGCAGGCAGCCTTAGCAGCATCGATAAAGTTCTTATCGTAGGTGGACTGCTCGGTGTGCAGGAAGATGAAGCCGACCTTCAGGTCAGACTTCTCGTTGGTTGCGGGAGTGCCGCAGGCCGCCAGACCCAGTACCAGAACCAGAGCCAGCAGCAGTGCCATGAGTTTTTTCATTTTTGGGTTCCTCCTAAAATTTTATTGAGAAATACTGTATATGAAAACCGGAAAACCGGCATCAATACCGAAAAATGTAAAAAACATACCTTTTACAGGGTACCACAAACGACAAAAAAAGTCAAGAAATCCCCCATGAAAAACCCCCTTTTTTTCTCTGTTTTTTCTGCTTTTTCCCAATATATATTATTCGTAAAATTCCTCCACCTCAAACAGGCTTGACAGATTAAAAAATGTTGCATATAATAAACGAAACCGATGAGGAAGCGTAAGTAAGTGCTGATTTTTCCTCTCAGAGAGCCGCAGGTGGTGAGAATGTGGCAGGAAACGCAGCGGCCGAATGGGCTTCCGAGGGCAATCAGAACAAAAAGTATGTGCGCCGGAGCGACCCTCCGTTACAAAAGGTCAGCGTATGGTTGTACGCGTGAGTGGACGCAATGCGTCAAGCCGGGTGGCACCGCAGGAACGTTTCCTGTCCCAGCAAAGAAATTTGCATTGGGGCGGGTTTTTTGTTTATATGCCCCAAAAGGAGAATGATTATGGCAATGGAAATTCCCTACAAAATCTATTTAAGTGAGCAGGAGCTGCCGAGGGCCTGGTATAACCTCCGGGCGGATATGATCAACAAGCCTGCGCCGCTGTTAAACCCCCAGACCCTGCAGCCCATGACCCCGGCAGATCTGGAAGGGGTTTTTTGTCAGGAGCTGATCCGGCAGGAGCTGGACGAGACCACCGCCTACATCCCCATCCCCACCAAAATCCGGGACTTTTATAAGATGTACCGGCCTGCGCCTCTGATCCGGGCGTACTGCCTGGAAGAAAAGCTGGGCACGCCGGCAAAAATTTACTATAAATTTGAAGGCAACAACACCTCCGGCAGCCACAAGCTGAATTCCGCCATCGCCCAGGCCTATTACGCCAAGGAGCAGGGTCTTACCGGCGTAACCACAGAGACCGGCGCCGGTCAGTGGGGCACCGCCCTTTCTATGGCTTGCTCCTATCTGGGTCTGGACTGTAATGTCTATATGGTCAAATGCTCCTACGAGCAAAAGCCTTTCCGCCGGGAGGTTATGCGCACCTACGGCGCAACGGTAACCCCCTCCCCGTCTATGGATACCGCCGTGGGCAGAAAAATTTTGGAGGCTCACCCCGGCACCTCCGGCAGCTTAGGCTGCGCCATTTCCGAGGCGGTGGAAGCGGCTTCCACCAAGCCCGGCTACCGGTATGTGCTGGGCAGCGTGCTCAATCAGGTGATGCTCCACCAATCGGTGATCGGCTTGGAAACCAAAACCGCGCTGGATAAGTACGGTGAAAAAGCCGACATTATCATCGGCTGCGCCGGCGGCGGTTCCAATTTAGGCGGTCTCATCGCGCCCTTTATGGGGCAAAAGCTCCGGGGCGAAGCGGACTACCGGTTCATTGCGGTAGAGCCTGCCTCCTGTCCCACCCTCACCCGGGGCAAATATGTGTACGATTACTGCGACACCGGTATGGTCTGCCCCCTTGCCAAGATGTACACCTTAGGCAGCGGATTCATCCCTGCTCCCAACCATGCCGGCGGTCTGCGGTATCACGGTATGAATTCCACCTTATCCCAGCTGTATGAAGACGGTCTGATGGAGGCGGTTTCCGTAAAGCAGACAGAGGTCTTTGAGGCAGCGGAATATTTTGCCCGGATCGAGGGCATCCTCCCCGCTCCGGAAAGCTCCCACGCCATTAAGGTCGCCATCGACGAAGCGATGAAATGCAAAGAAACCGGCGAAGAAAAGACCATCGTATTCGGTCTTACCGGCACCGGCTACTTTGATATGTACGCCTACGAAAAATTCCACGACGGCAAAATGGAGGATTACGCCCCCACCGACGCGGAATTGGCAGCAGGTCTTAAAAATCTCCCCAATGTATAAGCAAAATCCACCGGAAATTTTCCGGTGGATTTTTTGTTAGTCTAAATAATGGCAAGCTGCCATAGCGGCAATTGCCCCATCCGCGGCGGCGGTAACCACCTGACGGATCCGCTTACTGCGGCAGTCGCCGGCAACAAATAGGCCGGGAGTCTTGGTGCAACAGTCCTCTGCCGTATCAAAATAACCCCAGTCATTCAGTCCTGCCAAAGTGGCAAAGGGCTCGTTTTCCGGCTGCAAGCCTACCGCCAGGAAAGCGCCGTCCACAGGAAGATGACTTTCCGCGCCAGTCTGCTCATTGCGCAGCTGCAAGCCGCACAAAGCGCCATTCTCGGTTTCATAGCCGGTAACCACGGTGTTGAAGAACACCTCCACATTGTCCTTTTCAGCCAGCGCCTGCGCCAGCTTCTTTTCGCCGGTGAAATCCGCCAAGTTCTGGACAATGGAAACCTTGCTGCAAACCTCGCTGAGCAGCAGCGCCTCCTGCATGGCGGAGTTGCCGCCGCCGATCATCGCCGCGTGCTGGCCGGTGTAAAATGCGCCGTCGCAAACCGCGCAGAAGGAGATGCCGTTGCCGATCAGCTCCTCCTCACCGGGCAGACCCAAGGTGCGGTGCTTGACGCCAAGAGCCAAAATAACCGCCTTTGCCTGATAGGTGCTGCCCTCTTCGGTGGAAACTGCGAAACCGGTATCGGTTTTTTCTACAGAAATCACCTTTTCCAACTCCACATCCGCGCCCAGACCCATGGCCTGCTCCGTCAGCTTATCGGCAAACTCTGTGCCGGTAACCACCGAAAAGCCGGGAATATTTTCCACCTTGGGAGAATAGGCGATCTGTCCGCCAAAGCCGTTTTTCTCAACGACCAGAACGGTTTTGCCTGCCCGCAGGGCATAAATCGCAGCAGTCAGTCCTGCAGGACCGCCACCCACAATTAGTATATCGTACATAAAATTCCTCCTCTTAAAAAAGCCTCCCCTGTGTAAGGGGAGGTGGCTTTTGCTACGCAAAAGTCGGAGGGGTTGTAACAATCCCCCAGACAAAAATCAAAGATTTTTGCCAGCCCCCTTTGCACAAGGGGGCCTTTTTAGAAATTTATTTTACAGAGATGCCAGATACTTCTTGATCTCGGGAACGCTGTAGTAGTTCACATGGTTCTCACCGTCGGTGATCACCAGTGTGGGCGCGCCCTTAACGCCGTACTTGCGGCACAGCTCCACATTGTCATCGGCGATCAGCTTCTCATAAGCCACGCCGGCCTTGTTCAACTGAGTTTCCGCAACCCGGCAGTTGGGGCAGGTAACCCGGGAGAACAGAATTGCCTTGGCGTTGCCCTCTACAGCCTTGGGCGCCTCGCAGACACAAGCCTCTGCCTTGGGTGCTTCTGCCTTAGGTGCTTCCTTCTTCAGGGTAGAACCGGCGATGTTGTAAACCTTCCGGTCCTTGTACTCCTGGCTCTTGCCGTCGTTCCAGTTCTTAACGGGACGGTAGTAACCGGTAATACGGCTGTAAACCTCTGCTTCCTTACCGCAGTGGGGGCAGGTGTACTGCTCGCCGGGCAGGTAGCCGTGCTCTGCGCAGACAGAGTAGGTGGGGCTCATGGTGTAGTAAGGCAGCTTGAAGTTTTCAGCGATCTTCCGCACCAGATTTGCAGCAGCCTTCCAATCCGGCAGCTTCTCGCCCAGGAAGGCGTGGAAAACAGTACCGGAGGTGTACCGGGTCTGCAGATCGTCCTGTACCTCCAAAGCGGAGAAGATATCCTCGGTGTAGCCAACCGGCAGGTGAGAGGAGTTGGTGTAGTAGGGCGTGCCGTTTTCGTTGGCAGTGATGATCTCGGGGTAGTGCTTCTTGTCGTGCTTGGCAAAGCGGTAGGTGGTGGACTCAGCAGGGGTGGCTTCCAGGTTATACAGGTCGCCGTACTGCTCCTGGTAGTCGGACAGGCGCTCCCGCATATGATCCAGCACTTCCCGGGCAAATTTCTGTACCTTCTCATCGGTCAGGTCTGCCTTCAGCCACTTGGCGTTCAGTCCCACCTCGTTCATACCGATCAGACCAATGGTGGAGAAGTGGTTGGAGAAGGTGCCCAAATACCGCTTGGTGTAGGGGTACAGGCCGTTTTCCATCAGCTGGGTGATAACCTGGCGCTTGGTCTTCAGGCTGCGGGCAGAAATGTCCATCAGCTTATCCAGCCGGGCATAGAAGTCCTGCTCGTTTTCTGCCAGGTAAGCAATCCGGGGCAGGTTGATGGTAACAACGCCCACAGAGCCGGTGGACTCACCGGAGCCGAAGAAGCCGCCGGACTTTTTCCGCAGCTCCCGCAGGTCCAGACGCAGCCGGCAGCACATAGAACGGACATCAGAGGGCTCCATATCGGAGTTGATGTAGTTGGAGAAGTAGGGCGTGCCGTACTTAGCAGTCATCTCAAACAGGAGCTTATTGTTCTCGGTTTCGCTCCAGTCAAAGTCCCGGGTGATGGAGTAGGTGGGAATGGGGTACTGGAAGCCACGGCCGTTGGCATCGCCTTCGATCATGATCTCGATGAAGGCCTTGTTGACCATATCCATTTCCTTCTTGCAGTCGCCGTAGGTAAAGTCCATTTCCTTACCGCCGACGATCGCAGGCAGATCCTTCAGGTCGTTAGGAACCGTCCAGTCCAGGGTGATGTTGCTAAACGGAGCCTGGGTGCCCCAACGGGAGGGGGTGTTCACACCGTAAACAAAGGACTGGATGCACTGCTTGACTTCCTTCTGGGTCAGGTTGTCCACCTTAACAAAGGGAGCCAGGTAGGTATCAAAGGAGGAGAATGCCTGTGCGCCGGCCCATTCGTTCTGCATAATGCCCAGGAAGTTGACCATCTGGTTGCAGAGGGTGGACAGGTGGCTGGCAGGAGAAGAGGTGATCTTGCCGGGAACGCCGCCAAGGCCTTCCTGAATCAGCTGCTTCAGACTCCAGCCGGCGCAGTAGCCGGTGAGCATAGAAAGATCGTGGATGTGAATGTCTGCGCTGCGGTGGGCTTCAGCGATCTCGTTGTCATAGATCTCGGACAGCCAGTAGTTGGCGGTGATCGCGCCGGAGTTGGACAAGATGAGGCCGCCTACGGAGTAGGTAACGGTGGAGTTTTCCTTCACACGCCAGTCGTTGATCTTCAGATAGTCATCCACCAGGTCCTTGTAGTTCAGCAGGGCAGAATTGACGTTACGAACCTTTTCTCTCTGCTTCCGGTACAGAATGTAGGCCTTTGCCACATCGGCATAGCCGGTTTCCGACAGCACCTTTTCCACGCTGTCCTGAATATCTTCCACCGCAATCAGATTGTCCTTAATCTTCGGCTCAAAGTCCGCGCTGACCTGCAATGCCAGCATATTGATCACGCTGGGATGATACTGCTTGTTTGTGGCAACAAATGCCTTCAGCATAGCCTCGCTGATCTTGGAAATCTCGAATTCGACGGTACCGCCGTCGCGCTTCAAAACCTGATACATATCTCTTCCTCCTGTATCCTTCTATGTATAAGAAAATACGAACAATGTCATTTTTGCCCGTAATGGCGACATTGTCCGTATTATATCTCAGTTTCTCTTTATTGTCAATATGTTGTTGAAAAAATAATTTCAAAACACAACATATTGTGTCTGAAGCCCTTCTGAGCGAAAAACTCATTGGTTTTCCTCACCCCGGATACAAACCTTCTCTACATATGGTGTCAAAATCCGGGCAAACGCCGCCACCGCATCCTCTGCCGGGGCGGACAGTCCGGAAAACACCACGCTGTCCCGGTCCACAAACCGTTGCAGGTATAGCTGCTTGGGCTTTTTTCCGGGCACAAGAGACGCTAGCCACTGACCCATTTCCTCTATATCCTCCGCCCGGTGCAGCTGGTCAACCAAGGTGGTGCGCAGCTCATACTCTACCTGCCCGGAAATCAGAAAGCGCAGGCTCTCCTCCATTTTATCCAAGTTCAACCGGGGAAGACCCACGGTTTCGGCATAACGGCTGGGACTGTTCTTCACATCCATTGCCACATAGTCCACCAAATTCTCCTGCACCAGTGCCATCAATACATCCGGCCGGGTGCCGTTGGTATCCAGCTTTACCAAAAAGCCCCTTTGGCGGATTCCCCGGACCAGGTCGATCAGTCCGGGCTGACCGGTGGGCTCGCCGCCGGTGATGGCAACCCCGTCCAAAAGACCTTTTTTCTTGTCTAAAAACCGGAAGAATTCCTCCACTTCCATAAAGGTTTCTCCCTGGTAGGGCAGAAGGTCTGCATTATGGCAGAACGGACACCGGAAATTGCAGCCCTGCAAAAACACAGTGCAAGCCACTTTCCCGGGAAAATCCAGTAATGTTAATTTTTGAAGTCCGGCAATCATACGGCGCTCCTCCTTATTTATATGCAGTATAGCACAGCGACCGCTGCGGCGCTACGGGAAATTTTTTACTTTCGGAAGCTGCTGGGGGGCGTCCCGATGATCTGCTTAAAGGCTTTGGAAAACTGGTGAATATCCCCAATGCCCACCTGCTCGGCAATCTCCGCCACGGAAAGCTCTGTGGATTGCAGCAGGTCCAGGGCAGTGTAAATCCGGTAGACGCGAACATACCGGTGCAGAGGCAGTCCGGTCTGCTCCTTGATCAGCTGACTGATATGGTTGGGGTGATAATGAAACACTTCCGCAAAATGCTCGTTGGTCAAGTTTTCCCGGTAGTGCTGCTTGATATAAGCCAGGACCTCCTGGGTGATTTTTGCCGAGACAAACGCCTGATTTCCGTTATAAAACCGCAGACAAAGCATCAGAACATCCTTTAATAGCGCCGAGCACCGCTGTTCATAAAAAATCTGCTTGGACTCATATTCTTCATACAGCTCGTGGAGCTTGGAAAGGATACCGTAGGTGTTGTGCAGAACGAAGACCCGTTCAAACAAATCCGTATCGGAAAAGTCCGCCTGCTCCAGCACCGGCTCCGTCTGTTGCGAGGCTTTCACCGGCGAAACCGGCAGCAAAACCGTATGCGCCCTCCACAGAAAATCAAAATTACAGCCGGAAATCACCGTATCCGGCTCCGCCTCCACCCGGTAGGGGATGCCAGCGTGCCAGTAAATCACATCGCCTTTTTTTAGTTCGTATGCTTGCCCCTGTAAATAAAACCACGCGCTGCCCTTTTCCACAATAAAAAGCCGGTGGTCCTGGGCAACACTTTCTCCCGGCAGGAACTTCTGCTCCCTGCGCCGGGCAAAGCGTACATAGGGATTGATTTCCAGTACCGTCATCGCTTTTCCTCCAGAATCTTTGTTTTTGACAAATCCATATTGGTTCTGTGCCTTGAGCCGCCTGTTTTATCACGATATAATCATAGCATACCAAGCAAATATCCGCAACAATAAAAATATTAATAAAAAACAACAGGAGGCTATCTTATGATTGCTCGCAAAGTAAACCCCACCGCAAAGGTTGCCATCTTTGCCGTGGCTCACGCAACCTACTGGCATCAGTTTGAAGGCTTGTACGACAACATTATGGGTTTCCACAAGGATTTTGTGGAAATGGTAAAGAAGACCGGCGTTGAGGTTCTGGATCTGGGTATGGTAGACAGCTCCGAAAAGGGCTATGCCGCAGCAGATGAAATCACCGCAGCCAATGTGGACCTGATTTTCTGCAACATGGTTACCTACGCCACCTCCAGCGTGTTCGCTCCCGTTATGCGGGCCGCCAACGCTCCGGTGGTTTTGGTTGCTCTGCAGCCCCGCAGCGCAATGGACTACACCAAGGCCTGCACCTTTATGCAGCTGGAAAACGACAATATCTGCTCCGTTCCGGAGTTCACCGGTGTTGCCATCCGTCTGGGCAAGAAGGTTAACGATGTGATCATCGGCACACTGTACAACGATCCTCAGGCAGAAAAAGAGGTTGCCGAGTGGTGCAGCATCGCCAAGGTTCTCAACTCCCTGAAGGGCGCCCGGATGGGTCTGATGGGCCACACCATGGAAGCTATGTACGATATGCACGCCGACCCCACCGCTTTGTCCGCCGCCTTCGGTCTGCACGTGCCGCTGCTGGAAATTGACGATGTTGTGGAAGTATACAACACCGTTACCGAGGAAGAGATTCAGGCAAAGATCGCCCTGATCGATCAGGAGTTCGATATGCCCGATCCCAAGTCTGACCCCACCACCAGCAAGCTCACCGATGCCGACAAGTATCAGGCTGCCAAGTCCGCCGTTGCGCTGGACAAGTTTGTGGAGAAGTATAACCTGACCGGTCTTGCCTACTACTACGAGGGTCAGCCCGAAACAATCCAGCAGACCATCGCAACCACCTTTATCGTGGGCAACTCCTTCCTCAACGCTCAGGGTATCCCCATGTGCGGTGAGTACGACATTAAGACCTGTGTTGCCATGCTGATTATGGACCGTCTGGGCATTGGCGGCAGCTTTGCGGAGTTCCACCCCTTCGACTTTAATGAGGACTTCATTCTGGTTGGCCACGACGGCCCTCACCATCTGGCAATTGCCGAGGGCAAGCCGGTGCTGCGCAGCCTGAGCAAATACCACGGCAAGCCCGGCCACGGCGCTTCCGTTGAGTTCAAGATTAAGGAAGGCCCCATCACCATGCTGGGCATCACCCAGACCGCCGAGGGTAAATATAAGTTTGTCATCGGCGAAGGCATTTCCAAGGCCGGTCCCATTCCCCCCACCGGCAACACCAACACCCGCGGCTTCTTTGAGCCCACCACCAAAGAGTTCATCAAGCGCTGGGTTATGGAAGGTCCCACCCACCACTATGCCCTGGGCGTCGGCCACCACGCAGAAACCATCGCCAAGATCGGCGAGGCTCTGGGAATCGAGACGGTTATCGTAAAGTGAGGTAACGCTTATGTACGGTAAGGTAACTTTAGAGGTTTCCTTAAAGCCTTTTAAGCAGACAGACAGCACTTACATTCAGCAGGTTGTGGAAAAAATCTATGACCAATGGCGTCCTTTGATCAAAAACAGACATCGGATCTCCATTATGCTCTGGCCCGCAGACGGCAGTGAGCTTTTGGATTATGCGGGCAATCTGGACGATGAATTCCAGTGGTGTAAGTTTGTAGGCGGCGCCAGCAATCCTCAAGCAACGGAAGAGGATGTGAAAGCCGGCACCTACATTCATCACCGCCGCTACCACTACATCGACAACCCGCCCAAAATGACTTACCGGATCTTGAAGGAGATCGTCTCTACCTTCAAGACTGTCGGCAAGCAGCTTTACCCCAACGCCACCATCCAGGTTGGCGAAACCCTGGATATCGGTCCGGAGTTTGCGGTTTCTGATTTTAAGTATACCCGCCACCTGGAGGTTACCACCCTGGAAGCCCAGTGCGACGGCAAGGGTTTTCTGGATTGCTCCAGCACCCTTAAGGGCGACACCCGTCCCTACGCCGCTTATCCCAATGGCATTCCCGACGGCACACCCTTTGGCACCTTCCTGGGTAAGCAAGCGCAGATCTTCCTGCCCGATATGGGTTTTGACTATCTGTGGCTGTCCAACGGTGTAGGCTTCTCCGCATACCCTTGGGATTCGAACGGCACAATTTTAGAGGGCGAAACCTTCCACGCGGAAAACTTTGCCGGCGTCAAACAGAATTTGTTTAATTTCTGGCTGGCGTTGCGGAAAGAAATGCCGGACATTCCCATCGAGGTCCGGGGTACCAACTACTCTGCCGGTATCGACTACGCTTCTGACGCCGTACCCCTGTATGACCTTTATAATGCAGATCTGAACATCCTGCCGCCCCCCAACTCCCCCTGGGCCGCCCTGGACGGCGACTACGGTCTGGAGCTGATGGGACATATGACCCGGATTTGCGAGCTGCCCGGGGAAGAGATCATGTTCCGCTACTATATCCACGATCCCTGGTGGGCAAACTCCCCCTGGTATGACCGGTATGAAGGCCAGCCCCACGATATCTATATGCCTATGGCGCTGTCCCGGCTGGATAAGGCGGGCAAGCCCCAGTCCGCCAACATTTTGAATATCCTGACCGTAGACGACAGCTTTGGAAATCTGCCGGATAGCTGCGTCAACGAGCCGCTGCCCCACCTTCTGAAGGCAGAGAAGGATTGCGCTGACGAGCCCTCCCCCTTTGTGTGGGTCTACCCCTTCCGGGAGTACACCACCACAGAGGACCCTCAGCTGTTGCATAAAATTCTCTCCGGCGACTGGTTTATCTGCTCGGCAATCTCCAACGGTCTGCCCCTGACCACCATCGTTTCCTGTGATAACTTCCTGGGACACGACCCGGCAATTTACAACAAGAGCATTCTGCTGACCCCGGTGCCGACAGCCGGCAGCGATTTTGAAAAGTGCCTGCTGGAGCGCATCCGCCAAGGACAGAAGGTTCTGGTCTACGGCTCTGCCGACCTGGCAAGTGAAGAATTCAAAAAGACCTTCAGCCTGACCCTGACTGAGGGCATCAGCGGCGAAATTCCTATGAAGCCGGACTACTTTACCGATGTTCATAAGGACGGCGCGTACCCGGATAAAATGAAGGTAACCACCTTCGTATCCGGCGGCGAGATCAACACCAAAGCTCCGGCAGAAGCCACTGTTTTGGAAACAGCAAACGGCTACGCGCTGGCAACCGCTTGCAACAATGCAATCTGGTATCGGGCAATGGTGGGTGGCAAGCTGGAAGGTCGGCATAACCACATCACCCCCGACAACGGCGGCGAATATTTCCGGGGCGAGGTGCTTCTGCGGAAGCTCTTGGAGCGCTTTGGCTACAGCATCCGCTTCACCAAGCCCAACGGCTCTGTAAAAACCCCGATTTTGATGATCAACCGCAGCGATAACGCATTGGTCTTCTCCACCTATTCCCCCAACACCACGGTGGAAGCCAGCCTGAAATTCCCCTTGGGCGCACCGCTGCTCCTTGGTTATGAAACAGAGCTTATAGACGGTTACTCCAACTTCCGCCTCCCCCGTGCCGAACATAAGGAATGCCGGATTTTCATTGAGCAGGACGGCGGCATCGTCAGTGCCTTTGAGGATACCCCCAGCAGCTTTAAGTTCCGGCGGCGAATCGCCATTACCGGCCTGCAAAACGCCACCGTTCGCTTCTTCGGCGAAAGCTACTGCGCCGACCAGGTAAAGGGTATGCTGAATTCCCGGAAAAACGGCTGCCGGGCAACCGAACCCTTTGACGGCGGCATTGTCCACTCGGAAGAGCACGGCACCTACTTCGAAGCCCGGAATGTTACCGGCGAAATGCGGTTCCTGATGCCCTTTGCCCGTCATATGGACTAACGAAACACACAAATGCACACCTCCTAAGAGGTGTGCATTTTTACTTTGTCCAATATTCTATATAGCGAGGGAACGCCAACGCCGTGCTGACCAACGCATACAGCGCCAGTGGCGCAAATGCCGCGCTTACGCTCCACAGAATTTTTTCCACCGTTTTATCCTGCATTTTGGGTCTTATTTTCCGGTAAAGCCAAACACCGGCTGCCGCCCCAAGGGTGTTTATCAAAATATCCGTGGGGTCCAAACCGCCCATACAGGAAAACAGCTGGTAAAGCTCCACCGCGAAAGAACACGACAAAGCCGTGCCCACCGCTCTTTTCGGGGACATATAAAAGGAAAGCAAAATCCCAAGGGGCATCAAAAGCACAAAATTCAAGAGGAAAGCTGCCAACTCGATCCAGTCTCCCTCCGCCATATCCAGAACAAACTTGTGAAAGGGAATGATGTCGTGTAAAAATCGCTCCGTCAAGGTTTTTGCCTGATTAAGCTCTATCCGCAAAAAGCTATCTATATTAAACTTGAACACAATTGCCCACAAAATTAATATACCATAGATTATCAATAGCGTTGTTACAGGCTTTTTCTTCATCCTTGTCCACCCCCTTTGCAGGCTGTGTTTATCATACCATAATCCCGGTGCAAAAGCAAACAGCAGCACAAAGTGCTGCTGTTTTTCCTTATTTCAGCGCCGCCGCTGCCTGTTGGGCGGCAAGGCAAGCCTTATATTGCCGCAGATACTTTTGGAAGCCTGCCACACCGGCAGGATTTGGCTCTTTGCAAGTGCTTTCGGCATCGGAGAACACCCGGTTAAGCAAATACTCTTCCATCTTTTCACCATCTTTTTTGCGGCACATATAAGCTGCCAGCAGCGCCATTCCCCAAGGTCCACCCTCACCAGCGGTCTCCATTGTGGTAATGGGCACATTCAAAGCATCTGCCATAATCTGCTGGCCCACGCCGGGGGTCTTGAAAAAGCCGCCGTGTCCCAAAAGCCGGTCAGATTCTACCTGTTCTTCCCTGGCAAGCATATCCATGCCGATTTTTAATGTGGCAACCGCGCCGTAAAGCTGAGCGCGCATCAGGTTGGCAAGGCTTAACTTACTTTCCGGCAGGCGCACCAGCATCGGTCTTCCGGTTTCGGTATGGGTCAACGGCTCACCAGCAAAGTAGTTAAAGCTGATAATGCCGTCGCAGTCCTCTGCGCCCTCCAAAGCCTTTCGGTACATTGCCGGATACAAGGTATCCTTGTCCACCGGCCAGCCCGTAGTTTCGGCGACATCGGCGATCAAGTTCACCCAGGCATCGATTTCCGAGGTGCAGGTGTTGGTGTGGGCCATCGCCACAGTTTTACCCGCAGGCGTGCAAACCACATCAATTTCCGGATAATAGCTCTTCAACGGCCGCTCCAGAACCTGCAGGGAAAAGGCAGATGTTCCGGCAGAAATACTGCCGGTTCGGGGCAAAACCGCACCTGTTGCCACCATTCCGGTCCCGGCATCGCCCTCCGGGGGACACAGGGGAATCCCCGGCTCCAGCGCGCCGCTTTCATCCAAAAGCGCCGCTCCTTCGGCTGTCAAATATCCGCCGCAAGCGCCGGCAGGAAGTACCTCCGGCAAAAGCTCCCGCAGCTTCCAGGGAAATCTCCGGGAGGCGATCCGATCATCAAAGCGCTGACATCTATCCGCGTCAAAATCTCCTGCAGCGTGGTCATAAGGAAACATTCCCGATGCCTCGCCTGCGCCCATCACCTTTTTTCCGGTGAGACGGTAGTGAATGTAGCCGCTTAAGGTGGTCAGCATCGCCACCTCCGGAACGTGGGTTTCACCATTCAAAATCGCCTGATACAAGTGGGCAATGCTCCAGCGCTGAGGAATATTGAAGGCAAACAGCTCGGTCAGCTCCTGCGCCGCAGGTCCGGTAATGGTGTTGCGCCAGGTGCGGAAGGGCGCTAACTGCTGATCCGCCTTGTCAAAGACCAGATAGCCGTGCATCATTCCGGAAATACCCATTGCCGCCACCCGGCGCAAGGGCGCTCCCAGCTTTTTCTCCGCATCCAGCCGCAAAGCGGTATAGCACGCCCGGACGCCGGCAACGGCATCCTCCAGAGAATAGGTCCAAACGCCGTTTTCCAGTCGGTTTTCCCAGCTGTACGCGCCGGAGGCTACCACCTGATGATTTTCGTCGATCAGCACCGCTTTTATTCTGGTAGAGCCCAACTCCATTCCCAGAAACATTTTTTCAAAACCCATAAAAACTCCTTTATTTCAAAAGGGTCAACAGCTTCTGATATGCCTTTTCCCAGTCTTCCGTATGGTTGGGCTTCCAGATGCTCACCGCCTCAGAATTGCGGACCACCTGACGCAATCCGTCTAAGTTGGCGATATCTCCCATCGCCATTGCCTGGGTCAAAAGGTTGCCCATTGCTGCGCCCTCGATCGGTCCGGTAACCACTTCCCGGTCCAAAGAATCCGCGATCAGCTGATTGAGGAACTTATTGTTAATGGGGCCGCCCACAATGTTCAGCGAATCGATCCGCTGACCCTTCATTTTCTCCAAGCCCTCCAGGGCGTGGCGGTACTTCAGCGCCAAAGATTCGTAAATGCACCGGGCTACCTGTCCCACGGTTTCCGGCGCCGGCTGACCGGTTCTGCGGCAGTAATCCCGGATTTTCTCCTCCATATTGCCGCCGGCATAAAACTCCGGCGCATCCGGGTCAATAACAGAGCGCAGCGGCTCTGCCTGCCGGGCTTCGTTTACCACATCGTCCCAGCTGATATTCTTGCCGCCCTTGAGCCAATCCCGACGGCACTCCTGAATGATCCACATACCCACAATGTTCCGCAGTGGGCGGTATGTGCCTTGCACCGTTCCTTCATTGGAAAAGCCCATTGCTGCCGCCTCTTTGGTCAGCACCGGCTGATCCATTTCCGCGCCGAACAGCGACCAGGTACCGGAAGAACAAAAAGCAAAGCTGCCCTTACCGGGAATCGCCGCTACGGCAGAGGCGGTATCGTGGCTTCCCACCGCCACAAAGGCTGCCGGGTTGATGCCGATCTCCTGGCACAATTCTTCCCGCAGCTGACCCCGGATCGTGCCGGTTTTGTCAATTTTGGTGAAGATCCTTCTGGGCAGACCTAATGTATCGATGGTTTCCCAGTCCCAGTCCCGGGTGGTGGGATTATAAAGCTGGGTGGTGGTGGCAATGGTATATTCCGTACCCTTGCTTCCTGTGAGGAAATACCCCAGCAGATCCGGTGTCAACAGCATGGTTTCGGCATTTTCCAACGCCACATCCTCTTCCCGCTTTCTGCGGTAAAGCTGATAAAGAGTGTTAAAGGTCAGGCCGGTGTCAATACCGCTTCTTTCATACAGGGTCTCAGCGGGAATTTTCTCCTTCACCGCGTCAATATCCGCCTGCACACCCAGTCGGTAAGACCGGGGCACACCCACCAAATGACCGTTTTTGTCCAAAAGGCCGTAGTCCACGCCCCAAGTGTCAATGCCAAAGGAGGTCAGCTCCCCGTAGCCGCCCCGGACAAAAGCCTGCAAGCCTTGCTTCAGCTGACTGTAAAGATAGGGCGTATCCCAATAGAAAACCCCATTCATTTCAATATAGTTGTTTTCGAAGCGATGCAGCTCCTGCATGGTGATCTTCTCGCCATCAAACTGACCCAAAATGGCCCGTCCGTTGCTAGCTCCCAGGTCAAACGCCAAATAATTTTTTATCATTATGTATTCCTCCTGTATCACAACTGAAAAATACCGTCTGCAACAGATTGCATTTTTCAGCCTTGATAGTAGAAAACCAGCACCACCGAAGTGGTGCCGGTCGGTTTTAGCCGTTTACTATAAACTTACAGATCAGGAATTAGCCCATGTAGAAGATGTTCTTATCCTTCTGCTCGTCAATGTTATCAGCGGTGTACCAAACACCGGCGATACCTACATCAGAAACTTCCTTGCCGTCCAGCTTGGCAACAGCCATCTCAACAGCCTTGAAGCCGATGTTGTAGGAGTCCTGAGCAACAGAGCCAACCAACAGAGCGTAGGACTTGCCTGCGTCCTTCATCCAGTTGTACTGGTTGGTGCCTGCGTCGAAGCCGCAGAACAGGATGTCCTTGTAGGTGTCAGCATTGTCAGAGATTTCGGGGAACACTTCATTCACAACGCCTTCGTTGGTCATGAAGATAGACTGTGCGCCCCAGTCCTACAGAGCAGTCAGGCCCAGCTTGTATTCGCCGGCGTTGTTCTGCTTCTCCTGACGGTTGATCTCCAGAGTAATGTTGTCGGCCTTTGCCAGAGCCTCGATCTTCTCGATGAAGCCTTCAGCGCGGTCGATGCCGGTGGAGGTGGAGTCGTGCTGGATAACGCCAACCTTGTAGCCGTTGACAGCCAGGTTGTTGGTCTTCAGGTATGCATAGAAGTTCTCAGCAACAACAGCGGCAGCAGCCTTGTTGTCGGTAGCAACGGAGCCGATGACGGGGTCCTTGCCGGGGGTGATGTCAGCATTGTTGTCGAAC
>JAZSRR010000057.1:0-2765 GCA_045538605.1 Faecousia sp.
GTAGCTAATTGGTATAGCGCCTGATTTCGGGTCAGGAGGTCGTGGGGTCGAATCCCATCGGTGGAACAAAAGGTGCCTTGTCCATTTGAATGAAGGTACCAACAGCAATGCAAGGATAGTTTTTGGTTAAAACAGCGTGGCTTGTACCGCGATGAATGCGGGTTCGATTCCCGTTTCAATGGTACCTTGTTTTCAGAAAGATGCGAGCAGCAATATGCTGGGCAGTCGGAAATTTTGCGGCGGGGCCTAATCCGCATCTTGAAAAGGCACATACAGCAACCGGCAAACTTCGATGAGATGATCGTCCCACGCCCGGCGTGGTTCTGCTTCCCTTAGCGGGATGTGCCTTGTTCGTTAATAAAGATGCGGACAGCAATGGTAAGGATCTGACTGTTAATCAGAAATGCCTAGACATAACGCATCTTGTATAAAGGCACAAACAGCAATGTAACTGGTAACCATTTTCTTGGTAGGGTTCAACTCCCAAAGGGTGCCTTGATAAACTATTTTGATCCTAAGGAGGGATTTTCATGTTAGAACATCTGAAAAATGAAGCTAATCGCACTTATACTGAGAATGGTGCTGTTACGCATGCAACAACCTATTCGGATTGCCTGGATCTGTTCGCGACTATCGGCGCACTGAGAAGCAGCAACGAACAGGAGATCCTCAAGCGCTTCGTCCGGGCCTTCACTGAAGATCCCGACCTGGCAATGAAGACTCTTTTCTTTGCCCGCGATGTACGTGGTGGCCTCGGCGAGAGAAAGGTGTTCCGTGTGTGCCTGCAGTGGTTGGCACACAACGCCCCCGACTCTGCAAAGAAAAACATTCCCTATGTGGCTGAGTTTGGCCGTTGGGATGACCTTCTGAGCCTTCTGGGCACTCCTTGCGAAAAGGAGGCACTGGGACTTATCAAGAAGCAATTGGAGACTGATTTGGAGTCCATGGACATGGGTGACGATGTCAGCCTGCTTGCAAAGTGGCTGCCTTCTGTCAATGCATCCAATGCCCAGGCTGTCGCTTATGCAAAGCGAATCGCCCGATTCCTTGGCATGACCGACGCTACATACCGTAAGACCCTGGTGAAGCTCCGTGAGCGCATCCGCATCATCGTGAATAGCCTTCGCGAGAAAGATTATTCCTTTGATTACGCCAAGCAGCCCTCCAAGGCCATGTTTAAATACCGCAAAGCCTTCTACCGTAACGACGGTGAGCGCTATGGCGAGTTCATGAGCAAGGTCTCCCGTGGAGAAGCACAGCTGCATACCGGCACCTTGACCCCTTATGAAATCATCAAACCCTTCTTCCGCAATCAGGTCAGTGATCAAGAGGCAGCAGCCATCGACGCGACCTGGAATGCGCAGGAGGACTTTACCGGAGATGAGAATGCTCTGGTAGTTATTGATGGATCCGGCTCTATGTATGGTTACGGCGAGCCGATGCCTGCAACGGTGGCTCTTTCCCTTGGCATTTACTTTGCCGAGCGAAACGTAGGTAGCTTCCGCAACCACTTCATCACCTTCTCCGAGAAGCCTCAGCTGGTAGAGATCAAGGGTGAGACCATCCTGGAAAAGGTTCGTTACTGCCACAATTACAATGAGGTGGCTAACACCAACATCCAGAAGGTCTTCGAACTGATCCTTTGGGCCGCTGTTAAAAACAAGGTCCCCCAGACTGAGATGCCTTCCACACTGTATATCATCTCCGATATGGAGTTTGATTACTGTGCTGAGGGTGCAGACATCACCAACTTTGAGTATGCAAAGAAAATCTTTGCTGAGGCTGGCTACCAGCTTCCTCGCGTGGTGTTCTGGAATGTCCAGAGTCGTAATCAGCAGCAACCCGTCACTCAGAACGAGCAGGGTGTTGCGCTGGTCAGTGGTTGCAGTCCTAGAATTTTCAACATGCTTAAGAGCGGCATTCTTTCCCCTCTGGGCTATATGCTGGATATTCTTGGCGCAGAGCGATACGAGAAGATCGCGGCATAATAATAGCACTAACTGCCTTAAGGAATGGTAACGGTTGGATCCTTGGATTCACAGAGTGCCTTATGTCCTTAAACAAGGCAGTTATGCAAGGGGCGGAGAGAACGCAGAGAAGTTGTAATGCCTTGGCTTTTGCCATGCCGTGATTACGCTGCGGTAATCCGCCCCTTTATTTAGACTTGAAAGGAGTTTTTGCGATGATAGAAATCGTAGGACAATATAATACTGCTGTCTGCTACACCGGTGAGCTAGAGGAAGCTGCTGCCGGACAGATCAAGGCAGTTTGTGATCAGCCTGCCTTTGCGGATTGTAAAATTCGCATTATGCCCGACGTCCACGCAGGCATGGGCTGTACCATTGGTACTACTATGACCATTACGGATAAAATCGTTCCCGGTATGGTGGGCGTGGATATCGGCTGTGGTATGGAAACGGTCCGCATTGCAGAGAAGGAAATCGACTTTGCACGATTGGACGAGATCATACACAAATACATCCCCTGCGGTCGTGAGGTGCGCAAGGATCCTCATAAGTTAAATGATCAAATCGACCTGACTCAGCTGCGCTGCAGCCCTTATGTGAACCTGAGCCGGGCGCAACGAAGCATTGGTACCTTGGGCGGTGGTAACCACTTCATTGAAGTGGACCGTGGCGAGAATGGTGATCTGTTCATTGTGGTCCACTCCGGTTCCCGTCATATCGGCAACGAGGTTGCTAAGTACTACCAGGATGAAGGCCGCAAGGCTTTCTGGGGTGGTGCTCGTCACCAGGTAGATATGG
>JAZSRR010000086.1:0-2504 GCA_045538605.1 Faecousia sp.
TCGCTTGTCTCCGCCACCGGCGGCGCTCCCATCGCTCCCCCCTATGCCGCCTTCTTTCGTTACTTTCTTGGCGGGGCAAGAAAGTAACCCCAACGGAGCGTCCGGAACTTCCAGCAAAGAACAACTATCCAATAAAGCGCACTGAAAGAAGAAAAGACCTGACGAAAGTCAGGTCTTTTCTTCTTTCAGTAGGTCTGCCAGCGTAATTCCCTCAAAAAAGCTGTCGACCATTTTGTCCAGCCGTTCCCACATAGGCAGCGTCCGGCAGCAGGTGGACCGATTGCAGGCATTTGCCCCTTGTGTGGTACAGGACACGGTGTTGAGGCTTCCCTCGGTCAGCTTCAAAATGCTGCCCACCGTATACGCCTCCGGCTTTCGGTTCAGCCGATAGCCGCCGCCCTTGCCGTGAATGGCATCCACAAACCCGGCCTTGCTCAGCACGGTCATAATGGACTCCAGATACTTTTGCGAAATGCCCTCCGCCTCGGCGATCTGTTTCAGGGGGATGTACTCCTGCTCGCCCCGCAGGGCAAAGTACACCATCACCCGCAGGGCATATCTGCCCTTGGTAGAGACGATCATTCGTGGCAGTGGGCGCAGTTTCCGCAATCCGGGAACTGCTTTGCATCATAAGGGATGTTATTTTTGTCGTAGTAGTCCTTGAGGGCGGACTTGATGGCCTCCTCAGCCAAAACCGAGCAGTGCATCTTGTGGGCAGGCAGACCCTCCAACGCCTCCGCAACTGCCTTGTTGGTTAGTGTCAGCGCATTGTCAATGGACTTGCCCTTGATCATTTCCGTTGCCATAGAGGACGAGGCAATGGCGCTGCCGCAGCCAAAGGTCTCGAACTTCACATCGGCAATGATATCCCCTTCAATTTTCAGATAAATTTTCATAATATCGCCGCACTTGGCGTTGCCCACAGTACCCACACCGTCGGCATCTTCGATCACACCCACATTCCGGGGGTTCATAAAATGGTCCATCACCACTTCACTATAAAGTGCCATAATCTTTCTCCTTTTCAATGTCATCCCGTAGGGACAGGCGTCCTCGACTGTCCGCCTGTCGGTACCGGATTTTTCCTTCTTCTTCGTAGGGGACGGGTTCCCCGTCCCGTAATGGAGCATGTAGGTGTGCCTTCAGCACGATTTGAAATCGTCGGCTCCGCCGACACCACAATTCTCAATTAAAGAATGTATTCCCTAACCCCATTCTGCAGATCCCGCCACACCGGGCTCATATTCCGCAAGGTCTGCACCACCTTGGGCACGCAGGCCAAAATGTGGTCGATTTCTTCTTCTGTATTATAGTGGCTCAAAGAAAGCCGCAGCGAGCCGTGGGCCACATCGTGTACCCGGCCGATGGCCAGCAGCACATGGCTGGGATCCAGCGAACCGGAGGTACAGGCAGAGCCGGAGCTGGCGCAAATGCCCATGGCATCCAGATACAGTAGCAAGCTCTCGCCTTCAATGCCCTCAAAGCAGAAGCTCACATTGCCCGGCAGCCGGTTGACCCGGTCGCCGTTTAGATCGCAGTGGGGAATTTGGGAAAGCCCGGCAATGAGCCGATCCCGCAGAGCGGTAACCTTTTTCGTATTTTCTTTTAAGTTTTGGACAGCCTCGGTCAGCGCCGCGGCCATACCCCGGATGCCGGCAATGTTTTCCGTACCGGCGCGCTTACCCCGTTCCTGAGCGCCGCCTTCGATCAGGTTGTGAAGCAGGATGCCCCGACGGACATACAGCGCGCCCACACCCTTAGGACCGTGGAACTTATGGGCAGACAGGCTCAGCATATCCACCTGCAGCGCCTTTACATCGATGGCAATATGCCCCACCGCCTGCACCGCGTCGGTGTGAAACAAAACGCCTTTTTCCTTACAAACCGCGCCAATTTCGGCTATAGGCAGCACCGAGCCGATCTCGTTGTTGGCAAACATACAGGTAACCAGACACGTATCCTCCCGGATGGCATCGCACACCTGCTGTGCCGTAACATTATGCCCCTCTTTTACATCCAAAAGGGTGATTTCATAGCCCTCTTTTTCCAATTTTTTCAAGGTGTGCAGCACAGCGTGATGCTCAAAGGCTGTGGAAATGATGTGCATTTTCCCCTTGCTCTTGCCCAGCTTGGCAGCTGACACAATGGCCTGATTGTCCGCTTCACTGCCACCGGATGTAAAGTAGATTTCCCTGGGCTCGCAGCCCAAGCAGGCTGCCACCTGGGCTCTTGCCTCCTCCAAAGCTTCCTTTGCCTGCTGGCCCATGGTGTGCAAGCTGGAGGGATTTCCGTAATTTTCGTCATAATATCTTACCATAGCGTCAACCGCCGCTTTGCTCATCTTGGTGGTCGCGCCATTATCCGCATAAACCTGCATAGTATCTCTCCTTTCCTTGTCATTGCGAGCCTTGCCAATCGGGGTCCCCGCAAAGGCGAACGGCCTTTGTGGGGAGAGGAGAAGCCAAGACACAGTCGGTATTTTCCGCTTGCGGGAAATATAAAAT
>JAZSRR010000018.1:0-11725 GCA_045538605.1 Faecousia sp.
CGTGCCAAAGGCACTCCTTAATTTTCAATTTTCCATTTTCAATTTTCAATTCATCCTTGCAAGGACGGTGGCACAAAAGTACCGCACATCATCCATTGCGTGGTCATTTTCCTTCACCGGCACATCCCCGAATTCTGCCCACCGGTACAGCCCAAACTCCCGGATAGCATCCTTGCAATCCGGAGAAAACAGAATTTTCTCCTGCTGCAAAAGGGAAGAAACCAGCCGAATTCCCGGAAGCACCTTATTTTTCGCCTTCTTTACCCGGAACCGCCCTTTCCGCCGCAGCAGGGTAATCAGGCTGGCAGCGGAGGGGTCAATCACCACCGCCTCCACAGGTTTTTCCCCCGCCAGCGCTTCCAGCTCCCGGTAGTATTCCTCGTCGGTGCGGCTGCCCGTTTCCCGTCCGTTGTGGTAAAACTCCCGGATACGATACGCCACCCCCTTGTCCACACACCAAAGTCCCGCAGAGAAAGGATTTTGTGTGCCGTAGTCCACGGAAATAAAGTACCGTCCCTGCCCCGGTGAAGCGGTAAAGGTATGTCGATTTTTGTCGAAATCGTACACCAAGCCTTCCGCAGCGCACCACAAGCCCAGCACATACCGGCTGTAAAACACCCCGGAATACAAGGCTTCATACCGCTTTTTCACCGCCGGAGGCAGACTTGGGTTGTCATCCATAGTAAAATGCAGCCGAAGTAGTCCCTTTTGTTCCGCCGGCTGCACCAGCTCCCGGTAAAACCAATGCTCCGGCGAGCCGGGATTGCAGGTAAACCACAGCTTCGACCCCGCCACAGAGCACCGGGCGCAAACCTGCTGCACGAAAGACCGGGGCATCAGCACCGCCTCATCCAGAAACACCCCCCACAGGGTTATGCCCTGGACCAGGGTGTAGGCGCTTTCGTCCTGCCCGCCGAACAGATAGTAGGTGTTCACCCGACTGCCTAAGGAAACCGTCAGCTTATTTTCCGCCCGATGCTCCTTCACCCGAAACTCCTGCCCCAGCCAGCCGGAAAGGGGCAGCAGCACATTTCTCCGGAACGACCCCACCGTTTTCCCGCACAGACCAAACACCCCGCCGTCAAAGGCGCTCATGCTCCACAGGAAAAACCCGCAAGCCGCCGCCATGGTCTTGCCGGAACGGATCGCCCCGTCGCAAATAATGCCCTCACGGCTTTTGTATTCCGGCCGGTTCCACCAGGTCATCGCCAGAATTTGTTTCGGACTGTAGTTCAAAATGCGCCTCCTTTTTGGTCTGCTCCAACAGCTGCTGCAGCAGCCCCTCGGCATTTTCATCCGGCTGGAACGCCGGCTCAAACAGACCCAAATGCTTACCCAAAAGCTCCAACGCCTTCAGCTTGTCGTAAAATTTCACCTTTATTCCCCCGGCAGACTTTTCCACCGACGCCACCGCCAGCCGGGTCTTGGCAGACCACTGCTCGATGGGCAAAACGGTAAAATTCCCGTTTTCCAGAGAAAACACCTTTGCCGTATCTGCCGTGGCAATAGCCCACAGCTGCCGCAAAATCTTCTTTTTATCCTTCTCCAAATCCCTCTCCTTCCCCCCTCAAGAATGCAGAATGCAAAATTGTTTTCATAAGCCTTCTCCCCCTACTGTCATTGCGAGGCTTGCTCTGCAAGCCGTGGCAATCTAAGCCTCCCTTGTGTAAAGGGAGGTGCCCCGCAGGGGCGGAGGGATTGTCATTTTGCATTCTCCATTCTCAATTCTCCATTCTCCTGTTGCGGTGCCCGGCATCTTCCTTGCCGACAACGCGGCTTCGTCATCTGCCGACCGCGGCCACTCGCTCTGGTCGCTCCTCCCGCCACAGGCGGCGCTCCCATCGCTCCCCGTGGCAATCTAAGCCTTCCCCCGGGGGGAAGGGGGGCCGCGTTAGCGGTGGATGAGGAATGCGGGCAAAAACCTGAAGTAACATACTTCTTTCAGACCTCCTCCTGTGTTTCCGCTTTCGCCATTCCTCTCCCGCCCCTTCGGGGCACCCTCTCCCCGGGAGAGGGCATTGCCGACACCACAATTCTCCATTCTCAATTCCCGTCTTTCCCCTTCGCACATATATCATACCCTACCTTTTCCCAAAAACCTTCCCACTTTTTTCCCACCTTATGGAGCGCAAAAAACCGGGGAAATACCTTGATTTCCCCGGTTTTTCCGAACCTTTATATATGGAATCTGTTATAAACAGACACTTTTTAAGAGTTTATAACAAAACCTTCCCACTTTTTTCCCACCCCCTCTGCCAAACGAAAATTGCAGGGGACGATCGCGCACATCGCGTAAGCTCCTCAGCCTCCCTTGTAAAGGGAGGTGGCTGCCTGCAGGGCAGCCGGAGGGATCGTCCTTTTGCATTTAAAAAAAGACACCCAGCGCAATACTCCGCAAGGAAGTATCGCCCCAAGTGTCTTTTTTATTTGATTTTCGTAGCCACGCCGTTTCCGTCCAGCTGGAACAGGCCGTCCTCTGCCGAA
The DNA here is from genome assembly GCA_045538605.1 of Faecousia sp. Taxonomy (GTDB): domain Bacteria; phylum Bacillota; class Clostridia; order Oscillospirales; family Oscillospiraceae; genus Faecousia. Next base: position 2,485 of record JAZSRR010000018.1, read on the forward strand.
ACCTGACAATTTTGCAGCATCGCGCCGGTGTCGGTAAAGCAGTACCAGAGGCCTTCGATGCTCTGCCAGCCGGTCAGCGCCACGCCATTACTATTCAGATAATACCAAACGCCGCAGTCCTTGACCCAGCCGGTAACCGGCTTTCCGTCCTGATACAGCCGCCAGCCGCCCCGGTAGAACCATCCGTTCTGGGGCAGCGAGTCATCATAGGGCAGCTGCTCCGGCAGCCGGGGACTGCCCCGCTGGGCGCCTACCTGCAGGCTTTTCTGGGCAACGCACATTCGGGTATAGCGCACCTGCTCCTTGGCATCCTCCGCCCGAACGGTGGCATAGATCTGCAGGGTGTACATCCCTTCCTCCAGCAGATCCAGATGGAGACTTTCGTTTACCTCCTCCATAGACACCCAGAAGCCTTCGTTTTCCAGCACCTCCCGGGCGACCAGTGTCCCTTCGCTGTCCAGAAGGCTCACCTCCAGACCGGACACCTGGGCAAACTCCTCGGAAACAAACCCGCTGAGCAGGACAGCCTGCCCTGCCTCCATCTGCTCCGGAATGATCAGCTCCTCCGCCTTCAGATCCTGGGGATTTGCCTGCACAGGGCTGACCGCCGTGGCAGCCACATAGCCCACCGCTTCCCCGTAGGCAACCCGATAAAAACTCTCGTCCTGGCTGTTTTTCAAAATCTCCGTTGCTCTGAGCCGTTCCCCCTGGGGAACATCCCGGAGCTTTTCACATTTCTGGGTACCCAATAGCTGGGGCTGGGAACGCAAAACCGTATCAAACCGGGCCTGCACCACCAGATTGGTGCCGGTTGCCTCGCAGCCGTCGGCATATTCGCCGGTGCCGAACACCACAATACCCTCATACACCGTCCACTTGCCGTAGCTCTCGGCAAACCGCTCTATGCTGCACTTCACCAGGCTGCCCTCGGCGTGGGCGCCGTCTAAGTAAATGGGATAGCTTTCGGCAAAATACACCGTCCCGTCCACAATGCCGTAGATCAGCACTGCGTGTCCATACTTGGCGCCGGCGTCGGTGTTGGTCCACTCAAAGCCCACCAGCACATTGTATACATCCCGTGTGCCACCCCGGGTGATGTGGTTCAACGCGCCCAAAAGATCAAATTCCTCGATGCCGTAGCTGGTTATGTAGTAGCCGCCGGTGGTTTTCTCCAGACCGGCGTAGTAATCGTAGAGCTTGTTGCCGTCGTTGCTGATGGCCCAGCGGTTGATCTTCAGGTTGTAAAGCTGATGGGAAACAAAATTACCGCAGTGGCCGTGAAAGGATTCTCTGCCGGCGGTTTGCTGACACCGGGCGTAGATTCGGTTTGCCAGGCTGCGCATTTCCTTGTCAACGGAATTTGCTTCTGCCGAAGCGGCTGGCGCGGCAGCGATCAGCATCACCGCGCAAAGCATAAGCGCAATTATTCGTTTCACCGCCGCACCTCCTTGGTAAATTTCGTGTCATTTTATTTTACCACACTATTCCAGAAATGTAAAATGCAAAATGCAAAATAGAGAATGATTTGATGCGATGCATCATGAATTGGGGCATTGCCCCATGATTTCTCGCTGCGCTCCATGATTTGAATTGCCCCAACAAAATGTGCCGCAAGGCACAATTCATGCCGTTAGGCAAATCATGGCATAGCCAATTCATGCCCAGAGGGCAATTCATTGACAATTGACATTTGTCAATTGTCTTACCACTCTTTCCACCATCTCTTCACACCGGCTTTCGCTTTCTGCCTCCACCATCACCCGAATAACCGGCTCGGTTCCGGATGCACGCACCAAAATCCGCCCATTTTCGCCCAATTCCCGAGCCGCTTCCTCCACTGCATTTTTTACCGCCGGACTTCCCAGCGCCTTTTCCTTATCCGCCACCCGGACATTTTGCAAGACCTGCGGATAGATCGTCAACCCCTTGCAAGCCTCCGACAGCGTGCATTTTTTCTCCATCAGCACCTCCATGATTTTCAGGCTGGTTAAGATGCCGTCGCCGGTGGTTGCGTACTGGGAGATGATAATGTGCCCCGACTGCTCGCCTCCCAGCCGGTGGCGGCATCGCGCCATATTTTCATACACATACTTATCCCCCACCTGGGTCTTTTCGTAGCGGATACCGCAAGCATCAAAAGCCTTGTAAAGTCCTAAGTTACTCATCACCGTGGTAACCACCGTATTATTGTCCAGCTGTCCCCGCTCGCGCATATACTTACCCAGCACATACAGAATATGATCGCCGGTAACCACCTGCCCTTTTTCGTCCACGCACAGACACCGGTCGGCGTCGCCATCGTAGGCAAAGCCTACATCCAGACCCTTTTCCACCACCAATTTTTGCAGCTGCCCGATATGGGTAGAGCCGCAGCGGTCGTTAATGTTGGTGCCATCCGGCTGGTTGCCGATGACATAGGTTTTTGCCCCCAAAGCCTCAAAGACGCTCCGGGCGATCATCCAGGCAGCGCCGTTGGCGCAGTCCAGACCGATTTTCTTGTTCTTAAACGAATGCATCCCCAAGGAGATCAGATAGCCGATATACCGGTTTCGCCCGGCAAAGTAGTCCACGGTCCTGCCGATCTCCCCACCCTTGGCGTAAGGGACGATGCCCACATCGTCCCGCAAGTCCAAATACGCCTCGATCTTATCCAGAACCGCCTGCTCCATCTTCTCGCCGCTTCCGTTTAGCAGCTTGATGCCGTTATCATAAAAGGGATTGTGGGAAGCGGAGATCATAATACCGCAGTCAAAATCCTCGTTGCGGGTAACAAAGGCAACCGAGGGCGTGGTGGTAACGTGGAGTAGATAGGCATCCGCCCCGGAGGCAGTAATGCCCGCCGCCAAAGCATACTCCAGCATATAACTAGACCGCCTTGTATCCTTGCCGATCACGATCCGCCCCCGCAAGCCTTCCCCCCTACTGTCATTGCGAGGCTTGCTCTGCAAGCCGTGGCAATCTAAGCCTTCCCCCTGGGGGGAAGGTGGCAAAAATCTCTGATTTTTGACGGATGAGGGGTCATTCTGCATTCCCCCATAGTACCACCCCAAAAACCGCCCGATCTTGTAGGCGTGCTCCGCTGTCAGCTCCACACCGGCTTCCCCTCGAAAGCCATCTGTTCCAAAATATTTACCCATAGATAAAACCTCCGGTTTTATAATGGAGAATTTAGAATGTAGAATGGAGAATGAAGGTATTTGCTTCGCAAATGATTTATAATCTCTCGGCGAAGCCGACACCGCAATTCTCAATTCTCAATTCTCAATTCTCAATTCTCAATTCTTCTTAATAATTTCTCCGGTATTCTTGTAAATACTGCTTTCCGGCACAACGCCCCGGACGCAGGCGGTGGGATACACCTGAGAATTCCTTCCGATCACCGTACCGGGATTGAGCACCGCGTTGCACCCGATCTCGGCAAAATCTCCCAGAAACGCCCCCACCTTTTTCCGCCCGGTGTCCACCCCGGCGATCTTCACGGGGCCCTTGTCCCCCCGGACATTGGAGGTAACCGCCCCGGCGCCCAGATGAGCCTTGTAGCCCAGAATGCTGTCGCCTACATAGTTAAAGTGGGGCACTTGCACACCGTCAAACAAAATGGCGTTTTTGATCTCCACGGAATTGCCCACCACACAGTTTTCCCCAACCAAAACGCCGCCCCGGATAAAGGCGCAGTGGCGAATTTCCGAATTTGCCCCAATGACGCAGGGGGGCGCAATATACGCCGTCTCCGCCACCACCGCCGTGGAATGCACCCACACCCCCGGCTTCATTTCCCGAAACCCTTCCCCTTCGTAGGGACAGGCCTCCGGACTGTCGGGCAATCTAAATCCGTCGGCTCTGCCGACACCACCATTTTGCATTCTGTATTTTGCATTTTGCATTATTCCTTCCCCCAGCGCCCGCACAAAATCTTTAATCCCCGCCAACGCCTCCCAAGGCTTCCCAAAGCCTTGCAGGTATTCTTTCGCCAAAGTACGGCTTAAATCCCATAAATTCTCCAAATTATTCAACTCCCCATTTACTTTTTGACGCAACACGTTCCCCATTCTATCACACCTTGACAAAGAAAGCAACAGAAAAAGCAGACCCTCCGGTCTGCTTTTTAATAGAAAATGGAGAATTGAGAATTGAGAATTGAAAATTTAACCGCACCCCAAGAGCCTTCCCCCGGGGGGAAGGGGGACCGCGTTAGCGGTGGATGAGGAATGCGGGCAAAAACCTGAAATAATATACTTCTTTCAGACTTCCTCCTGTGTTTCCGCTTTCGCCATTCCTCTCCCGCCCCTTCGGGGCACCCTCTCCCCGGGAGAGGGCATTGTAAACGCAATCCGTCAGCTTTACTGATACCACAATTTTGCATTTTGCATTCAAAAAGCAGGATGTTTTCACATCCTGCTTTTGATTGCGGAAATGAGAATATCTCCCGCCACCACCCGATCCTCCGGGGCAAAACCCGCTTCAAAATTGTCCGAATACAGCACCTGGGCATTGGGCGGAAACTCTTCATCCCCTGCCCAGACCATCAGGCGCATTTTATAGCCGCCTAAAAAGTCAATTTCGTACCCGGCATCGCCGTTTTTCAGCTTTACTGCGCCCATTTTCTCGCAGGCCTCGGCAAAAGCCTGCACCCGCGTACCAAAGGTGAACGCCGCCCGGGTCAGCACCCGCCCGGTGTAGGGCTGTATATACAGCTCCCCCCAGGGCATCTCCCGGAATGTCTTCCACTGCCCTGCCCAGGAAACCGCCTTACCCTCCAACAAATATCTTAATAAGAATGTCTGCACCGGAAGCGGAATTTTGTCATTGCGAGCCTGACCTTGGCCCCCTTGTGTAAAGGGGGCTGTCAGCGAAGCTGACTGGGGGATTGTCGTGTTTCCACAATCTACAACCCCTCCGGCTGCCGGACGGCAGCCACCTCCCCTTACACAGGGGAGGCTTGCCGTGGCAATCTCATATTCCGGATGAGAAATGGCGTACTGCGTACCCAAAAGCTTCAGGGTAAAAACCTTCCCATCCCACTTCGCCCCGCTCCGTTCAGCCATTTCCGTGGCATCCGCCTTTTGAAACCGCTCCACATAATGTTCAAAGGGCACTTGCTCTTTGTTATTTGTAATTTCCATAGTCTCTCCTACTGCCCCAAGCCTTCTCCTTGAGGAGAAGGTGTCAGCGAAGCTGACGGATGAGGTGTCAATTCTCAATTATTCTTCCATCGCACTGGGGAACAAGCTTGCGTCGGTGTGGGGTAGAAAGCACGCCGCCACGAAGCTATCCATATACCCGGGGTAAGTAGACAGCTCCAGATAGGTCATATTCGCCCCCACCTGATGGCACTTTTCCTCTGCCTGAACGCTCATCACCATTGCATAGGCGCCGGTCAAAGAGGAGTTGCCGATGTAATGATACTTCTCCAGCTCCACATCCGGCAGCATACCGATGCAGATGGCATTTTTCATATTGATGCCCGAGCCGATACCGCCGGCGACCACCACTTTTTCAATGCACTCCGGCGTCATATCCACCGACTGCAAAAGCGTATCAATGCCGGAGTAGAACGCGCCCTTGGCGCGAATAAAGTTGTCGATGTCCACCTCGTTGATGGAAACCTCCCGACCGGTCTCGCTCTCGTCGGCAGTCGCCAACACATAACGACCCATCCCGTGTTCATCCCGGGCAACCCGCTTGCCCTCCCGGACAAACTGACCCCTTGCGTTAATGATACCGCACCGGAACAGCTCGGCGATGATGTCGATAATGCCCGAGCCGCAAATGCCCACGCACCTTTGCCCCGGCTCACCCACAATGGTCATCGTCGGCTCCATAGTCGCTTTATCAATGGTAACCGCCTCCACCGCGCCGTCAGTCGCCCGCATACCGCAGGAGATGTCGCCGCCTTCAAAGGCAGGACCTGCCGAGCAGGCGCAGCTCATCAAAAAGTCCTGATTTCCAAAGACGATCTCGCCGTTTGTGCCCAGGTCGATAAAGAGGGTCATTTCCTCATTGTTCCACATCATGGTCGCCAGCGCGCCGGCGGTAATGTCGCCGCCTACATAGGAGCCGATGTTGGGCGCAATGATCACCGATGCCAGCGGGTTTGCCGGCAACCCAATATCCGCCGCCTTCAGATCATTCCAGGCAAAAAAGCTGGGAATGTAGGGATCCATCCGCACCGGGTCGGCATCCACCCCCACCAGCAGGTGGTTCATGGTGGTGTTAGCGCCAATGGTCAGGCGCAAAATGCTGTCAGCGGCGCAGCCTGCCTGCTGGCAGAGCTTGGCAAGCAGCGGCACTAAGGTCTCTTTCACAATGGCATCCTGCAGCGCCTTTTTACCCCCGGCTTTGGTACTCTGAATGATTCGGTTGATCACATCCGCGCCATAGCGGATCTGCCCGTTGCCGGAAGAGCCCTTGGCAAGAATTTTGCCGCTTTCCAGGTCCGCCAGCACACCGGACACCGTGGTGGTGCCAATGTCGATGGCGCAGCCGATCAGCTGTGTATCTTCCGGTTTACATAACTTCATACAAGTGAAAACATTGTCTTTTACACTGCCTTTGACGGTAAGACACCAGTTTTCTTTCCGCAAAAATTCCGCCATTTTCACCATAACGGCATAGGGCACAACCACCCTTTCTACCCCAAGGGCGCTTTGGATCGCCCATTGAAGCCGCTCAATATCCGGCATGGTGTCGTCGGCGGTGGGAGCATCCATCGTCAGCTGGCAAGCCACCAGATCCGTACCGAACGCCAAGCCTGCCCCTTGCATATCCTGCTGGGCCTTGGCAAAAATCGCCACCTCCTCCGGAGAGGAAAGGTCAGCCGTCTTCATCCGGCTCTGGTAAGCGCTGGCAATATCCGGCACGAAAACGGTGCAATCTGTCAGCACCTTGCAGTTGCAGCTTAAACGCCAGCCCTCACTATATTCCTCCGGAGAAATATGCCGGGAGGGGATACTTTCCACCTCTCCGGATAACAGCTTTACCCGGCACTTGCCGCAAGAGCCGTTACCGGAGCAAGGGGCATCAATGGCAATATTGCCCCGGCGCGCCAGCTCCAGCAGATTATCCCCGGCGTTACATTCCAATTCAATCGGGCTTCCGCCCTCAATTTCAAATACTACCTTCATTCAACCAAATCCTTTTGTCAGTGCTTGCTGATAATTTCCGCATGGGGACATTTTTCCTTTAAGTATTTTTCCAAATCCTCAGGTGTCCCCTTTGTAAACCCATTGCGGTCAAAGGTTGCGTATGCCTCATCACTTAAAAGAACGATGCTTCGTTTAAGAAAATAGGCAAACCGCAGATCTGCATACAGAATTACAGATGTATCCAATTTATAATGATGGGTAATTTTGTCGGTCAGGGTTACCGTTGCAGAGGGTACACTTCCACCATTGGCTCTTTTAATGCTATCCATCACGCGATGTGCAGTTATGACGGGATAAAGAACGCAGTATACCCCGGCAGCCAGCAGTACCAGCGAAAACAAATGCCAAAGGCTTTGGTTTTGCCAAACAGCCAGCACACTCACACACACTGCAAAAAAGAGCCAGCAATATCCCAAATCAACTTTATTCTTAAACCGCACCTTGCTGTAGGATTCCCGGAGCAACTCCTCTGAATCGGTATACGTGCATTCAAACAAAATATCGTTCATTGCAATTCCTCCTTTGCGCAAGGTGATATGTGTTTCCAAATTTCTTCGCAGACCCCTCTAAAATTCTCACTTGCCATATTATTTGGAAAATGCAAAACTGTCAAGCCTTTCTCTTGTAAGTAGGCATCGCGCTTTGCGTCATAGTCCGGATCTTCATAATGCTGGGACCCATCCAGTTCAATCACCAGCTTCGCATCAGCAATATAAAAATCCACAATATACTTTCCAATCACCTTCTGCCGATGCACCGTAATTGGCAAGTCCTTCAAAAAATCATACCAAAGATGTCTTTCTTCCTTGGTCATATTTTTTCGGAGTGCCCTGCTGTTTTCCACCAGCTTCTTATTATAGAGATGATTCACAAACTTTCTCCTCTCAAGGCTTCTCCTTGAGGAGAAGCTGGCAAAAATCTTTGATTTTTGACTGATGAGGCGTTTATTCTATCGTTTCCACCTCATCCACCGCTCACGCGGTCCCCCTTCTCCTCAAGGAGAAGGCTTTTGGGGCGGCGTTGCCGCCGCCCCGCAAAATCTACTAATATTTTTGGCGATATTTTTGCTTCGCAAAAGCGATATATTTGCTCTGCAAATACGATATAATGCGTTCGCGTTGCGATATGCTATAAATCCCTTAACTCGTGGATTACACATATCGCGTGGATTACACATATCGCGCGCATGGCGCATATCGCAAATCACGACAGGGATTTATATCGCTAAGGCAAACGGAGTTTGCCTTACATCAAAGGCTCCAAGCCCAGAACCGGGTGGCCCTTTTCGCTCAGCCAGCCATACAACTCTTCTGCATCGCAGGTAACGGTCTCGTCGGCGACCATATCCACGAAATTCTCGATGCCGTACAGCTCTTTTGCTGTCTTGTTCAGCCGCTCCGCAACATCGTCCTTCAGCTCCTTGGGCATCCAAACGATTCTCTGGATACCGCCCTCGGCAGCCAGGAATTTCTTGGAGGAGATAAAGTGCCGTCCGTGGCCCATAAAGCCGGGGGTCTGGACACCGCCGCCGGTGCAGCTTGCCAGCTCGCCGAAGGTCATACCGGCAGGGGTCATACCCTTAAACTCCCGGTTGACCACGATGACGCCGTTGGACACTGCCTCAATGCCGCAAATGCACTCGAAGCAGCCGCAGGAGGTCATGGGATCTTCCAAAATGGAGTACAGGGTAACATTTTCCACCGCGCCGTGGGTGGCTTCCTTGATCATCCGGTTGACCTCCTCATACCGGCCGGTACGCTCGTCAATGAGACCCAGCTTTTCAATGGGCTGACAAGGACCGTTGGGGTCAAGCTCATTGGTGGCCTTGGCATCCAGCCAGGAAACCGCGCCGCACAGACCCAACCGCTCGGGGGTAACCACGCAGCAGTGGGCGGGAGCAAAGCTCTGGCACAAAATGCAGGTGTAGTAGCGATCCACCGCCTCGTCAGTCATAGAAGCCAGACGGTCATCCCGCTGGGCATAGCGAGGCATGGCGATCTCATCACGGAACTTGGCAGCCTCCACCGGATCGGTGATGATGGTAATCTGGCACTTGTCCACAACTGCCTCGAACTCGTTCATGATCATCACATACA
>JAZSRR010000064.1:0-8293 GCA_045538605.1 Faecousia sp.
GTCACTCCGTCTCCGACCAGAACGCCTACCGCACCAAGGAAGAGATGGACGCCTGGAAGGAATTTGATCCGCTGACTACTTACCCCGCAAGCCTCGTGGAGGCAGGCGTGATGACGCAGGCTGAGGTCGATGCCATCCTGAAGGAAACCTCCGACCGGATGACTATGATCTGCAAGGCAGCTGCCGATCCCGAGATCAGCCCCTACTGCGATTTCAAGGCAGATCCTGCTGTTGTGGAGCGCCTGATGTTCTCCAACCAGCGTGTTGAGAAGTTTGATGACCGTGAGCCGGAAGTTACCTGCCCCAAGGAAGAGGCTGAGGGCTACAAGAAGATCAAGTCCAAGGAGCGCAGCCCCATCGGCGCAGACGGCAAGCCCGTTTCCAAGATGAAGCTGTATAACCTGCGTGATGCTCTGTCTGAGGTTATCTACGACCGGTTCTACGAAGATCCCACCCTGATCGCCTACGGCGAAGACTGCCGTGACTGGGGCGGCGCTTTTGCGGTATACCGTGGTATGATGGACGCACTGCCCCACTGCCGTCTGTTCAACTCTCCTCTGGCTGAGGGTGCAATCGTCGGTACTGCCGTTGGTTACGCTTTGTCCGGTGGCCGTGCGCTGGTAGAACTGATGTACGCCGACTTTATCGGCTGCGCCGGTGATGAGATCTTCAACCAGATGTCCAAGTGGCAGGCTATGTCTGCCGGCATCCTGAAGATGCCTCTGGTTCTGCGTGTGTCTGTGGGCTCTAAGTACGGTGCCCAGCACTCTCAGGACTGGACCGCTCTTTGCGCCCACATTCCCGGCCTGAAGGTTTGCTTCCCTGCAACACCTTGGGAGGCTAAGGGTCTGATGGAGACCGCCCTGATGGGCACTGACCCGGTTGTGTTCTTTGAAAGCCAGAGAATCTACGACGTGGGCGAGCAGTTCCACGAAGGCGGCGTACCTGCTGAGCGTTATGAAATTACCATCGGCGACACCAACAAGGTTCGCGACGGTAAGGATATCACCATCCTGACCATCGGCGCTGCTCTGTACCGGGCTGTGGATGCTGCTAAGACCCTGAGCGAAAAGTACGGTATGGAAGCCGACATCATCAACATTCACTCTCTGGTGCCCCTGGATTACACCAAGATTTTCGAGTCCGTCCGGAAGACCGGTAAGGTTCTGCTGGTGTCCGATGCCTGCGCAAGAGGCTCTTACCTGAACGATGTTGCTAAGAACATCACCGAGCACTGCTTCGATGACCTGGACGCACCTCCCATCGTTGTGGGCGCGAAGAACTGGATCACACCTCCCTTCGAGTTTGACGAGTTCTTCTTCCCCCAGGCCGGCTGGATCTTGGATGCGATCCACGAGAAGCTGGTTCCTCTGGCCGGTTATACCGCCGAGGTCAACTCCTGCGACGAGGCAGAGGCGATCCGTCGCTCCAAGGACGGCGTGTAAGACTCTATGGAAATCACACGAACAGCCAATGCAGGCGTGCTGCTGAAGCTGGACGGTGTAACAATCTTAATGGACGGTGTTTGCCGGGAGGTCAAGCCCTACCCGGCAACGCCTCCTGAGGTTAAAGCGCAGCTATATGCGGATTTTCCGCAAGTGGTTGCCTTTACCCACGCCCACAAGGACCATTATGACCCGGCCTTTGCAGATGCCTACCAAAGGCAGACAGGCCGGGTTATTTTTGGGCCGGAACTGCCCGGCTGCAAAAGTTCTATGGTGCCGCAGACAGTAGGCGCTGTGAAGATTACGCCGATATCCAGCCGCCATATTGGCATAGCGGGGAAGGATACCCCCCACGCAAGCTTTATCTTGCAGGGAAGCAGCTGTATTTGGTTTTTGGGCGATGCTGCGCCCACCCAGTGGAGGGGCAGGCACGGCTTGCCAAAACCGGATGTGCTGATCGTGCCCTATGCTTATGCCACTACCAAAGCGGCTTGGGCAGCCACCCAGAGCTTGGGGGCAGGGGAAATCGTCCTGCTGCACCTGCCGGAAACAGAAAAGGACGATATCGGACTGTGGCAGGCAGTGGAAAGCACTGTAAAAGACAGAAACCGCTTGCATATTCCGGCTATTGGTGATACAATTCATTTGTAATCTTTTTTGGAGGGAAATTATGATTCATACCAGAGTAATTGTTGCAAAAAATCCCGATGAGGTTGGCAAGCTTGCCGCCGATGTATTTGAAGATGTCCTGACCCGGAAGCCTGCCGGTGTCATCGGCCTTGCCACCGGTTCTACCCCACTGCCCCTGTACCGGGAGCTGATTCAGCGGGAAAAGGACGGCAAGATCGATTTTTCTAAGGTTCGTTCTGCTAATCTGGACGAGTATAAGGGCCTGGCTCCGGACCATCCCCAGAGCTACCGGAAGTTTATGCAGGATAACCTTTTGGACCACATCTCCATCAAGCCGGAGAACACCATTGTTCCCCTGGGCCTTGCGGAAGATGTGCAGGCAATGTGTGAAGCTTACGAGGCAAAAATCGAGGAGTGGGGCGGGGTAGACCTGCAGCTGCTGGGTATTGGCCACGACGGACACATCGGCTTTAACGAGCCGGACACCTATTTCCCCGGTATGACCCACGAGGTCAAGCTGACGGATATGACCATCGACGCCAATAAGCGCTTCTTCGACAGCATTGACGATGTTCCCAGAGCCGCCTTTACCATGGGCATTGGTACCATTATGGCAGCAAAGAAGATCGTGATGGTGGTTACCGGCGCGGATAAGAAGGAAATCCTTCGGAAGACCTTCTGGGGTCCGGTGGATCCTCAGGTTCCCGCATCTATCCTGCAGTTCCACCCCGACGTGGTTCTGATCTGCGATGAGGCGGCATACCCCCTGTAAATCGTATCATAAAAGGGGCTGTCAAATAATTTTTTGTAAGGACACCGCTCCTGCGATATCCGCCAAAAACACGAATAGCAAAAAATCGGCACAAACTGTGCCGATTTTTTTCGTCTCAGACACCCCAGAGGGCAATGTCGTTCCGTTAGCGGTCATTGTGAACCAGCGCGCACGCTGGTTCGCAATCTCCTTCTTAAGTGGGAGATTGCCACGGCTGCTGACGCAGCCTCGGAATGTCAACGAATTCTTAACGGAATGACATTGCCCCAGAGGGGTCCCTACAATCTTAAATAGGGGGTCTACTCTTTCGCTTATTCTTCGAATTTTCCTTTTTTACGCCTGGGCAAATAAATACTCCAGGACAACCCGGTAAACACAGCCACGCAGACAAGGCTGAGCTTCCAACCTAGGGAGAAGGCGGCGTTGTGATAATAAAATCCCACATTATGTGTGCCTTCCGGCAGAAGAAGACCGATCATAGCATCTCCGATGGGGACGATCTGCGCTTCCTTACCGTCTATTGTGGCGCGCCAGTTTCCGTCTTGCGGGATAGAGACATACAGGACACCGTTGCGGTTGCAAATGATTTCGCCTTCGATCTTTGTGTTTTCAAAAGCAGTCAATGTTAGAGTCGAAGCATTCAGAATGTCATAGCCTTTCCGAAATACATCAGCATTGAGCACACCGCACAGCAGGTTTATAGTTCCTTTTTCGTTCGCCTTACAGGAAAGGTGCACCTCGATCACATCACCGGGAACTACCTCGCAAACGGAGAGCATCTGGGGTATACTGTAGGTTTCGCTGTAAAGCTGAGTTCCGTTTTTCCAGAAGGAAAAGGCGTTCTTTTTGGAAAGATCCAGGCGGATACAAACAAGCCCGGCTTTATCGGCAGCATATTTGTAGACGATCGAACCGCCGGTATTTTCTTCGGTGCTGTAGGAGCAATGGCCGGTCTGGGTTTGAGCGCTTAAGGCTACGGATGTTCCGGAGATCGAGAGATTGTTGCCGGAAAGCTGGCTCCAAACCTCCTCCCGTATGCCGGTTGCGGCTTTGAACAGGTCGTTTTGGAAGGAGAAGGCATTGATTTTTTGAGAAAAATCCACATCCAAGATCTGGTTTTCTGCAAGGAAGCCCAAAGGTAAATACGCATTATTTTGCAAAAGATGCACTTTTCCGAATTGCTTTATATCGGTAAAATAGGAGTTTTCTTCCACTTTATCCTGGCGTTCCAGCATATATTTTACGTTTAAAAACAGGTTGGAAACGGGAGAGCTTTCTTCAAAGCAATAACGGTTATAGGATTCCTTGGCGCCGTAGCCCAGGGCTTTCAGGAACTTTGTGGTGCTGACATTTGCAGAGCTTGTAAAAGTGGAGATGCCATGATAGTTGTTCAGCGCACCGTCATTCAGGGTCTGGGAATGGGTGGTTTCCGTTCGGTAGAATAGATTATCCCGGTTGTTATCTTTCATATAGCGGACCATTGACTCAGTGTAAACCGTACCTCTGGGATAATCTCTTACAGTGGTCCCGGAGAAATGGACGCCAAAATTGACCAAGTTCAGGGAAAGCTCCATAGTCAGAACAACAAGCAATAGTTGACGGCAAAGAGCACGCCTTTCTTTCCTGTTTTCGACAAAGGTTCGCTTTACCTGCCAAGTATCCGTTTGTTTCGGTCGCCTGTCCCAATGGGGGTAGAGTAAAATAGCCAGATACAGCAGTAAAAACACACTGTTATAGGCGATATATACGATGTCCGTCCGTAAATCACTGCACACAGTGAGACCGATTGCAAAAATACCGGCGAGCAGGATCTGCCAAAGGCGGAAACGGTTTCGCAGCAAATAGGCGCGGTATGCCATATACAGCATTACAAAGCTGTAAAGGAAGCTGAATCGGTAGGGGATCATATTGGTAAAATGAAAACCGTGCCAAATATAATCCAACTGGCGAATGATAAAACTGATATTAAAGAACAGGATTAAAAAGACGCAGCACAGCTTATCCCGCAGTTTGACCTGTTTGCAGGTCAAAAACAGGAAGGCAAAAATGTTTGTTGCAATACCGCAATAAAGATTGGGAAGGCCTTCCTTGAAACTGGGCTTAATGCCGCCGTTCATATTGCCGGCAACCTGCCGCATTGCGTCAAAAAGTCCTTTCCAGGTATTCTCGTCGGCGATGTTCAGACGGAAACCGGTGGGAAACTTATTCACGGAGGAGTAGGTATCCTGTAAGGCAGAATACGCCGGTATTTCCAGAAAAGCGGTCATACCAATCGCCAAAACTGAATACAAGGCAATCCGGCCTAAATCACAGAAAAATTTCTTAGATCCGCCCCATCGGCAAATTTCATAGCAGAAAAAGCACAATGCTACGAAAATACAGGTAAAAAGACCGATGTAATAGTTGGTCAGGACAGACAGGAACAGGGTTACGGTGTAAAGGAAGAATTTTCCTTTTTGCAGAAGAGAAACGGTTCCCAAAGCGACCAGCGGCAGCAATGCGAAGGTATCCAGCCACATCACATTCCATTGATACCCCAGCGCCCAGGCGCAGAGCGCATAGAAGGCACCGAATAGCACGATGGAAAAGTCGTTTTTATGAAAAATCTTTTTTAGAAAAATCGCAAAAAACAAACCGGCAAGCCCCAGCTTAATGGGCATAAGCAGGGAAAAATATTCTAAAAGCAAACTTTCCGGGATCAAGATACTCAACAGGTTAAGCGGCGACGCCAAATAGTAGGCAACCAGTCCCAGGTAGTCCAAACCCATACCGACATCCCAGTTGTAGAGCAAGCTGTCTCCGCTGAGCAGCGCTCTGCGGAAAGAGACGAAAAAGGGATAGTACTGGTGATACATATCTGAATACAGCATAGATACGGACCCGAAGGGCTCAAAGCCCCGGACAAGCATTACTGCAAACATTCCCAGCATCGGTGCAAGGAAAGCCAGCAATGTGTAGTTCCGTTTTTTCGTGCCAAACTGTGAAAGCTTCATAGTTTCCCCCTAAAAATTTCTATGGTATAGTGTACCACAAGATTGGCGAGGGGTAAAGCATTTGCCAAAAATTTTACAAAAAAGCCACCGGATGACCGGTGGCTTGGTTATTACAGTATCAGGCAGATCAGACTGTTTGCGCCTTCGTTTACAATGCGGGTCAGACTGCCCCGGAATTTGTCCCGTACATCTTCCGGCGTGCGGATCAGCTTTGCGGTTAATCCTTCCTGAATCATTGCATAGACGGATTTTCCAAAAATATTACTCTGCCAAAGCTTTTCCGGCTCTTCACCTGTAAGATAGCTGATCAGATCCTGAGATTGCTTTTCATCACCCACAATGGGGCTGATTTCGGTATCAATGTCCACACGAATCATGTGAATAGAAGGCGCGCCTGCCCGCAACTTGACGCCAAATGCGCCGTTTTTGTGTAAAAGCTCCGGTGTTTCCAGCTTCATTTCTTCGGCAGTTGGCATTACGATACCGTAGCCGGTAGCTTTTACAGAAGAAAGTGCATCCGATATTTTATCATATTCCTGCTTAATTGCGGAAAGCTCTGTCAGAAGAGATAAAAGCTGCGCATCATTGGCGATGGGTATACCTGCCCGGGCGGATAAAATCTCGTAGAAAAGCTTTTCCGGGAAGTTCAGAGCGCACACAACCGTACCGCTGCCCAAATCGATGTGCCGCAGAGTAAAGTCTAATACCTGCTCCAGCTGTGCCAATTGGGACAAGGTCGGCTGTGCCTGCGCCAAGGTCGTGATCTCTTCGGCGCGATGCAAAAGCGCCTGGTACAACGCAGCTTTTACAGGATTCTTGTCCTCCAGGGCATCCATCCACCGAGGCAGATGGACCTGCAGCTGCTGCATCGGGAATGCATACAAAAGCTGCCTGAGCAGATCGCAAATATCTTCATTTTCCAAGGCCTGACAGTCCGCAATTGCCACTTGTACACCATGATCCCGAATAAGCTGTTCTTTTAGTGCAGCGGCAGCCTCGGAGCCAGGTTTCTGCGTGTTGATAACGACCAGAAACGGCTTTCCGGTTGCCTTCATATCCAAAATTGCCTGTCGTTCCGCGCTTATGTAATCGCTTCGGGGAATGTCGGTGATGGTACCGTCGGTGGTAACCAAAAGTCCAACGGAGCAGTGCTCCTGCATAACCTTTTTTGTGCCCAGCTCAGCTGCCTGCGTCATAGGGATTTCGTAGTCATACCAAGGGGTGGTAACCATTCTGGGCATACCGTCTTCCTCGGCACCTACCGCCCCGTCAATCATATAACCAACGGTATCAATCATACGCACCCGAAGCCGAACAGTGCCGTCGGGGGATATCTCCACCGCCTCTTCCGGAACGAACTTGGGTTCGCTGGTCATAATTGTTTTTCCGGAGCCGCTCTGGGGCAGCTCAGCTCTTGCCCGTTCCTTCCGATAAGGCTCTTCGATTCCGGGAATGACCAACTGCTCCATAATGCGTTTGATCAGAGTGGATTTACCGGTGCGAACCGGGCCAACAACGCCAATATAGATATTGCCCCCGGTGCGTGCGGCAATGTCTGCGTAAATGTTTTCCATAGCCAGCCTCCTTTAGCGGTTTGGTTCACTGTATGTCCACATTCTTGCAAATAGAACACTGCCGGAAAAAGTGTGCGAAAATCCGGTAATTTTTGCAAAATAACATTTGACAAATGCCACAAAACCCTATATAATATCTAGGCACGACTATGAAGAGGGGGATACTATGCGACTGGAGCTGAAAGAGTTAATACACGCTCCCGGCGCATCTGTTTCTTTTTCCGATAGCGTAGATCTGAGCGACCTTCAGTATGGTACGACTTACCCTGTCTGTGAGCCGGTTTTGATCCGGGGCACGGTGCGTAATACAGCCGATGTGCTGCTTATGAAGGGGTCAATCACCACCCATATCCACGGCGTTTGCGACCGGTGTGCATCGGCGTTTAGCCGGGATGTGGAAATCCCTGTAGATGTGGTGTTGGCAGAGGCGTTGTCCTGTGAAGACAGCGAGGATGAATGGGTCTTCCCGTTGGAAGCAGGTACTGCGGATTTGGATGACATTGTACGGACGGTGTTCGTGCTGAATATGGACTCCAAGCTGCTGTGCAAGCCGGATTGTAAAGGACTGTGCTGTCGTTGCGGCAAAAACCTGAACGAAGAGGTTTGCACCTGTGAAAAGGAATTAGACCCCCGTTTTGCTGCTTTACGGCAGCTTCTCGATAAGTAAGTAAAAGAAATGCTGTTAAAGCAGTTTGACCAAGGAGGTGTCATCCATGGCTGTCCCTAAGTGTAAAGTGCCCAAGGCCCGTCGCGATAAGCGCCGTGGTTCCAACTGGAAGCTTTCTGCTCCCAGCGTAGCAGTTTGCTCCAAGTGCGGTGAGCCCGTTATGCCTCACAGAGCTTGCAAGGCTTGCGGCAACTACAATGGTCGTCAGGTTT
>JAZSRR010000015.1:0-22707 GCA_045538605.1 Faecousia sp.
GTGTGAATACTTTTTATGTAGGTAATCAAGGTGGGTTTGATCGTATGGTGTATAACTGCCTAAGACAGATGCGTGAAAAGTATCCCCAAATCCACATTGGCGTTGTACTTGCATATCACCCTGTTAAGCCAGAGCAATCTGTGGATATGTCCGATACGATGTATCCGGAGCTTACGGGGCATCCCCGTTTCGCGCTAGAGAGAAGAAATCGGTGGATGATCGTGAGATCGAATTTTTGCATTTGCTACATTAACCATACCTGGGGTGGTGCCTATAAGTTTGTCCGGCTGGCGAGGAGCCGGGGATTAACAATCATAAATTTGGGTGTGGGGGAAGTGTAAACAAATATGCGCCCAACAGTTATGCCCCTTGAAAACAATCGTACAATATGATAAACTCAATCAAAAGGAGTGAGGACAATGGGCGAGGAAAAACGGCAAACACCCGCTGCATTCCACGGAAAATCCGAAGGGAAAATTCTGATTGCCTTTTTACTAAATTTGGCTTTTTCTGTTTTTGAGGTAATCGGCGGTATGTTTACCGGCAGTGTTGCCATCATTTCTGATGCGGTGCACGATTTGGGAGATGCTGCCAGTATCGGTATCTCCTATTTTCTGGAGCGGAAAAGCAAAAAACAGCCGGACGAGACCTACACCTACGGCTATGGAAGGTATTCGGTCATCGGCAGTGTGATCACCACGCTGATTCTTCTGTTCGGTTCGGTTATGGTGATTTATAATGCCATCGGCAGAATCCTGGAGCCTACCCCGATCCACTATGACGGGATGATTATTTTTGCCATTGTAGGCGTTGTTGTAAACTTTAGCGCTGCGCTTTTTACCCGGGAAGGGGATTCGCTAAACCAGAAGGCGGTCAACCTGCATATGCTGGAGGATGTGCTGGGCTGGGCGGTCGTTTTAATTGGCGCAGTGATTATGCGGTTTACAAATTTTGCGCTGATTGACCCTATTATGTCCATCGGTGTGGCGATTTTTATTTTGGTGAATGCAGTCCGAAATCTGAAGGAAGCAGTGGACCTGTTTTTGGAAAAAACGCCTGTCGGTATGGATGTTTCGGAAATTAAGGCCCACATTATGGCGCTTGACGGAGTGCAGGATGTGCATCATATACACCTTTGGAGTATGGACGGGCAAAACAACTATGCAACCATGCATATTGTGTCCAATGCCGACCATCAGCAGATAAAGCAAAGCGTGCGAGAAGAGCTGCGGGAACACGGCATCGGCCACGCAACCCTGGAATTTGAGCAGGAGGGGGAAGCTTGCCGGGAAGAAATTTGCCGCGTAGAGCATCACCAGCATTCCGGGCATCATCACCATCACCATCATCACTAAGCAAAGGGAAAACACCTATGACAAAAGACAGATACTTGTTCCGCAAAGCCACCCGCCAGGAGGTCCCCGAGGTTTTTGCGCTGATTATGCGCCGGGTTGCCTGGATGGACACCGTTGGCATCCAGCAGTGGAACAAAACCAAATATGATAAGCGCTATCCCCCGGAGTATTACGAAAAGCGCCGGAAAATGGGCGAGCTGTTTGTTTTGGAGGATATCGCCACCAAAAAGATCGTTTGTGTGGGTGCTTTATTCCACCGGGACATTCGCTGGCCCGACCCGGCAGAAGCCTACTATCTGCACCATTTGGCAGCGGAGGTAGGGTCAGCCGGAATGGGCAGCCTGTTTTTGGAAAGAGCAGAGGCCTACACCGCCAGCCGGGGCAAGACCTATCTGCGACTAGATTCGGCAGTAGGTAACCAAACACTGGAGGACTATTACACCAGCCGGGGCTATACAGAAGCCGGGCGCTGCACCGACGGCTTGTATCAAGGCGTTCTCCGGCAAAAGAAACTATAAAAAAGCTATGGCATTTTTGCCATATCTTTTTATATGCCGTCCATCACGTGCAGATTGCGGATGTGGACATTCTGGATCTTATTGGTAATGGCATAGGCGTGGCTGCACAGGGCACTGTCAGGGGCGTCAGACAGTCCTTGTTCCCGGAACACCTGAGCAAAGATAGCTGCGATTTTCTCTACCACTGCCGGCTGGTCATCCGCAGTTGGCAGCGCAGTGAGCAACGCCTCCAGCTCTGACAGTAAGGGTAAATCCCGCATACCCCGGAATGCCCATTTGTAGAAGGGTTCGTACACATTGTTCACAAGATATATAGCGGAAATGGCGTGACGGACAAATTCTGCCGCGCATAGCTGCGCCGCGCCGATTTCGCCCCGGGCAAGACAGCGGCTTAAGTTGTACTGACCGGCTTGGTTCATCATAATACAGTGGGCTGCCAGCTTTTTGCGCCGCACATCCTCCGGATATCCCTGCAAAAGGGCGTTGCGAATTTGAGAGAATACGCCCAACTCATCCTTCCACACCTGCCCATTGGTTGCACTGCGTAAGGTGGCAGGGGGAATTTGCAGCCAATGCTCCCAGGTTTCCGGAGCATCCGGCGTACCCAGATATTTTTCGTAAAATTCCTCGATAATTTGCACACCGTGGCGATTGCCGCCAACAGGAGAAAGGTGCGCCCGGGTGTAGCCTAAAAAGGTCTTGGGCAGCTTGGCATAAGCCCGCTCCAACCGGAAACCGAATTGGTTGGCATCCTCTGCAGTGATCCAAAGGCAGAAACCCGGCTCAAAATCGTGGTCTTGGGAGATTTCATCATCAAAGCCGAGACACTCCGAGCCTTCTCCCACAAGCCCGACGGCGATTCGGTCAGCTACATCAGCAAACTGCTCCTGCAGCATCGGTGCGCCATAGGCTTCATAGTACTGTTTCGCCAGCTGAATTCCCTGCATAAATTTCCTCCGATAATTGCTCCATTTTCTGTGCCAAAGCCTCTTTTCCAAATTGGCGGAAGGAGGGGGCGCACTTGGAAAGCACAAAGGCATAGTACCCGGTGTGGGGCTGATTGGGGTCTTGTAAAATCAGCCTTGCGTTTTCAAGACAAGTTTTAATATCCGCTGCGGTCTTTTCGTCCCAGTAGGGATACATATGTGCCATATTGAGATAGGTAACCGCCCCATCCAGCCGTCCTTTTTCATCCTGCAGAACAATTTGCAGCGCCTTTTGATAGCAGCTTTCTGCTTCCTCAAACCGCTCCAGATCTGCCAAAGCCAGGCCAAAATTGTTGTAATATCCGGCAAGTAAAAGGTCATCTGCAGCCAGATGCTCCTTATAAATTGCGTAGGCTTTTTCGTACAGGGGCAGTGCTTCTTCAGCCTTTCCGAAGGCTTTTAAGGTGGTGGCAGCATTGAGTAGTATGGTGCCGCCGGATACGGTTTCTTGTGTCTGGTCGATCAGTGCCAACGCCCGCTCCACCGCCTCCATAGCCTCTGCTTGTTCTCCGGTTTTGCGGTAGTAGCCGATTTGTTCGCTGACCATCGCCAGCTCGCCCCGCTTGTCCCGGAGAGAAACCGCTTCTGCGCGCCAGTAGCGCAGCAGCCTGCCTGCCTCCGGCATATTGTTGCAGGCAAATAATCCGTCCAGCTTTTCAATCACCCGTGCTACCGGAATTGTACCTAGTGGCTGATTTTCCGGGCGATTTTTGTAGCCCCGGGAGGCGCAGCCAAAATTAAATTTCAGATCCTCTTGTTCCAGCATATCCTTCATCCTGTTATGTCAGATTTGCCCACGGGGGCAGATGTGAAAACGACAAAGTTTTTCCTTTATAGGGGAAGGTGATTTTATAGGAGTGCAGCATTGGGGAGGGAGTATCGTCCCGCGCGCCGTACTTGTGGTCGCCCACCAGCGGAAATCCCCGGGAGGCAAACTGCACCCGGATCTGGTGGCTTCTGCCGGTGTGCAGGCGAATGCGCACCAGTTCCGGACCGATCCGGACAAATTCCAACCGCGCCGGCTTGACACCGGTACGCATACTATTCACCACGAATACCTTATTCCGACGACTGTCCTTAAACAAAAGGTCCTGCCAGTCGCCCTTTTCCGGGATATCTCCGTGTACCTGCGCCACATATTCCTTTACCATTTGCCCTTGGGCGATCAGCTGGGAAAGCTGACCGGCGGCAGTTTTATTTCGGGCATAAACCATCACACCGCCCACGTTTTTATCCAGCCGGTGCAGAGTGTAGATCTCTCCATCAAGCTGTTCTATTAATTGGGCAGGCATATCCGTTTCTGAATCCAGCCCTACCGGCTTGACACAAATGACCATATCTCGGTCGGAATACAAAAGCTCCAAATGATCACTTCCTTGGGCTTATTATATCATAGGAAACTACAACTTGCATCTATTATTTTTCTGTGTATAATAAAGAAAGAGGTGAGAAATTATGGCAAAAAATCCGTATCGTGGAAAATCTCCCATCAGAATATTTTTAGGCTACTTTGCCCGGCACAAGAAGCTGTTTTTTGTGGATATTTTCTGTGCTACTTTAATATCTGTGGTGGACCTGGCTTTTCCTCTGGTTACCCGAAAAGCTCTGTACGATATGCTTCCCGGAAATATGTTCGGCCTGTTTTTTACGGTTATGGGGGTAATGCTGGCTTGTTATTTGCTCCGGGCGGTACTGAATTACATTGTCTGCTATTTCGGTCATACCTTCGGTATCCGGGTAGAGGCGGATATCCGGGCAGATCTGTTCCGGCATATGCAAAAGCTCAATTACGATTTTTATGATCGCAACCGCACACCTCAGCTGATGAGCCGGCTGACCACCGACTTGTTTGACTTGACGGAGCTTGCCCACCACGGTCCGGAGGATTTGTTTAACTCCGCCCTGACCATTGTGGGCGCCCTGACCGTTCTGTTTTTTATCCAGTGGCGGCTTGCACTGGTGGTGGCGCTACTGATACCCATTTTTCTGGCAGTTGTGCTGCTGATGCGAAAAAATATGGCACGGGCATCGAAAACGGTCAAGGAAAAGGTGGGACACATCAATACCGAGCTGGAGTCCAGTCTGTCCGGTATCCGCACCGCAAAGGCTTTTGCCAATGAGGAGGTGGAGGGTGCCCGGTTTTCTGCTGCCAATGAGGTGTTCAAAACCTCCAAGCGCAGCTTCCATAAGGCAATGGGTATGTTCTCCGGTTCTATGGAATTCTTGATGACCAGCTTAAATGTGGTGGTCATCGGTGTCGGCGGCTACCTGGTAATGACAAAGCAAATGGACTACCGGGATCTGCTTACCTTTACACTCTACATCACCAGTTTTATCACCCCGATCCGAAAGCTCTCCGGCTTTTCGGAAATGTTTGCTTCCGGCTTTGCGGGTCTGAACCGGTTTGTGGAGCTGATGCGCACAGAACCTACCTTGCAGGATAAGGAAAATGCCCCAGATTTAGAAAATGTCATGGGCGCGATTTCCGTTCAGGATGTATCCTTTGCCTATGACGGAGAGCTGGCAGTGCTGAAAAATGTCAGCCTGGAGATTGCTCCGGGGGAAACGATAGCAATTGTAGGTCCTTCCGGCGGCGGTAAGACGACCCTGTGCCAGCTGATTCCCCGGTTTTATGAGGTGTCCGACGGCAAGATCTCCATTGACGGATTGGATGTCAGAGACGTAACCCAGAAATCCATCCACCAAAATATCGGCATCGTGCAGCAGGATGTGTTCCTGTTTGCCGATACCATTTTGGAAAATATTCGCTATGGCAAGCCCGATGCCACCGAGGAGGAGGTCATCGAGGCAGCTAAGAAGGCAGAAATTTACGAGGATATTCTGGCAATGCCCAAGGGCTTCCAGACCTATGTGGGAGAGCGGGGAACGCTGCTTTCCGGCGGTCAGAAGCAGCGGGTCGCTATTGCCCGGATATTCCTGAAAAATCCGCCTATCCTGATCTTAGATGAGGCGACCTCTGCACTGGACTCTGTTACCGAGGCGAAAATTCAAAAAGCCTTTGATGCCCTGGCACAAGGCAGAACCACCCTGATCATTGCCCACCGGTTGTCCACCATTCGTTCTGCCGGGCGGATCGTATCCATTGCCGACGGCGTGATTACCGAGTGCGGCACCCACGAAGAACTGCTGCGAAAGGGCGGCGTCTATGCCGATCTGTACAACACCCAAACCCGTTTGGGATAAAAAAACAAGCGTTTCAGAAACCGGGCAGAATATTCTGCCCGGTTTTTTTATTTTTTGCTTGCTATTTTGGAAAAGATGCTGTATACTAACTAAGTGCCTGCCGGTGTGATGGAATTGGGGAGCGACCCGACCGCCGCCGGTGGCGGAAAAAGGGAGGGGAGCGAGTGGCCGCGGTCGATAGCTGACGAAGCCGCCTTGTCGGCAAGGAAGATATCGGGCACCGCAACAGGCTGCTAACCTTCAAGTTTCTTATGCACGAAAATTGTTAATCAGCACCTGCCGGTGTGATGGAATTGGTAGACGTAGTGGACTCAAAATCCACCGATGGCGACATCGTGCCGGTTCGAGTCCGGCCACCGGCACCAAAGATCCTGAATGCGAAAGCGTTCGGGATCTTTCTCTTTTATCCGAGATGCTTGTGGAACACTATTCTGCCTTGTGCACAGCAGGTTAATATTTGATTTAATTTTCAAACAATTCTTCAATGGATACACCCAATACCTGCGCCAGGCCGTACAATTCGATATCCGTAACCGTTCTTTGCCGTTCCTCAATACGGGAAATAGACCCCCGGCAGATATAGATAGCTAACATTTCCAATTTATTTGAGAGCATTTGCTGGCTCATTCCTTTGGAGAGCCGCAATTCTCTGACACGCTTACCAACCATATTCATATTGCTTCCGTCTATAATTCTGGCCATACGATACACTCCTTTTGTCTTGACATAGGACAACTAGTAGTGTATAGTATTTTTCTGTTTTGAATGTCCTATAACAGGACAAAAGAAAAAAGTTATAAGAAGGCAAAATAGGCACGTTTTTAACATTTTTCGATATATTTTTAACAGGTATACACAAAAAGCAGTTGAAAATACTAGTCCATTTTTACATTTTGTGAATTGACATATTAAAAATTACTATGTATAATTATGCTACCTTGAAACGAGTGGAGAGAGAAAAGTTTTAAGATATTTTTGCGCCTGCGCCTATGAGCCTGTGCCATTATCGCATTTTGCGATATATGGCGCAGGCTTTTTTTGTTTTATGGCGGGAGAGAAAAAACAAAGGATGATGATACGTGCAAGGCAAATTACAGGTTAACGAGAGAGAAAAAGATCGCAGACGCTATCTTTGTCCGATCTGCGGCAAGCATACGGTGCTGTGGCTGCTGCCGACGACAGAGGTTAAGGATTTGCCGGTAAAATGTAAGCGCTGCGGAATGGAAAGTGTTGTAAATATAACACCTATTCCTGTGCTCTAGTATCTGCAGATGAATAAGACAATAAAAATCATTTCGAACACATTTGCTGCGGTTGCGGTGTTGCTGGTGTGTTTACTGCACGGACCGCGGCTCTTTGGGTTAACGCCGTATTGTGTGCTGTCCGGTTCGATGCAGTCGGTATATCCCACCGGGTCGCTTATTTATGTGGAAGATGTATTGCCGGAAAAACTGGAAGTGGGCGATGTCATTACTTTTCGGTTATCCGGAGGTACAGTTGTAACCCATCGAATAATTGAACGAATCCCGGAGGAAAACAACCCTGATGTGATCCGCTTTCGAACAAAAGGGGATGAGAATACGATTGCTGACGGAACATTGGTTGCATATAGCGATGTAATAGGCAAACCCTTGTTTGGTATTCCGTTGCTTGGGTATTTTGCTGCTTATTTGGCGACTCCGTGGGGGAAATGTGTGTTTTTTGTTTGCGCAGCGGCGCTGCTGCTGGCAGATATCCTGGTCCGCATTGCTTGGAAGATTACGGACAAAAAACAGACGGATATGTGTCAGAAATATTCAAAATAGCCAAACGGTTTCAAACAGACGGATGAATTGGGCGATCTCCGGCTGCTGAAATAATATCGGAAGAAAGGAGGAATACGGTGTGCATAAAAACGAACCTTCCCCGCGTGAAAAACCCAGGCTGTTTGGATTTCGGTTGTTTGCGATGTCTGTTACGATTTGCCTGCTGATGTGCAGCATTATCGGCGGATCTCTTGCATGGCTGATGGCCTCCACAGAACCGATCGTGAATGTGTTCACCTATGGCAATATCCAGATAAAGCTGGAAGAGACCACCGGCGATCGCTATAAGATGACCCCCGGCAAGGTGCTTGCGAAAGACCCGAAAATCAGCGTGCTTGCAGACAGTGTTGATTGCTGGTTGTTTGTGAAGATCGAAGAATCCAACAGTGAAAAGTTAAGTGATTACATAGAGTATGCGGTTGCCGATGGCTGGACAGCGCTGACAGAAGCGCCTGGTGTATACTTCCGTTCGGTGGATAACACGGACCAGGATGTCTCCTTTAGCGTGCTGAAGGATGACCGGGTCAAGGTTAAGGGCAGCGTTACCAGCCAGATGCTGGAAAAGCTGAACAGTTCGAACTACCCCAAGCTGACAATTGCCGGTTATGCGGTACAGCGCGATGCCGATATCGACGAAATCGATTCTGCAGCAGAAGCCTGGCTGCTGGTCAGCGGCAGCTGATCCTGGAAACAGATTTCTGCGAAAATTCCCATGTAAGAGAGAAAAGATTGCATAATAAAACTGGAAAGGATTGAAATGGAAATGAAAAGTAAAAATATACTTTTAATGGCGGTTAGCTGTGTGCTTGTTGCCACAATTGCAATTGGCGGCACCGTTGCTTACCTGCAGGACGACGACAACGATGTCAATGTTATGACTGTCGGCAATGTTACGATTGAGCAGATCGAGCAGCAGCTGGATGAGAACGGCAATTTGGTGCCTTTTGCGCAGGCTAAGGAGCTTTATCCCGGTACCGGCGTGAGCAAAATCGTTACGGTGAAAAACACCGGCATATCCGATGCGTATTTCCGCACTCTGATTGCCTTTGAGGATGTACCCGGCAGTGAGACTTTTGGGGTGGATTTCCCGATCAACGAGGCTTATCGTTGGAGCTGGGGCGCTCCTGAGGCAACGATTGTTGTCAATGGTGTAACCTATCAGGTCTATGAAGCGGTTTACAATCAGGCGCTGAAAGCTGGCGAAACTTCCCCCGCCTCTTTGACCAAGGTGGAGTTTGCGAAAACCTGCACCAACGAGGATATGGAGAAGCTTGGCGGTACTTATGACATCCTCGTAGTTTCTCAGGCTGTCCAGACTGCCAGCTTTGCAAACGCACAGTCCGCTCTGGATGAAGCCTTTGGCGATATCACCGCAACCAACCATCCTTGGGTTATTCCTGAGGTAATTGAAAATGCGGAACAACTGGCTGTTGCCCTTGCTATTCCCGGCAACATTATGTTTGGAAACGATATTAAGGCTGATAGCACAATTTCCGAGAACATAAGTGTTGAAATCAACCTGGCTGATAAAGCGCTTGACGGTATTGTTATGAACAATGGCGATATGCGCGTTTTAGACGGTGAGCTTAAAGGAGCATACATTCAAAACAACGGCAACGCAACCTTTACAAATGTTACGGTGAACGCAGGTACACCTACTGATTATTCCAACATCAGCACCGCAGGTTCCCAAACTACATACAACAATGTAGAAATTACCTCTGGCGGTGGTGGTATCGGTGCGACCAATGGCGCAAAGGTTGTCTTTAACAGCGGCAGTGTAGCAGTTAATTCCGCAAGCACTTCCGGGCGTTACAATATCTATGCTGTAGGTAACGATACCGAAGTTATCATCAACGGCGGTGAGTTCTCTTTCAGCAGCTCGCTGAACCAGAAGCGTGCCTACATCTACGCGGGCGCCGGTGCTACCGTTTACGTAAACGGCGGTACGTTCGGTCCTGCTTCCACTCGCTCCGGTTATACAACGGGTATTTTGGGTGATGGCACCGTAATCATCACCGGCGGTACTTTTGGCTTCGATCCTTCTAACTGGGTAGCCGAGGGGTATCAGGCAGTTGAGATGAATGGTGCTTGGACTGTTTCTAAAGTCTGATTATTAAATGCTGTCCTATCCCCCCTTGTGGGGATAGGCGGCAATCAAAGGGTACAAGAGCGGCTTGTATCTTTTGATTGCTGTCGTATAGACTTTTAAAACCTTGACAAAGGAGGCGGATGCATTTGAAAGCGGAAAAATTAATCAAAAGATTTGTGTTACTGATGCTGCTTGTGCTGCTGAATATGTCCACGATTGGAACTACCTACTGCTATATCGTTACATCTTCCGATTCCGCTGCAAACACCTTTGTTCCGTCTGTTTCAGAGGTTGAGGATATCGTCGTTACAATTGAAGTAATTAAGAAAATTAAGAATACCGGGACTTCGACAATTAGCCCTGCCGGGTTTGAATTTGTGCTGGAAAATGCACTGGACAGGGATAAAGCATCGGCAAAATCGGACACACAGGGTAATGCGGTATTTGCACTGAGCTTTACCGCTGCCGATATGGGAAAGGTATACACCTATAAGCTTTCGGAGTACAATGACGGCAGGGAAGGGGTTACCTATGATACCAGGGCATACGATATCTCTGTACACATTTGTTCCGAAACGGACAGTAAGCCGATAGCAGCCGTAACGGTAAACGGCAAGGCTACGGAAAAAGCCGTTTTGGAATTTGTAAATACCTACCACGCCCCCAATGACGGCGCAAC
Organism: Faecousia sp.; assembly: GCA_045538605.1. Classification (GTDB taxonomy): domain Bacteria; phylum Bacillota; class Clostridia; order Oscillospirales; family Oscillospiraceae; genus Faecousia. Next base: position 10,640 of record JAZSRR010000015.1, read on the forward strand.
AAAAACCGGAGATAATGGCAATGGTTTATTCTGGCTTATTCTGGCGATTTTCAGCGGTGGGATCTGCTTGCTCCTGATTACGCGAAGCCGAACAGCGGCTAAAAAGCGTGTTTCCAACAAAGCAGAACCAGGCGCTCCGGAAGGCTTTGAGCGCTGTGCGCTATGCGGAAGATTGACGCCGATACCGGTGTCGATGCCGGTTGACTGGCGTGAGGACTACGAGATGGGGTTTGGGCAAATCTGCATTTATTGCAAAAAGGCAATGCGATGAAATCCTTATATATTTTATGCTCGTTTCGGGTGTGCGCTCCGGGACCTCCCCCCTCACACATCCCAAAAAGGACATCTGTACAGATGTCCTTTTTTGCGTATTTTTTACGAAACGGGAGAAACTAGACTCTAAAGGAGTGTTAGTATGAAATCTCTATGGCAACAGATACATGCAGAAAAAACGTATCCCACCTTAAAAGGAGAAATCAATACACAAGTATTGGTGATTGGCGGCGGTATGGCGGGCATCCTGTGCGCCCAGGCACTGCAGGAGGCAGGAAAACAGGTGCTGGTCTGTGAAGCCGGCAGGATCGGTGGCGGCATCACCGCAAGAACCACGGCAGTATTAACAGCGCAGCACGATTTTCTGTATTCGGATATGATAAAGCGTTTTGACGAAGCTACCGCAAAGGCCTATTTACAGGGGAATCTTAACGCGGTAAAAATCTTCCGTAAACTCTCGGAGAAGATAGACTGTGATTTTGAGAATGTACCCTCTATCCAGTTTAGCCAGCGGGATGAGGAAGTGCTGCAGCGAGAACTTGCGACGGTGCAGCGTCTTGGGTTTTCTGCAAAGCTGACGGATAAGCCGGGTTTTTTGAAAAATGTAACGGCAGTGGAATATCCCGATATGGCCCAATTTCACCCTCTGAAATTCTTATACGGCGCGGCAAAGGATATGAGGATCTATGAAAACTCTCCTGTGCGTAAGCTGGAGGGAACCACTGCGTATTTTGATGCAGGCGTTGTGAGAGCGCAGCAGGTGGTGGTTGCGACCCATTTTCCTTTTATCAACCGCCATGGCCTTTATTTTATGAAGCTGTATCAAAACCGTTCCTATGTGTTGGCGCTGGAAAATGCGCCGGACCCAGGTGTAACCGGTGCGGAGTACCAAGGGGAGGGGATCTACTTCCGTCGGTACGGGGATTTGCTGCTCTTAGGCGGCGGCGACCACCGCACCGGCAAAAAAGGCGGCGGTTTTGCTTTTTTACAGCAGTATGCAAAAGATCACTTTCCCGGGGCAAAGGAAACCTATGCCTGGGCAAATCAGGACTGTATGACCTTAGACGGGCTGCCTTATGTGGGGCAGTACAGTCTCAATACCCCGGATGTATATGTAGCCACCGGCTTTAACGGCTGGGGAATGACCAATTCTATGGTGGCGGCAGAGGTCATCCGAGATCAGATCTTAGAAAAGGAAAATCCTTTGTCAGAAGTTTTGAACCCGTCTCGATCTATGATGCAAAAACAGCTGCTTTGCAATATTGGGGAGACTTTGATAGATTTTGCCATACCTACTGTCCGGCGGTGTCCCCATTTGGGCTGCGCCCTGCGCTGGAACAAGCAGGAACGCACCTGGGACTGCCCCTGCCACGGCTCTCGGTTTGACACAAATGGAAAGCTTTTAGACACTCCGGCGCAAAAAGATAAAAAATAGAGGGAACTTTCGTTCCCTCTAAAATTTATACATTGAACAAGAAATTTACGATGTCGCCATCCTTCATTACATATTCCTTGCCCTCGCTGCGGACAAGTCCCTTTGCCTTGGCGTTTGCCATCGTACCGCAATTTTGCATATCCTCGAAGGCAATGACCTCTGCCCGGATAAAACCACGCTCAAAGTCGGTGTGGATCTTGCCGGCAGCCTGGGGTGCTTTGGTGCCTTTCTTAATGGTCCAGGCACGGCACTCATCCGACCCAGCGGTAAGGAAGGAGATGAGACCCAGCAGCGCATAGGAGCTGCGGATCAGCTTGTCAAGACCGGATTCGTTCACGCCCAGCTCTTCCATAAACATTGCTTTTTCTTCCGGATCGTCCAGTTCTGCGATATCTGCCTCCAGCTTGGCGCAAATGGGAATCAGCTGGCTGCCTTCCTCATCGGCAAGAGCTTTCACTGCCATATAGTGGCGATTGTTTTCCGGTTCGTTGATTTCGCTTTCGGCAAGATTGCCTACATAAATAGTCTTTTTCAGGGTCAGTAAATCGGAGGTGCCGATCAGCGCCATATCGTCATCACTGCCGTCAAAGGTCCGGGCCAGCTTGCCTTGATTCAGGTGAGCAAGCAGCTCCGTAAACAGCTCTGCCTCCCGGGCAAACCTCTTGTCGCCGCCCTTCATAGCTTTCTGGGCTTTGTCGATACGGCGCTCCACCATCTCAATATCCGCCATCACCAGTTCCAGGTTAATGATCTCGATATCCCGCAGCGGGTCAGTAGAGCCTTCCACGTGGGTAACATTGGAATCCTCAAAGCACCGAACCACGTGCACAATGGCATCGGTGGTGCGGATGTTGCTGAGAAACTTGTTGCCCAAACCTTCGCCCTTGGAAGCACCTTTCACAAGACCGGCAATGTCTACAAATTCGATGACTGCCGGGGTCAGCTTCTTGGGGTTATGCAGCGCTGCCAGCCAGTTCAGCCGCTCATCGGGAACGGAAACCACACCCACATTGGGGTCAATGGTGCAAAATGCATAGTTGTCCGCAGGCACACCGGCATTGGTTATAGCATTAAACAGGGTAGACTTACCCACATTGGGCAGTCCCACAATACCTAATTTCATATAGCTTTATTCTCCTTTGAATGTAACTGAAATTGCAGAGCGGTTATTTTTTGAACACGAAGAAGCGCTGATAAAGATATTCTGTAACGAAATTAACCAGCATTGTCAAAGCTTCCACCAGATATGTATTCCAACAAAAGCCGTAGCCGGGGGTGGTCAATACCGCTGTCCACCAGGTGGAAAGGGGCGTAAAAACCAAATAGAAAGCTGCGACCTTCAGCATAGCAACCGGGATATTTGCGGCAGATTGGAAGGTGAACTTCCGGTTGAGGGTAAAATTCCACAGAACAGATAAGATGAGCGCCAGTAAATGCGCCAGCCAGGCGTAAACGTGCAGCAATTCGCTGAGCAGGGTGAAGCTCAGGATTTGAATGATGCCGGCACTGATAGAAAATAGCGTGAATTTAACAGTCTTTATAAGTTCTTGCTTTGCATTTGCCATAATGGGTCCTCCTTGTGTAACTACAGTATAGCTTATTCTGCCAAATTTATCAATGCCCTTTCTTATTTTCCTCTTTTCGTTTTTTTCTTCCTGGGAACGTCTCTGAAATGCAAACAGAGCGTTAATTATTAATTTTACAGCTGCAAAATTCACAAATGTTTACATTTCGTTTACGATTGGGTGTTATACAATATAAGATGTGTTGCGGAAAGGAAGCTAAAAGAATGCGTAAGAAGAAAGGTTCGCTGCTTTACTGTTTTATCAAACGAACGGTCAAGCTGTTTTATCCGAAGCTTGAGGTGGTCGGTGCGGAGCATTTGCCGGAGGAACCGGTTCTTGTTGTGGCTAATCATACCCAAATGAACGGACCCATTGCCTGCGAGCTCTATTTCCCCGGAAATCGCTACACCTGGTGCGCAGGGGAGATGATGCACCTGAAGGAGGTTCCGGCTTATGCCTATCGGGATTTCTGGTCCAAAAAGCCAAAGTATACCCGTTGGTTCTATAAGCTGCTGTCTTATATGATTGCGCCGCTTTCTGTTTGCGTTTTCAACAATGCCCAGACAATCGGTGTTTACCACGATGCCCGGGCGCTGTCTACCTTCAAAAATACCGTAGCCAAGCTTCAGGAGGGCGCTTCCGTTGTGGTTTTTCCGGAACGGGATGCACCGTATAATCATATTGTTTGCCAGTTTCAGGACAAGTTCATTGACATTGCCAGGCTGTATTATAAGCGAACAAGAAAGGCGCTTGCGTTTGTTCCGATGTATATTGCGCCGTCCTTAAGGAAAATGTACATCGGTACGCCGATTCGTTTCTGCCCGGAAAACCCAATGGAAACGGAACGCGCCCGGATTCGTGATTATCTTATGGAGGAAATCACCCGGATCGCCTGCAGCTTACCGGAGCATACGGTTGTTCCTTATAACAATATCCCGAAGAAGCAATATGTCAGCAATATCAGTAAGGAGGGCAATTATGAAAAAACCGGAGGTTGATTACCGTCAGTTTCGCTTATCCAAAATCAACGACCCGCAATTTTCACACCTGAAACTGCTGCTTGGCTGGGTGGGATATTTTGTTCTGTATTTTTTGACGGAAAACCTGATACCTGCTAAAAGCTGCACGCCGGTGCATATATGGCTGGATGATATTATTCCTTTTTGCGAGGTATTTATTATCCCATATGTTTTTTGGTATTTTCTGATCGTTTTCTCTCTCGGGTATTTTTTGCTGTACAATGTGGATAGCTTTAAGCGCTTGCAGACATACATCATCATAACACAGGTTTGCGCGATGGCGATCTATATCCTGCTGCCAACCCGACAGGAGCTTCGGCCGGCAGAGTTTCCCCGGGATAATTTTCTGACCCAATGCATAGCGTTTTTGTACGCGTTTGACACCAATACCGGTGTGTGTCCGTCGCTGCATGTTGCATATTCTCTCGGAATGGTATCGGTCTGGGTAAGAGAAAAGGGTGCATCTGTTTGGTGGAAGGTGTTTGTTGTGGTTGCGGTGATTTTGATTTGCCTTTCTACTGTGTTTATTAAACAGCATTCGGCGTTGGATTTCTTTGCTGCATTGCCGATTTGCCTGCTAGCAGAGGGGATCGTTTACGGAAAAGTCTGTTGGCGCCGGACTGATCGCTGACCGGTCAGGTTTTCAGCGCCTCCAGGGAAAGCTCGCCGGCCAGCTTAAAAAGGGCGTCCTGCAGCACCTCCTCCAGAGAAAGTCCCAGTAAGCACGCGATCCTCGTATAAAAAAGAACCACAGTTGGTTCCAGATGTAAGGTTATTTCGGTCATAAAAGCCCCCTGAATAATTCAAAAACTGTATATCATTCTATGAAACCCTTGACATCTGTGATACAATATATGGTACGAAAACCAAAGCACAAGAGAGGATGAAAGCAATGGCGAAGGACAAGAAGGTCGAGCAAATTACCGATATGGAGGTAGACTTTGCCCAATGGTTTACCGATGTTTGTAAAAAGGCGCAGCTGATCGATTATTCTTCCATTAAGGGTGTGTTTATTTACCGTCCTTATGGCTATGCAATTTGGGAAAATATCCAGAATATTATGGACAAGGCGTTCAAGGAGCAGGGCGTAGAAAATGTATATATGCCCCTTCTGATTCCGGAAAGCCTTTTACAGAAGGAGAAGGACCATGTTGCCGGCTTTGCGCCGGAGTGCGCCTGGGTAACCATAGGCGGCAGCGAAAAGCTGGAGGAGCGGTATTGCATCCGTCCCACCTCGGAGACGGTTTTCTGCGAGCATTTTGCAAATGTCCTGCAGACCCACCGTCAGTTGCCGATGAAGTATAACCAGTGGTGCAGCGTCCTGCGTTGGGAAAAGACCAGCCGTCCGTTCCTGCGGCACAGAGAGTTCCTGTGGCAGGAGGGTCATACCATCCACGCCACCGCAGAGGAAGCGCAGGAATTCACCGAGACAATGCTGAATGTTTATGCGGATTTCTGCGAAAATGTTCTGGCAATGCCGGTTACCCGTGGTCAGAAGACCGATAAGGAAAAGTTCAACGGCGCAGAAGCAACATACACCATTGAGTGTATGATGCACGACCGCAAGGCGTTGCAGGCAGGCACTTCTCACTACTTTGGCGATGGCTTTGCCAAGGCATTTGGTATTGAGTTTACCGACAAGAACAATCAAAAGACCAACCCCCACGAGACCTCCTGGGGCGTGTCCACCCGATTGATCGGTGGTATTATTATGACCCACGGCGACAACAACGGTCTGGTTCTGCCGCCCAAGGTTGCACCCATTCAGGTTGTGGTGCTGCCCATCGCTCAGCATAAAGAAGGTGTTCTGGAAGCAGCAAAAGGTCTAAAGGACCGTCTGGCTGCTGCCGGCATCCGCGTCAAGCTGGATGATTCGGATAACTCTATGGGTTGGAAGTGCGCGGAATACGAAATGAAGGGCGTACCCCTGCGTGTGGAGTGCGGTCCTCGGGATCTGGAGAACGGTCAGTGTGTACTGGTTCGCCGTAACGACGGAGAAAAGACCGTCGTAAGCCTGGATGAACTGGAAGTGGCCGTTGCCCAGCAGCTGGAGCTGGTGCATCAGGGTATGTTCGAAAGGGCAAAGAAGAACCTGAACGACCATATCTATGAAGCCCACTCTCTGGAAGAGGCAAAGAAGCTGCAGGAAGAAAACGGCGGCTTCATCAAGACTATGTGGTGCGGCGAGCTGGATTGCGAGCTGAAAATGAAGGAAGAGGCCGGTATGTCCTCCCGGTGTATCCCCTTTGCACAGGAAAAACTGGGCGACACCTGCCCCATCTGCGGCAAGAAGGCCGAGAAGATGATCTACTGGGGCATTGCCTACTAATAAGCCTAATACAACACCCCCACCGATATTATTCGGTGGGGGTGTTTGTTATTTTCCTTTGGGAGGGATGAATTCAAGCAAATCACCGATATCGCAGTCAAGCACTGTGCAAATGCGAGCCAGAACATCAATATCTAATCGAGTAATTTTGTTGTTGCAGTAATTGTTAATTTGTGAACGCTGCATCTCTGCGCGGTGGCTGAGTTTGTTTTTGCTGATGCCTTTTTCTTTGATTAACCCATCCAGCTTGATATGTATTGTGCCATATGTTTCCATAATTTTACCTCTTATAACATCGATATTGTCGAAAAATGTCGACCGATAGCTCTTGACATATCTAGTGTATGTAATATACACTCAAAATATAAGTTGTAATAAGTCTTGTTAGACATCTTACACATACGGCGGAAAGGAGATTATTATGGATATTTTAGAGGCTATGAGCGCTATCCAACAGGTTGCATATCTAGAGGATATAACCGCTGATGAAGTGATCGCGGAAATAGAGCTTGCTATTGAGGAGGCAATGCAGGATCCGGACCCGTTGGTTCAGGCTCGCTGGAAGATGATACCACGTTCAGGACTTAGACCTACTGCATTGGAATTTGTGGCTTTTATGCGTGGCATCATACACGGAGGCAATTAAAAGATACACCGCCTTTGCAATGGGCAAAGGCGGTGTGATCAGGTGATAACCATCATTTAATTCTGGGCAGTATTTCTGTTTGGATAATCTTAACCAAGATATCCAAATCTTCTTTTGTGGTGTCTCGGCACAGGGAGACCCGGAAGGAGCTATCCATAACCTCCGGAGATAGTCCCATTGCAGTCAAAGTGTGGCTGCGATGTCCTTTGGCACAGGCAGAGCCGGCAGAAACGCAAATACCTGCGTCCTGCAGGATGTTAATGGTGTTTTGGGTAGGTACACCGGGAATTGCTAGGTTGAGAATATGGGGCGCTTGATGGCAACCGTTGATGACCACACCTTTAAGCTCACTGATTTTGGAAACCAGATATGCCAGCAATTCCTTTTCTTTAGTAATATCCTGCTGCGCTGTTTTGGAAAGAGCAGAGCAGGCGGCGCCAAAACCCACAATTGCAGGAGTGGCCTCTGTGCCGCTGCGCAAATTGCTTTCCTGACCGCCGCCAATTAGCAGAGCAGGGAAGGACTTCAGCCGCGGACTGATGTATAAAGCGCCGGCGCCTTTTGGACCGTGTACCTTGTGAGAAGAAATGGTGATCAGGTCTGCACCCAGAGTTTTGGTGGAAAAGGGAACTTTCATAAAGCCCTGCACCGCGTCGGTGTGGAAAATAGCATCCGGACACAGCTTGTGGGTCAGCTTTGCCATCTGCGAAATGGGCATCACAGAGCCTACCTCATTATTTACCATCATTACAGACACCAAAAAGGTATCCTTCCGCAAAGCGGATTTGAAAGCATCAAGATAAAAACTGCCGTCTTTTTCCGGCTGTAGATAGGTAACTTCAAAGCCCTGGGCTTCCAACTCCTTCATACAGTTCAGCACTGCGTGATGCTCAATGGCAGTGGTAACGATATGCTTATTTTTCTTGCCAAACCGCTTGGCGCAGCCGAAAATTGCCCAGTTATCCGCTTCTGTGCCACCGGAGGTGAAAAACACCCGGTCCGGCTCTGCGCCCAATGCAGCAGCCACGGCGCTCCTTGCGCTGCGCAGCGCCTTTGCGGCATTAAAACCAAAGCTATATAGGGCACTGGGATTCGCCCAATTTTCTGTTAGGGCATTTGCTACCGCATCCACCGCTTCCTGACAAGGTTTTGTGGTGGCGGAATTATCCAAATAGATCATAATTTTAAGTCCTTATATTGTCATTGCGAACCAGTCTGCAGACTGGTGTGGCAATCTCTTATTTTCCCACGCAAAAGCGTTCAAAAATTCTTGCGGTAATATCCTCCCGCACCGTTGCGCCGGTAACCTCGCCCATTGCTTCCATAGCGGCTTCCACGTCGGTCAAAACCGCATCAGGGGTAAAACCAAGCTTGAGACCGTCCAGAGCGCAGTACAATGCGTCATAAGCGCGGCGAATAGCATCGTATTGTCTGGGGTTTGTCAAAATCGAGCCGTCGCAGGGGGTGTTTCCTGCAAACATCTCATCTACCACATCTGCAAACTGCTCCAATCCTTCGCCGGTTTTGGTGCAAACGGGTATCACATACATAAACGGCAAATCCGAGGGGACAACCACCGCAGGTAAATCGGACTTATTGATCAGGGCAATGGCGTCTTCTTTATCTGCGCAATTTGCGATAATTTCCTTGTCTTCTTCGGAAAGTGGGGTAGAGCCGTCGCACACAAAAATCACCAAGTCTGCATTTTCGGCAGCCTCCCGGGAGCGCTCTACACCCATTGCTTCAATTTTGTCATCAGTCTTGCGGATGCCGGCAGTGTCGGTCAGCCGCAGCCGCGTACTGCCCACCATAACGGTTTCTTCCACGGTGTCCCGGGTTGTACCGGCAATTTCCGTAACGATCACCCGCTCGAAGCCTGCTAAGGTGTTGAGCAAACTGGATTTACCCACGTTGGGTTTGCCCACAATGGCGGCAGACACGCCTTGTTTGAGAATTTTGCCTTGACCGTAAGTTTTCAGTAAAGCGCAGAGCGCCTTAGCATCCTTTTGTAAGCTGTCGGCATAGCTATCTAACCCAAAGTCCTGAATATCCTCATCCGGATAATCCAGCACTGCGTGAAAATGGCTGCACAAATCTGTCAAATTATCATAAATCGGCAGCAGCTTTTTTTGCAAAACGCCTCCCACCTGACCGGCGGCGTTGGCGGCGGCGTCGGCAGTCTCTGCTTCGATCAAATCAATGACCGCTTCGGCTTGCGTCAGCTGCAGCTGCCCGTTGAGAAATGCCCGTTTTGTAAACTCACCCCGTTTGGCAGGCCGTGCGCCGGCAAGATACAAAGCCTCCAACCCGGCGGCCAGTACGGCCGGAGAGCCGTGGCACTGGATTTCCACCGTATCTTCACCGGTATAACTGTTGGGTCCCCGGGTATACACCGCCAGACAACTGTCTATGGTGCGGCCCAGCTTGTCCTGCAGGCAACCCATAACCAGCTTGCGATTGGGCGCATCTTCAAGGGCGTTTCCATTATTTAATGTAAAAACCTTTCCGGCAATCTGGGCGCAGCCGTTACCTGTCAGACGCAAAATGCCGATGGCGCTAACTTGGTTGCCGGTAGAAACGGCGGCGATCACTTGGGACATAACCATACTCCTTCTGCAAATTTGCAATATTATACCATTATAATATAAAAAATGCAAATAAAACCGCATAAGGAAACTTTTGTCAGGTTACAATAATCCGGAGGTGAGCATATGGAAAACAAAACCTACCCCGGTCCAATGACCGACAAGACTATCTGCCATATTTTCCGGGATGCGGCGGACTTTGTTCGCCGGCAGCTGCGGTGCGGAGACTTTATACTGTATGCCTATGCAATCGACGGATTGGTGGCTGCAGCCTATATGACGGATTATGTGATCAAACCCATTGTGCAGCAACTGTCCGGGGATACGACCCGGCAGCTTTATGATCGGGCGATGGATGGTATGATTTATAATAGTGTGGCATCGCCTTGCAAGGACTTGGATGATTTGGCGGTGAAGCTGGTAAACGGCTTTTGTGTCATTTTGTTTCCGGAGGTCGGAGCGATTGCTTTTGAGGTAAAAACACCAGACAAGCGGGGTACTTCTGCTCCGGAAGTGGAAAACACTGTCAAAGGCGCCAAGGACGCCTTTGTGGAAACCATCCGCTCCAACACCAGCTATATCCGCAGACACCTGCGCAGTCCGGATCTGCGACTTTTTGAAATGCAGGTAGGAAAGCGCTCATTAACCAATGTGAGCGTAATCTGGCTGGAAGGTATAACCAATCCGGAGCTTGTGGAGAAAATGAAAAGTCGCCTGCAGGAGATTGATATTGACGGTATGATTTCACCGGCTTCGGTGGAGGAGTATATTACCGGCTCCAGAGCCACCGCATTTCCTCTGCTGCAGTACACCGAGCGCTCTGATCGGTTTTGTCAGGGAATACTGGACGGGCGGGTGGGTCTTTTGGTGGACGGGTTGCCCTTAGGTTACCTTGCTCCGGCGGATTTGATGTATTTAATGGAAAGCCCGGAGGATAGGGGCAGAGATTATCTGGGTGCTTCGGCTGTTCGGGTGCTGCGCTATCTGGCACTGCTTGCCAGCCTGATCTTACCCGGAGTGTATATTGCGATGGCTACCTTTCATCAGGCGGCGATTCCGCTGCCACTGCTGCGCTCCATTGTAGAAAGCAAGCAGGCGGTGCCCTTTTCTACCACTGCGGAGGTACTGGGATTTTTGGTTGCATTTGAACTGTTGCAGGAATCAGGCCTGCATTTACCCCAGGCGATTGGTCAGTCCGTATCCGTTGTAGGCGGTATCGTGGTTGGTACGGCTGCGGTGGAGGCAGGGTTGATTTCTCCGGTCGCACTGATTATGGTGGCGATTGCGGGTGTTTGCGGCTTTGTGCTTCCAAACCGGGATCTGGCTAATGCTATCCGGATATGGCGGTTTTGGATCGCGATCCTTTCTTCTGTGTCCGGAATTTACGGAACCATTGCCGGCGTGCTGATGTTAGTGATTCATTTAAGCGGTCTGCGGTGCCTGGATGTGGGGTATCTGGCTTATACCGGCACTTTTTTACGCAGACGGCTGAATAAGAATAAGTTCCGCAGCGCAAAGCTGAAGCCGGAGGATAGGAGGAATCAGGGATGAAGTGGATAGCCTACGCTGTAATTCTGGGACTTTTGTTTCTGGTGCCGGTGGAGCGGCTGGATGTGGCGAAGTTAGTGCCGGTGCAAACGGTGGCGATTTATACAGAGCTAAGTACAGTGGTTTTGGAAACCGACACCCACAATGTAGGCAGAGGCAATTCCGTTTCCAAGGCGCTTCAGGATTTGGAGGACACAACACCCGGTGTGATCTATTTGGATACGGCAGAGTATCTGCTGGTTTCTTCCGATGCACAGTCCTATGTAGAAGCGCTCCGGGAGTATCTCAATCCCAGCGTTATGGTCAGCTTGTGGGATGGGGAAGGGGCAGTGGACGTGGCAGCAAAATACCTGTCGGTTATGGAAGATTTACCCAAGCTGAAGCACTGGAAGCCGAGCTTGTAAAAAAATGGCGAGAAACGAAAAAAAGTGCTTGACAATGCAGGGGGATTGTGGTAGACTTATCGAGCTACCCACTTCTGGGAAGCGCACTGTACCTTGTAAATTGAATAACGCAAAGACGAACATACACCTTGGACAATTGATAAATTGTTTAAGTTTCGATGTAATCGAATTTAAGCCAACGAAAATTCTTGAGTAAATTTGCTAGTACAAATTATTCAAAAACTGATTTGAGGCGCTTCGGCGCTTTAGATACAATTTTTTGAG
>JAZSRR010000047.1:0-9495 GCA_045538605.1 Faecousia sp.
GTGTATGGCTGGCTCGGCAGTGGCCCGCATTGTGTTTGTCGGTATGATGAAAGGCCCCGACATCACAGTTTCAGTGTGGAGTCAAATCGTTCTGCCAATCGTAGCCTGCCTGCTGTTTGCGCTCATCGTACTGCTTTCCGGCAAAGAACAATTTTACAAGTCCGCAATTCCTGTCTGGATGATCTGCATTTATTATGTTTTTGTGTTCTCCGGCTTTGATTTCGGCAGTTTCCACACAATGATCGTGGCTTTGTATGGAATCGCAATGCTCTTTATCGGCGTGCTGTATACCCAAATCACCTCCGGTAAGGTTGCTGCTCCCTGGCTTTTGGTTTTTCTGCTGGGCTTCCCCCTGGCTGCGCAGCTGTATCTGCAGCGGACCATTTTGCTGAGCCGGGACTATACCTTCCTGCTTCCGGATATTCTGATGATCGGCGGTTTGGTGCTGACAGTATTTGCCATTCGCATTCACACCGACGGTGCGTATCACCCCACCTGGGGCGAGCGTCCTGATGGCCGGAAAATCCGCTCCCTGGCGCCTATGGCGCAAATTACCGCCTATTTCCAGGTGGAGCGCAATACCTGCACCAACTTATTTGAGGAATCCTTTGAGATTTCCCACGTGGAGCGTTACATTCGCCAAAAACGCCGGGAGGGTTACACCGATTTCGGCTTGACCCACGTTCTGCTGGCTGGCTATGTGCGGGCGCTTTGCAAGTACCCGCAGCTGAACCGGTTTATTTCCGGTCAAAAGGTTTACTCCAGGGGCGAGGACATTCAGTACTGTATGGTTGTAAAAAAGGAGATGACCATCGATTCTCCGGACACCTCCATCAAAGTACATCTGCGGCGCACTGACACTGCGATGGATGTATACGAAAAGCTAAACACCGCCATTGAGGAGGTCAAGAAAACCCAGGAACTGGATTCCGGCATCGATAATCTGATCTCCTACTTCAATCTCATTCCCGGTGTGGTGCTGAAATTTGTGGTATGGCTGCTGAAGCTGCTGGATTACTTTGGTCTGCTTCCGGCATTTCTCACTGAGCTGAGCCCCTTCCACGGCAGCTTGTTCTTTACCTCTATGGGCAGCCTGGGTATTAAACCCATTTATCACCATCTGTACGACTTCGGCAATCTGCCCTGCTTCGGTGCCTTTGGCTGCAAGCGGCGGGCGTTGGAGGTACAGGAGGACGGCTCTGTCATCCAAAAGAAGTACATTGATGTAAAATTCACTTTAGATGAGCGCATTGTGGACGGGTATTATTATGCCGCCTTCTTCAAGCATTATCGGGGTATTTTGCGCCACCCGGAAATTTTGGATTTGCCTCCGGAAGAAATCCTTCCGGATATTGACTGATTTATGCAAAATAAGATCAGACAACAATTATCAGCAGAGTGTCCCTGGCGGGACACTCTGCATTGGTTTGACACTGTTTCTTCTACCAATATGCTTGCCCGGGAAATGGCGCAAAAGGGCGCTGAGGAGGGCACGGTGGTCATTGCAAACCACCAAACTCACGGAAAAGGTCGTATGGGGCGAAGCTTTCACTCCCCCGCCGGGCAGGGCATTTACCTTTCCATCGTTCTGCGCCCGGAGTGCAAAGCCGAAAGCCTGATGCACTTAACCTGCGCCGTGGGCGTTGCGGTATGCGATGCCATAGAGCAAATTTCAGGTGTTCGCCCGGGTATCAAATGGATCAACGATTTGGTTCTTGGGAACAAAAAGTTAGGCGGCATCTTAACTGAGCTTTCTGTCCAAAATGGTATGGCAGAATTTGCCATTGTAGGTATCGGCATCAACTGTCTGGGCAGGGCGGAAGATTTTCCGCCGGAGATCCGGGATATTGCCACTTCCCTGCAGGCACATCTGGATACTCCGGTCGATACAGAAGTGCTGGTTGCCGCAATGATCCAAAATCTTTGGGATATGCGAAACAATCTGTTTTCCCGAAACTTTATGGATGTATATCGTAAAGACTGCATTACCTTAGGAAAAGAAATCTGCATACTGCAAAATGAACAAAAATTTTATGGCATTGCAAAGGATTTGACCGTCGATGGCGAGCTGATCGCGGAACTTTCCGACGGTGCAACCAAGGTCGTTCACCATGGCGAAGTCAGTGTTCGGGGTATGTACGGCTATATATTGTAAATTTTTCTATTGCATTTTTTGACTCCGTTGGTTATACTGAAAATAGATAACAATATAGGAGGTATCGGATATGAAAGTTTTTAACACGATTTTGAAAATTCTGGCAATTCTTGCCGCCATTGCCGGCATCGTTTATGTAATCGCTACCTACGGCGACAAGCTGACCGCTTGGGCAAAGAGCCTGCTTTGCAAGCTGAACTGCTGCTGTTGCGACTGTGATTGCTGCGACGAAGAAGTTGAGGTTGTAGAAGCTCCGGCAGAAGAAACCGCCTGCGATCAGGATTTTGAAGGCTAATCTACAAAAAGCAGAATCGGGCTGATGCATTTGCGTCAGCCCGATTTTTACTTACTTTTTAAGCGCTTCTAAATACTCCTCTAAGCATAATCCGGATTCGTATATATCTTTTGCCATCGCCTCACCTACATAGCGGAAGTGCCACGGCTCATAGATGATGCCTGTAATTTTATATTTATCCTTCGGATAACGCAAAATAAAGCCATATTTCCAGCTATTATCCGCCAACCAATCATACATTTTATCTGTTCCAACAATATCGACCGCAAGACCCGTTTGATGTTCACTGGTGCCCGGCACAGCAACAGACTGCCCAACCTTTGCGTTTGCCTCGGAATAGGTCATCCCCTGCCCCATATATTTCTTGCGCCGGGATGTCCAAAGACTTTGTTGAGTTGCCTTACTGCGATAGGAAACATAGATCTCCACCTTATGTCCTGCTTGTTTTCCATCATCCATCATTTTCTGCAATGCATCCCGGCAGCTGGCATCAATCTTATACTTTCCGATAGAAACCAGATTGTTCTCAAAATCATCGGGAACCGGGTTCCAGCGATTACAAAGAAGAATATACTCCCCAGTAGGCAGAAAATAACGTTCAACACCATCAATATCTACAAATCCTGTTGCGAATGTTCCATCTCCATTGAGATAAAATCTACCGATTTCATCGGTAATCCATCCTGCTTGCGACTTACCTTCCTCGTCAAAATAGAACCTTCCTTCCGGAACATTTAGCCACCCGGTATGGTTCTTTCCATCATCAACATAGAAAAGACCATCTGCTGTATCCTGCCAACACGCATTTAGTGTACCATCTTCACGAAAATAATACCGTAACCCATTGTCTGTAACCCAGCCTGTGCATGGTTTTCCTTCCTCGTTTAATAAATACTTTCCCTCCGGCAATTCCAGCCAGCCAACATGCACAGCTCCGTCCACATCCAGATAAACCCGACCATTATCTTGCGCAAGCCATCCGGTTTGGCGCTGACCCAAATCATTAAAATAGTAACGCTTGCCATCCAATTCCAACCAGCCGGTATGCATGATGCCATCATTTGAAAAATAATAGTATTCGCCGCCGAAAGCTAACCAGCCAATATGTCGGGTGCCATCACTGCCAAAATAATACTTTTTATCATCGATCGTCTGCCAGTGGGTCAGCGGTCTTCCAAAATAATCAAGGTAACGCACCGTTCCGGTATCCGTGGTGTTCCAACCACTACGATCAAACAGTGGTATCCGCAACACAAAATAGCCTATGCAAGCCATTGCTACCAGCAGAATCAGCAACGCCGCGCCGATCCATAAGAAAATCTTTTTTCTCATTAACACCTTGTTCAATTCAATGCCTCCAATAATTGCTGACGAATCGCAAGAATTTGCGCCACGTGGTAGTTGGTTACCACATCCCGTTCTGTGGGTTCATCTAAAATACGGGTATCCGCAATTTCTGTTCCTGTGTCAGCAAGCCGCTGCCGGTTTTCTTCGCTTAAGCGGCCGGGGCGGTCCATCTGTACCAGGACCTCCAGCTGTGCCACCAGCGACCGAGCTTTATACTCACAAAGACGAAACTGTTCCAGCTGCCGATGCTGACTTTTCAGGCGCAGCAGCAGCTTCTGGTTGGCAAAGATTTTTAGTTGCGCCTGCAGAGTATCGATTTTCCCGGTCATTGCCCTGGGATCTGGGAGAACCGCATCGCCGTCGAACAGTTCCTGCAAAAAAATCAGAAGCTCCTTGTCCAAACTTTCTACCGTAGCATGAATTTTTCGGCTGTTATCATAGGGAAATACCAACATATTGATCGCCATTCCAACCACCAAACCGATGGCGGTGTCCCAAATTCTGCCTAAACCGTAATATATTGGCTGAACACCTTGGGTTGTACAAAGCATAACCACCAGAAAACACGGCAGTCCGGGCGAGTAGGTCAAATGAAAAACATTATATAAGGTAATGACCAAAACAATTCCAATGCCGGCTACCACCAGAGAATTCAGGGGCAAAAACAGCAGCAGAAAGCTTACCGCAACGCCAAAAAATACGCCTACAATTTGGGTCAGGCTGGACTGCACAGACTCCTTAAAGGTAGGTTGCACCGCAGTCATTGCACCCAGCATCGCAAAAACAAGTCTTGATTCCGTCGTTCCGTAGCTGCTGACCAAGAGCATGGACAGAATAACTGCCACTGCGGTTTTGATCGTACGCAGACCCAACGGAAAATATAGCGGCTTCTTTTTCACAATCCTTCTCCCCCTTCTCTTCTATAAAGTATCATAGATCGGCAAAACGGTCAACATCAAGAACAGCGCAAAAACCTACCACCGAAGGGTGGTAGGTTTTTTGATGTTTGGGTTTAGTTTTCAACTGTATAGGGATGTACCAACGCCCAGTTGACTGCTTCTACCAAAACCTCTACATCTTGATCCGTAAAAGTATAAACATTATTCTTCAGTGTCGGATAGGAGTTCGAGGTGTTATATGTACTGTTATGGTCATCGTACTCATTATTATTCAGATGCTTTGGAATTACCCTAATGATATCTTCAGCCTTAAACTCCGTCTTGCCCATGAGCGTGCCATACCAGGTGTAGGCAGCAATCAAACGACCATAATGAGACAGGTGGGTGTAGTCCCGGTATACCCGCAATTGCGCCTGCTGATCTGTTAAGCCCTCTTCCTGTAAGAGCTTCTGCGCTTTCAGGATCGCTGTGCCGGCAGGGCATACCTTGTCTGTGTCAATATAATCGCGATAGCTATTGACATTTTCCGTGATTTTTGTGTACAGAATTTCCTGCTGATATACGCCGCTATTATCGCTAAAATATGTTTCGTTGTATGTGCGGAAATCGACAGTATCATTAACATCCTTGGTAATGTAATGAATCGCATATCGCGCGTCGTCATTTAAGAACATCTCATAATCATCCGGGCATGCCCAGAGCATATTCCAGGCAAACTCCGGTGTAACCGCCTGATTTGCCTTCACGAAGTTCATTACCGCGCTGAGCTGGTTTGCATTATACTTTTCCGGAATACCGGACCAGCGGTTCGCCTGCTGTAAAATTACGATATCCCACTGCTTATCCTGCATAGCGGTCAGACCGGTTGCTCCTTTTTGCCGAGTCCACTTTCCGTTGCTTTCTGTGCTGACCTTGTGGTACTCATATACCGCCTTGTTGTTGGTCAGAAAATCTGCATGCTGCTGCATCGTACAGCCACTGTAGTACAGATTGGCAATAGTCAAATTCTCTGTGCCTTTCGGCAACCCCTCTGCCTGGAACACCTCGTAGAGGATTCTGGTGGAATCCAGACCGTGGGAGCTGCCGATCAACAAAATATTCAACGAACCATCGTCTCTCTTGTGGTTGCGGATATTGGGAATGTTCCAGTTTTCTACGACACTGTCGTAAGGAAGCAACATACCGGCAACACCATCTTTTTCTTCCTGGGTGTAGCTGCCCCAATTTTTGTCGACAGCCTCGACCTGCTCTTTCAAGGTCCGGGTTACCGGATTGCCGAGCAAATACTCACCGTCCTTGGTAAGCAGATACGCTCTGCCATAAATGGGAGTTGTGGCATTATCTGCATTTTGCGCATCCGTATTGTCCTGCGTCAGAATGTTGGTAAGCAACGTTCCGCTTCCGGAATTGCCCGCAGCACCGCCGGCAAAGTCCGTAAAGGAAGACATTCTGCATTCCTTATCCAGGTTATCCACACGAGGCGGCACTGTAACGCTCAGGGCAACACCGTAGCTTGCCACCTGCTGACTTACCACCTCATCTCCTGCAAAGGCGCTGGTGTAATAAACGCCGCAACGATCTGCCCGCAGGGTCATAGAATAGGTGTTCAAATTTACACAGTGGAAGGAAATCTGATCGTTTTTAACAACCTTCAGGTATTGACAGCCTTCCGGAGCAAAGGCTGATCCCAAAGGAACGGCTTGTACATTACCGGAAAT
Source organism: Faecousia sp. (assembly GCA_045538605.1). Lineage (GTDB taxonomy): Bacteria > Bacillota > Clostridia > Oscillospirales > Oscillospiraceae > Faecousia. The sequence continues at coordinate 6,415 of JAZSRR010000047.1, forward strand.
ACCATTTGCAGGAATTTTCGTATAAACACCGTCTGCAACAGTATAGTCGGCAGTCTGGGAGTCCATACAGTAGAGTGTTTTACCCGCAGTTACCGTAATCGCGCTGTCAATGTCGCAGCCATTGAAATCCAAGGTAATATTCTTGTTGACGGTCAGGCTGCCTTCCCCGGAAACCGGGTTAATAAGCTTAATCAAGTCGCCCTCAGATGCATCCTGAATAGCCTCCCGGAGTGTGTTATAGCGTAAATTTCCATTGGCTGCAACTGCATCTAAATAGCCAAAATACAGTTGATTGGAAACATTTTTCTTCAGTACTGTTTGGGGGTAATTGACGCAGTTTATCGCTGCTTGGGAGATATCGCAGTTGTTAATACCCATGCCTACAATATCCCCCAACGCACCACCGGAAATGTAATTCAGGCTTGCAGAGCCGGTATAGCTGCCCGAAACATCCAACTGCGCGCTGTTAACTGTCAGGTAGCAAATTTCATCCACTTTTGCATTACCGGACAGCGTTACCTTGCCGGCTGCCACATAGATACAATCTCCATAGCAACCAGTTGCCGCCTTGCCGGAGACAATCTCACCGCCCAAAAGGTTCAGCGTGCCCTTGGACCATACTGTGCCGCCACAGCCATCCCCTTCTGTTCCGTTGCCACGCATTTTAAGATCGCAGCCGATCAGCTTGCCGCCGTACATATTAAACACAGAATCCTCAGTGGGGAGATTGACGACACCACCTCTGCCGATGGGGGTTGCGGTATCCAGATCGGTCTGGACGCTTTGCAGCGTGCCACTGTACAGGTTGAAGGTTCCGCCGGCATAGATATTACCACCGGAATAGTTGTTTCCATGGGTATAGGATACCATTTTTCCGGTTTGCGCAGCACTTTTGTCCATAATCGACAGAGTAGAATCGGCTGCGATATAAGCACATCTGCCTTCATAGGAAACCGTATGACCGTTTAAGTCCAGGCACATCTTATCTCCAGACTGGGGCATAATTGTGTTGGTCGCTGCGTAGGATACGTCCTCCGTCAGAACAAAGTGGCCGTTCCAGTAGCCCTTCTTAATCGCGTTATCAGAATCCCTCTGGTTGGTAATCATGGAGATATAGTCCGTTTTGTCTAACGGTCTCCAAGAAACATCTTCCTGACAAGCCGGGCAGAAGCTGCCGCCTGACAATTGATCCAGCATCTGCCTATATTTTACAATCAGCTTTTCACCGGTGCCTTTATTAAACTTACTGGTGTTCGCCTCATAGCTGCCCGCAGTGTAGGTAGAGGCGCCTTCATTATAGGTATAGGCCAAGGAATTGGACATATAAGCATGGCTGCCGTTGGTATAGGCAAGAACAAAAGGTGTACCGTAAACCTCATCCACCAGGTCATTCCAGTCGTTATCGCTGGTGTTGCTAACGGTGTGGTTATTGGAATAGCGGTCAAACAGCTCGTTGCCGCAAGTAACCATTGCCACCTGATCACCCAGCATAATGGCGCCTACTTTGATCGTTCCGGTGGAAACCGAGTTTTGACTTCTGGTGTAGACATTGTCCAGATGATAGTAGCTGTTAAAAAGCACGCCGTTAATGGTATGGGGCTTTCCAAGGGAGGTGGTATAGCCCAACGCCTTCGAGGCATCACCGCGACTAACGCCGGGATGGGATGCCATATAAGCATCCACTTTAGCGCGCCAGAATCGTGCAGCGTCAATCTGCTCCGCGGTGTCTTTTTGCATATCAAAGGAGAAATCGGCGGTAATGTTGCGAATTGGATCTTCCGTCAGCTCTGTCATATTGCTATTGAGGCAATTTTGCGCCACCTTACTTAACAGGAAACCGTAGTGCGCCGCATCCACAATATCATCCAGCTTGCTGCCGTCATAATTCACGCCTGCAACCGAGGAGGAGAGGAAATTGGTGCTTTTTTCCGTTTTCCAGGTGTTCTGGCTGCTAATTGCGCTTTCCGGAACAATATTACCGGCTGCGCCCTGGAAGAAGGCGACCCGGTAGCCCGCTCGGGCAAGATAGCTGCGCGTTGGTCCGATGTAATCGGAGGAATAGCATTTTTCTGCGGTATTGCCGATAAATGTACCATGGGCGCGCCAGTTCATAAGCACGATCGGTTCCAGTTTTTTATCCGTGGGAGTGAACTGCAGCAAAAACAAGCGGTCATCCGCCTGGGAGACGGGATTCTTGTAGCTGCCGGAACTGGGTCCAAAGTTACTGCCGCCAACCAGCGTTACACCGTTTTCTTTCTTGGTTGTAGTATAATGGCGAACAAAGTTCAGCTGATAACCGCAGGAAGCCGACGCATCTATCACACCTTTGGACATTGTTGCAGGGGTACTGCTCACATAAGCCGCAACTGCCGCTGCCGTTATCCGGTTTCTGTAGTAATCCCAATAAGCACCCACCGGGGTCGGTGTGCCGTAGCGGTCGTTTTGGGAATAAGTAGACGACAAATTCTCCATATCCGGCGCATTGTGGGAATGACTGCCGTTGAGATATATGGAGTTGGAATCAATTGTGCCGCCTGCTTCCTGAATTCCGGCTACCACGGAGGTTTTCAGGTTGTTCAGCATTACCTGATAGCCACCGATGGAGTCAATCGTAAGAAATACCACAGTTTTTCCATTACTATCCGTAACGGAGGTGGCGGTTACCTGCAAACCATCCCCATAACCGATTTTTCCGTCTGCGTTATCATCCAGCAAATTATAGGCATAGTTATTTGTGGCGGTGCCGGAGCCGGCAAGCCGGTTGGCGATCACACCAACGGTTTTGCCATCTGCCGTCGTGGTTTTTACCCGATCTGCGTAGGAAGAAGCAGACCAGGCCGCATTATACGGAACACCAATGGCATTTCCGTTTTCATCGGTCATATTGCTGACGCCCTTGGGCAAGGCGCTCTCCGGATACAAAATCCAGGGGTTAACATCCAGCTTAGCATAGCCCACCTGGTAGGTATTGGCTTGATCTGCAACAGTGGCTGCAGCGCCTACGGTCAGCATACTGCAAAGAAGCGCAACAACCAATAGCACAGCAAGAAGTCTTTTCTTCATAATCTTTCCCCTTCTTTC
>JAZSRR010000136.1:0-12848 GCA_045538605.1 Faecousia sp.
CATAAATATCCTCCTGTTAAATTAAAAAGGGCGCACTTAGCCTACAAAGCTAAATGCGCCCAGACGGTCGGCAAACTTTTGACTTTCTGTTCCTTTGTGGTGCTCCACTTATTCCGTCAGTCGCAGAAAGCTTTATACACGATACGACATAATTTTACCACGGGTAAAAACCACTGTCAAGAAACAACATTCGACTTTTTATTTTTTTGTCTGTTTCTACACCAAACATACCTTCTGTAAAGGGTTTTTTGTACAAAATTTGGCAGGGATCACCTGTTCTCTTGTCGCATTATTTTTGTGTTTTTTTGCTTTCACAGTAAATGCAGCGATATACGCCATTTTCCGGACTCACACAACGGAAGGTATGGACGATCTCCTGTTCAACAGAGGTAATACAACGAGGATTATCGCAATGCAGCGTACTAACCACAACATCCGTTAATTCCGGCATTTGCCTTCCCTCTTGTGCTTCCTTCAAAAGCTTCAGAATCAGCGCCATACGCATATATTTTCCGTTCAGTGCCTGACGGAAATAAGCAGCCCGCGGATCAGCATCTACCTTGACACTGATCTCATTCACTCTGGGCAGTGGATGCAGCACACGCATATTTTCCTTTGCCATTGCCATTTTTTCCACAGTCAGAACATAGCTGTCCTTCAGGCGCTCGTACTCCTCGTGGCTGTCAAACCGTTCCTGCTGAATACGAGTCATATACAGAACATCCAGATCTGCAATTGCGTTCTCAAGAGAATCGGTCTCCACATAGTCCATTGCGTTCTTTTCCAGAACCTCGTATTTCACATATTTGGGAAGTTTCAGTTCCTCCGGTGAAATCAGCACAACTTTAATACCTGCATAACGGGCCAAAGCAGCCAAAAGAGAATGCACGGTTCGACCGTATTTCAGATCGCCGCAAAAACCAACCGTCAGGTTGTCCAATCTTCCCAATTCCCGGTAGATAGTCAGAATATCTGCCAGTGTTTGGGTGGGATGGCAGTGCCCGCCATCACCGGCATTGATAACCGGAATGGTTGCATTTCTAGCAGCTACATACGGTGCGCCTTCCTTGGGATGGCGCATAGCCATAATATCGGCATAGCAGCTAATAATTTTGGCTGTATCAGCAACACTTTCACCCTTAGATGCAGAGGAAGAGCTTGCTTCACTAAAGCCCAAAACACTACCGCCCAACTCCAGCATTGCCGCTTCAAAACTCAGCCGGGTACGGGTTGAAGGCCCAAAGAACAAGGTTGCCAGCTTTTTACCGCGACAGGCATCGCTATACTTATCGGGATTCTCGCTGATATCACAAGCTGTATTCAGCAGCTGCTGCAGTTCCTCAACGGAAAAGTCAGTAATATCAATCAAACTTCTCATTATTTTGCTCCGTTCACGGCTAAGTAGTTCTTGATGCGTGCAACATTTTCAGCGTTTGCATCGTCCTCTTCCAGATACTCGATAATATCATAAACATCGACAACAGAGTACACAGGGAATCCAAACTGTTCCTCAATTTCCTGCATAACGCCCTTATCGGACTGGCCTTTTTCCTTGCGGTCCACCATAATAAAGGTAGCTACCACCTTCGTACCTTCCAGATGGCTTAAAATCTCCATACTCTCCCGGATGGCAGTACCAGCAGTGATGACATCCTCAATAATTACGATCTCTTCCCCGGCCTGCGGTACATAACCCACAAAAGTACCACCCTCACCATGATCCTTCACTTCTTTTCGGTTAAAGAAGAAAGGAAGATCCAGACCGCCCTTACTTAAAGCAACGGCTGCGGAAATAGACAGAGAAATACCCTTATAAGCAGGGCCGTACAAGACGGTTTCCTTTTTACCCAGCTTATCTAGATACGCTCTTGCATAGAATTCACCCATTTTGGTGATCTGGTCGCCGGTTTTGATCATACCGGCATTAACAAAATAAGGAATCTTTCTACCGGACTTGGCGGTAAAGTCGCCAAACTTTAGAACTCCTGCGCCCTCAAGGAACTGAATAAATTCTCTTTTGTAAGCTTCCATAATTCCCCTCCTGTTTCTTAGTCGCAAAATTCTGCTACACAACGCTCGTATGCTGCTACAGGGTCAGCAGCCGCAGTAATCGGTCTGCCAACCACAATATAGTCCGAACCGATTTCCTTAGCTTGTGCGGGTGTCATAACACGCTTCTGATCGCCCACATCACCGTCAGCAAAGCGGACACCGGGCGTGATGGTCAGAAATTCCTTACCACAGGTATCGTGTACCTTTCCTGCCTCCAAGGGAGAACAAACAATGCCATCCAGACCAGCATTCTTTGCTGTTTTTGCATAATGCATAACCACCTGATCGATGGGTCTTTCAATGAGGATATCCCGCTCCATACTGGTCTGGTCGGTGGAGGTCAGCTGGGTAACTGCAATCAGCAAGGGACGGCTACCATCTTCACGGGTCAATCCCTCCAAAGCGCCCTGCATCATAGCGGTTGTTCCGGCTGCGTGAAGATTTGTGATGTCCACATCCAGATTCTTTAGAACAGCCATAGCCTTCTTAACGGTATTGGGAATGTCGTGCAGCTTCAGATCCAGAAAAATTTTATGCCCCCGGGCTTTGATCTGACGGACAATTTCCGGACCTTCGGCATAGTAAAGCTCCATGCCGATTTTCACAAAAGGCTTTCTGCCGGTGAATTTATCCAAAAAAGCAAAGGTCTGCTCCGCACTGGAAAAATCACAGGCAACAATTACATCCTTACCCATTGTTTACACCTCCGATAATTTCTGCAAGGGAAGAAATATTATACTGCTTCATCACGCCAGGCAAATCGTTGATAATATCCCGGCAAGCGAAAGGATTGACCAGATTTGCAGCACCAACCTCGACTGCAGTGGCACCGGCAAGCATCATTTCAATTACATCCTCAGCTGTGCTGACACCGCCCATACCGATAACCGGAACTTTCACATTGCTGGCAACCTGATAGACCATCCGTACCGCCACCGGAAAAATTGCTGAGCCAGAGAAACCACCCATTTTATTGGCAATTACCGGCTTTTTACTCCGAAGGTCAATGCGCATGCCCAGCATTGTATTGATCAGACTGATGCCATCGGCACCGGCATCCTCGCAAGCTTTTGCAATGGACACAATGTCCGTTACATTGGGGCTTAGTTTTACAATCACCGGCTTCGTGGTAACCTTTTTTACTGCCTTTGTAACCTCAGCAGCAGCTTTGGGATCTGTGCCAAAGCTCATACCGCCGCCGTGCACGTTGGGGCAGCTGACGTTTACCTCCAGCCAGCCAACCTGCTCCTGCGCATCCAACAGGCGGCAGGTTTCAGCATACTCTTCGATGCTAAAGCCGCTGACATTGGCCATAACCGGCTTATGAAAGCATTCTTTCAGCTTGGGCAGTTCCTTTGCAATTACCTGCTCCACACCGGGATTTTGCAGACCCACCGCATTGATCATACCGGCGGTACATTCCGCAATCCGGGGTGTGGGATTGCCAAAACGAGGCTGCAAGGTTGTACCCTTAAAAGAAAATGTACCAAGACAATTAATGTCATACAATTCGGCAAACTCATAGCCGTAACCAAAAGTGCCGGAAGCGGGAATCACCGGGTTGTCCAGAGGAATTCCGCAGAGATTTACACTTAATTCTCCCATATAATTTCCTCCTTCTGCATAACCGGACCTTCCTTGCAGATACGCTTGTTGCCGGCAATGGTCTTGCAGGAGCATCCCATACAAGCGCCAAAGCCGCAGCCCATCCGCTTCTCAAAGCTCATCTGTCCGGATGTTTTAGAGGCGCGATACACCGCCTTCAGCATCGGTTCCGGACCGCAGGTATAAAAGTAGGTATAATCCATCTGCCGCAAAGCATCCGTTACAAAACCCTTGATACCGTAGCTGCCGTCAACGGTGGTAACCGTAACCGTAGCTCCCAAGGCCTTGAATTCCTTTTCAAAAAACACTTCATCAGCTGTGTTAAAACCAAGAATAACCTGTACCCGTTTACCTTGCTCCAGAAGGCGCTTGGCAAGCAAGTACATTGGCGGAACGCCGACACCGCCGCCAAGCAGAACCGGCGCATCCCCTGCTTTGGAAAGGTCATAGCCATTACCAAGACCTGTGAGAATATCCAGCTTTCCGGATGTCATTTCGGACATCTGCTTTGTTCCCTTACCCACAACCTTATAAATAATCGTCAAGGTATCCTCAGTAACATCACATACGGAAATAGGACGGCGTAAAAACAGTCCGTTCAGCAAAATATTTACAAACTGGCCGGGGGCAGTAATAGCGGAAACATCCCCTTTTAATACCATTTTATAAACATTCTCCGTTAGCGGTGTATTCTGTATAATTTCAAACTGTCCCTGTTTCATAAACACCTCTTAGGCATCGATGGTAGAAATCGTCAAAGTAGTTTCTTCCAAAACATCCAAAACAACACGTACAGTATCCAAGGCAGTGAAAATAGTTACATTGTTTTCCGTAGCCTGCAGGCGAATCTGATGTCCGTCATTGTTTACATCGCTGCTTCCCTGGTCTCTTGTGTTAATGACATAGGCAATATGGCCCTGGCGCAGTGCTTCCGGAATTTCCTCACTGCCCTCGCTGATTTTGCCCAAAATATGGGTGCGGATTCCATTGGCCTTCAGGAAACGGGCTGTGCCCACAGTAGCCTGAATGTTAAAGCCCAGGTTATAGAACCGGCGAATCAGCGGCAGCGCCTCTTCCTTGTCTTTATCGGCAATGGTGGCAAATACGGTACCGTAATTCTGAAGGTGCATACCGGAAGCCTGCAGTGCCTTATACATAGCGCGGTTCAGTTTATCGTCATAACCGATGGCTTCACCGGTGGATTTCATTTCCGGAGACAAATAAGCATCCAGACCACGCAGTTTGTTGAAGGAGAATACCGGCACTTTTACATACCAGCGCTTCTTTTCTTCCGGATAAATTTCAAACAGACCCAGCTCCTTCAGGCTCTTGCCCAGAATAACCTCTGTAGCAATATCCGCCAGACTGTAGCCGGTGGCTTTGCTCAAGAAAGGTACCGTACGGGAGGAACGAGGATTAACCTCGATAATATACACATTGTCCTGGTCATCCACAATGAATTGAATATTGTAAAGACCGACGATACCGATACCCAGGCCCAGCTTCTTGGCATACTGCAGAATGATGCCCTTAACTCTGTCGGAAATCGAGAAGGAAGGATAGACACTGACCGAGTCGCCGGAGTGGACACCGGTGCGTTCCACAAGCTCCATAATGCCCGGAACAAAGACATTGATGCCGTCGCAGATCGCGTCGACCTCCACCTCTTTGCCCTGAATATACTTATCCACCAGAACCGGCTTGTCCTCATCAATTTCTACCGCAGTTTTCAGGTAATGGCGCAGCTGCGCTTCATTGGCGACGATCTGCATTGCCCGGCCGCCCAATACAAAGCTGGGACGCACCAAAACCGGGTAGCCGATTTCTGCAGCAGCATCGATCCCGTCCTGAATTTTGGTAACCGCCTTGCCCTTCGGCTGGGGAATATTCAGCTCACTGAGGATCTTTTCAAAGCTATCCCGGTTTTCTGCCCGCTCAATGGCAGCGCAGTCCGTGCCGATAATCTTCACACCATACTCCAGCAGTGGCTGCGCCAGGTTAATGGCAGTCTGACCGCCCAGAGAGGCAATGACACCCTCCGGCTGCTCAAAATCAATGATGTTGATAACATCCTCATCGGTCAAAGGCTCAAAATACAGCTTGTCCGCAGTGGTATAGTCCGTGGAAACAGTTTCCGGGTTATTATTGATAATGATAGACTCGTAGCCGGAATTTTTGATCGTGTTGACCGCGTGGACTGTGGAATAGTCAAACTCCACGCCCTGACCAATACGAATCGGACCTGCGCCCAAAACAACAATTTTCTTTTTTTCCGTCAGCCGGGACGCATTTTCACCGGTATAGGTAGAGTAAAAATACGGGATATAGGCGCCGGTGTGGCAGGTATCCACCATTTTAAATACCGGACGCATATTATTCGCCATACGGAATTCGTACACCTGTCGGGGCGTAGTGTTCCACAAGCGGGAAACAAACTTATCGCTAAAGCCAAGTTTTTTTGCCTGCAGCAAGACATCCTTATTCTGAGGATTATTACGCAGTGTGTCTTCCATTCCAACAACACGCAGTATTGCTTCCAGGAAATAGGCGGTGATCTTTGTGATCTGGTGAATCGTTTCCACCGTCTCGCCCAAACGGAACAGTTGGGCAATGGCAAACAGGTTGTCATCCCGGAACTGCAGAATATAGTCAAGCAGTTCTTCCCGGCTCATATTGTCAAACTTATTCAGATGCAGATGGTATGCACCGATCTCCAGGGAACGAACACCCTTCAAAAGCGCTTCTTCTAAGTTAGAACCGATACCCATTACCTCACCGGTTGCCTTCATCTGAGTACCCAACAGGTTGGACGCAGCAGAGAACTTATCGAAGGGGAAACGGGGCAGCTTGGCAATCACATAGTCCAATTCCGGCTCAAAGGCCGCATTGGTGTTGGCAATACAGATATCCTCCAGCGCCATACCCACCGCGATCTTCGCCGTAACCCGGGCAATGGGATAGCCGGATGCCTTGGATGCCAATGCAGAAGAACGGGAGACTCTGGGATTGACCTCGATCAGGTAGTATTCGCTGGAATTGGGATTCAAAGCAAACTGAACATTACAGCCGCCCTCAATCTTCAGCTCACGAATGATCTTAATTGCCGAATCATTGAGCATCTTCTTGTCGTGCTCGCTTAAGGTCATAATGGGGGCTACCACAACGGAGTCGCCGGTATGGACACCAACCGGGTCAATGTTTTCCATACCGCAGATGGTAATGGCATGGTCCTTGCTATCCCGCATAACCTCGAATTCGATTTCCTTGTAACCCTTAACACTCTTTTCAACCAAAACCTGATGCACAGGAGAAAGCTTAAAAGCATTCAGACCGATTTCTACCAATTCTTCCTCGCTGTAAGCAAAGCCGCCACCGGTGCCGCCCAGTGTAAAGGCAGGCCGAAGAACGACCGGATAGCCGATCCGCTTAGCCGCTTCCTTTGCTTCGTCAATGGAATAGGTGATTTCCGAAGGAATGACCGGCTCGCCGATGCTCTGGCACATTTCCTTAAACAGCTCCCGATCCTCTGCGCGCTCAATGGAGGCGCTGCTGGTGCCAAGAAGTTCCACATTGCACTCCTTGAGAACGCCCTTCTTTTCCAGCTGCATTGCTAAATTCAAACCAGTCTGGCCGCCCAGACCGGGAATGATGGCATCCGGACGCTCATAACGGAGAATTTTCGCAATATATTCCAAAGTCAGCGGCTCCATATAAACCTTGTCCGCAATGGTGGTATCGGTCATAATGGTTGCCGGATTGGAGTTACACAGAACGACCTCATAACCCTCCTCCTTCAGCGCCAGACAAGCCTGTGTGCCGGCATAATCAAACTCGGCAGCCTGACCGATCACAATAGGACCGGAGCCAATAATCAGCACTTTCTTAATATCCGTTCTCTTAGCCATATATCCATTCCTCCTGAAATTACTTACGATAAACAATTGAACCATTATGAACAGTCAGGGCGCATTCGCCGAAAAGCTTCCACCCGGCAAAAGGCGTTGCTTTTCCCATAGAAAGAAATTCTGCCGGGTCTACGGTAAATTCCTTTTCTAAATTCCAGACTGTAAAATCCTTACCAAGGGGTATTTTAAACCGCTTTCTGGGGTTGAAAACCATCAAATCCAGAAGCCTCTCCAAGCTGAGCATACCCGTTTTTACTAAGTGGGTATACATCACGGCAAAGGCTGTTTCCAGACCGACAACGCCAAAAGCGCTGCCAGCCAGACCCTTGGATTTTTCTTCTGCGCTGTGGGGTGCGTGGTCGGTTGCCAGCATATCGATGGTGCCGTCCAGAATGCCCTGCACAAGCGCTTTCCGGTCATCCTCACTGCGAATAGGTGGATTCATCCGGAAGCGCCCATCCTCCTGCAACTGCATATCGTTCATCACCAGATAGTGGGGTGCTGTTTCGCAGGTAACATCCACACCTCTTGCTTTTGCCTGCCGGATCAGCTCCACGCTTTCCTTTGTGGAGATGTGGCAGACATGATAGGCACAGCCGGTTTCCTCAGCAAGGCGCAGGTCCCGGGCAATTTGCTCGTACTCACTGGCACTGCAAATACCCTTGTGATTATGCAGCCTTGCATACCCACCATCGTGAATATAGCCGCCCTTTAGCAAGCTGTTGACCTCGCAGTGGGCGACGATCATTTTTCCTAAGGTCTTAGCGCGAAGCATTGCTTCGCGCATCATTGCATCGGACTGCACACCTCTACCGTCATCAGAAAACGCGATGGCATCCTGCGCCATTTGCTCTAAATCTGCAAGCTTCTCTCCCTGCTGACCAACAGTTATAGCGCCATGGGGATAAACAGAGATAACCGCATTTCGGTTGATCAGCTCCAGTTGCTTTTGCAGGCTTTCTTTACTATCCGGCACTGGGTTTAAGTTGGGCATCGTGCATACTGCGGTGTAGCCGCCTCGGGCCGCCGCCTTAGAACCGGTCTCTATGGTTTCTTTATAAGAAAATCCCGGCTCGCGAAAATGCACATGCACATCACAAAAGCCGGGAAAAACAACATATTCAGAAGAACAAAAAGGCAACAACGCCTCCGCAACAGCAGGGCCGGAGGAAAGAATATCACAAACAGAACAACCAACAATCTTTATCTTAACAGCTGTGTTCATCATCACAAAATCCTCCTATATTTTTCATCCGAATAAGTATACCACAGGGCCATATATTTGTCAAACCCTGTGGTATACATTTTTTGTACAAAAAATCAGCTTCTGGGGTACTGCATAATATCCAAATCAACAAAGGGATACCGTCTCACCCACGCACCGTCCTTCTTTGTAACGGAGCTTCTGTGCGCCGATAACAAGCGTACCAAATTATACACGTCCACCCAAATCTCCGAATTACATTCTTTCTGGCTCTCGTCAAATACAAGCTGCATCCCAAAATGCAGATGAACCGTCTCAATATTGTTGACATTTTCCTGATCGGAATATCCTGTTCGACCCATAAAGCCCAACAAATCCCCCGCCTGCACTGTATCTCCTTCGGATAGTCCGGGAGCAAAAGGCTTATCCTTCTGCAGATGGGCATAATAGTAGTACCGTTTACTGTCAAAGGAACGGATCCCGATCCGCCAACCGCCGTATCGGTTCCAACCCATCGCTTCCACCACACCGCCTTCGACCGCAACAACCGGTGTGCCCAAAGCTCCCATCAAGTCATTACCCAAATGCTTTCTGGCAAACCCAAAAGACCGGCTGTTTCCGAAATCAGAGCAATGGCTATAGCCATACCCAGCTGCAATCGGCGAAAAAGCTTTTAAGCCATATACCGGCTTCCATTGCCCATCCACTTCTATAGCATAGCTGCCAAGAAGACCGCCCAATATTCCGGAAAAGGCTGTATGGTAGTAGTCATAGTATTTTGAAAGCTCACCTAGCAACTCCTGTGGCGATCGGTCGCCTTTTAATTGCTCAGCTGCTTTTTTCACAGAAGCCAATCCGCATTTTCCGCCGGTACGGCAGCCTGCAAGAGCCAAAATATCGATCCAGGATATATGCTTTTCTTTTTCATAGGTATCCATATCCACCTGCATGGCATAACGAAGCGATTCATACGGAACACCAAAATCCACCCACCGAATGGTTTCTGCCCGCACCGGCAATGCCAATATCGCAAAAACTGTAATCAAACAAAATATCCGCCGTTTCATAGCCTCACCTCGATAGTAGACTGTGAAACAGCGGATAAAATATACATTACAATTATTTCAAATCCCTGCGAATTCCTTCACCGATCCGATAAATATCCTCCATATTTTTAATGGAAGAAATTTGCTCCTTATAATAATTACTATAAGGAACACCCCGCAAATACCAAGCAAAATGCTTTCTGGCCTCCAGGCAGGCAACATGCTCTCCCTTGTCTTCCAAGGCAAGCTCAAACTGCTTGATAGCCACATCCACACGCTTGCAAAGAGGCGGTTTTTCATAGCTTTCTCCGGACAACGCCGCCTTGATCTGAGCAAATATCCAGGGGTCGCCAAAGGTGGCTCTGCCAATCATTAATCCGTCCGCCCCGGTCCATTTCAGACAACGAACCGCTGCTTCTCCGCTGACAATATCTCCATTGGCTATGACCGGTATGGATCGGGCCTGCTTTACCTTGGCAATAGCATCCCAGTCGGCTGTTCCGGAGTAGAGCATGCTGCGGGTGCGTCCGTGAACAGTCAAAAGTGAAGCACCATTATCCTCCATTCGCTGAGTAAAATCCATTACATTGATATTACCCTTATCCCAGCCGAGCCGACATTTTACCGTTACCGGCACATCTACCGCTTTTACAACCGCAGACACAATTTCTCCTGCCAACTCCGGAGTACGCATCAGACCGCAGCCATCGCCGGAATTGGCGATTTTCGGCATAGGGCATCCCATATTGATATCTAAAAAATCACAACCGGAAAGCGTAACCGCCCGCTGCGCCGCCTGCGCCATTATCTTAGGATCATTACCAAAGATTTGTGCGCCGCAAATGCTTCCTTCATTCTTACGCAACAAGGATTCACTTTTCTTATCCTTATAGACAAGGGCGCGGGAGGAAACCATTTCTGTAACGGTAACATCTGCGCCCAGCTGAGCGCAGATTGTACGAAATGCCCAGTCAGTTACACCCGCCATAGGACCGAGAAATAAAGGATTTTCCAGCATAAAATTACCAAGACGCACTGCGCTCACCTCCCTATTTGGGGAGATTATAGCACAGTGCGTCTTGTTTCGCAAGTCATATCAGCACCGTAATTAACCAGGCAATAGCCGTTAACAGTGCGCCACCGGCAGCCCAAACCGGACCATATAAACGGTTAACTGTCTGTTTCTGCGCTGTAGGCATCCGAATCAGCCGCTTTGCCTCTTTTAATAGCACATCGTCGGAAACACCTGGCTGCCCATCCTTTAATATAAAGATTGCCTGTTCAAATAGTTTTGGTTCCGGAGAATGCACCACAATTACCTGTCTGGAAACACCTTTTACCATCCTTACCGCCTCCCTTGGCAGTATTCCCCAGTAAAGGTAAGCTCATACATCCTTAGGGCGGTTATATCGTCCTTTTGGTTCCCATTCCGGTAGCGGGAAGCGCTGCATAGCACCAAATATCCGTTCTTTCAGTTCCGGATAGGTAGCGGATAAATCGTAAATAAGCTTTTTGATTTCCTCCCGCTTGGTTTGCTTATCCACCGGGCAACGGTTTGTCAGAACCGGCAAATTATGCTTAAGCGCAAAATTATCGATCGTCTGTTCCCGGATATAGAGCATCGGACGGATCTGAACAATCCCGGTTCTGTCCAGGTTGGTTACCGGTTGAAAGCAGCTGATTCTGCCTTCAAATAACAAAGACATCAAAAAAGTTTCTACTGCGTCGTCGTAATGATGTCCCAATGCCAGCTTATTCATTCCTCTGTCCAACAGTGCTTGGTTCAGAGCACCACGACGCATTTTTGCACACATGGAGCACGGGTTCTTTTCCTGGCGATAATCAAAAATCACTTCTCCGATTTGCGTAATTAATAATGTATAAGATACATCCAGAGATTGGCAAAGCTGCTCGATACCGGAATAGTCCATTCCCAATCCCATATCCACAGTAATTGCTTCCAACGAAAAATGCACCGGGTGGAATTTACGCAGCTCCGATAAAAATACCAGCAGCGCAAGAGAATCCTTGCCGCCGGAAACACCCACGCCGATTTTATCCCCTTCTTCAATCATTTGATAATCTTCCACGCACCGGCGTACCAGTCCGATTAATCTTTGCATTCTATTTTCCTCCTTTGAAATGCAAAATACAAAGCGAGCATATATGAGCATATGATAGGATTTAAGAGCTTTTAAGAGTTTATATCGGTTTTTACAAAAATTCTTCAAATTTCAGTTGACAATTGTTTTTTATTGTGATATAAATTCAATTGTTTTGCAGACATTGTACTGCCTGCAGTAAGATTTGTCAAAATAAATTACCTATTGGAGGAACGCATAATGTCCACTACACTTCTGAAAAAGGAGACCGTTGTGCGTAAGTGGTATGTTAACGATGCAGCCGGTAAGCCCCTGGGCCGTACCGCTGTTACCGTCGCTAACCTGCTCCGCGGCAAGCACAAGACCACCTTCACCCCTAATGTTGACTGTGGCGACTATGTCATCGTGATCAACACCGACAAGGCTGTTCTGACCGGCAACAAGCTGGAGCAGAAGAAGTACTATCGGGTATCCGGCTGGATCGGCGGTTTGAAGGAAACCAAGGCTCGTATTATGATGGATAACCGCTCTGACTATGCGATGGAGTTGGCTGTTAAGGGTATGCTGCCCAAGAACACTCTGGGACGTAACGCCATGACCCGCCTGCACCTGTACAAGGGCAATGAGCATCCTCACGCTGCTCAGAAGCCTGAAGCATGGACCCTGTAATTAGGAGGTAATCGATTATGTACGAGAGCAAAAGAAAGTATAACTACGGCACCGGTCGCCGTAAGTCTTCCGTTGCCCGTGTTCGTGTTTACGAGAACGGCACCGGTTCTATCATTGTAAACGCCCGTGATATCGACGACTACTTCGGTCTGGAGACCCTGAAGCTGGTTGTCCGTCAGCCCCTGGTTGCTACCGATATGGTTGGCAAGGTTGATGTGGTTGTTACCGTCGCCGGCGGCGGTGTTTCCGGCCAGGCCGGTGCGAT
>JAZSRR010000104.1:0-32971 GCA_045538605.1 Faecousia sp.
GGTATAGTCCCAATAACTCTCCAAACCATTGTTGTTGCGGAAAGTGATAGAGAGAAGCGGTCTGGACGATTCCGTACCATAGTCGGAGGACAAAAACTGCTTATAATCTCCAACGGCTGTGCTTTCTACCGTGTCAGGGCCTTTGAACATCATACCGGTGTTGTTGTCTGCGTACCAGCCCCGGGCAATATCGGTAACATCCCAGCAATACCATCCGTTGGCCTGCACAATCGCATAGTCTTCAATGGTTGTTGTATCGTAACCCGGCTTATTTGCCCAGGTAATTCCTTCAGATGTCCAGGTGTCTAGTACCTTATGGACATACACGGGCATAGCGTTATTTGTTCCAGCCGCCTTATACATATGTATGGTGGCATTGATAACAACATCCGAAGAGGTCAGTTGGGGCAGATTATCGTACTTCAGGAAGAAGCGCACCTTGCCTTCGGGGTTGAAATACCCGCAGGAATTATACCCCCACGTCTGACTCCATGTTGCATATTCCGAGACACTTCGGTCCCGGATATTAGTTGTAGTCAGAGTAGGCTGTACCACAGGATCCAGAACCACGGGCCACGCCCGGTCCTCTGCTGCCAGCCATTGCTGCGGCAGAAGGTAGGTCATAGTATATGTACTACCGCTGCCAGTCAACTGCACCTGGATATCGTGGTTATATTCCCCCGCATCGTCTACCAGATAAGGCGCCGGCATAACCATAACCACATCTTCTCCCTTGGTGTCATAGAAGAGAATCTGTCCGTCCTCCTGCAATACAGGGAGCATAGTACCCACTTCCAGGGTATAGCGGTATCCACGCAGGGCGTTGTTATAGGTCTTCAGCACCACAGATTCTTTGACCTTGTTGGAATTCAGGTCGTAGATCACATCGGTGTTTTGATATACATTAGCATAGGTGAGTTTCGAATATGCCTTCTCCGGTACCATCTGCGGATATTGCACCGACTCCCGCAGAGCCGTTAGGTCTGCCTTTTGCGCTGTGGCTGCAGATGTCTGCATATTTGCTACCGCAAAGGTCTCTACGGCAGTCTGTTGCACCAAAGATGCCGTTTCCAACGCAACATTGCTGCCGGTTAGTTCACCAGCCATATAGAAAGACAGAGTGTATCCGCCTTTCTGGATGGTAATGCTCTTATCCTTACGCAGTTGCTGTGGGAAGGAGACATCCCATACGCCGGCCGTGTTGGTAATGCTGCCGTCTGATTTGATGATTAGTGTGTTGTCTATCTCTTCCCAGCCACTTTCTGTGGCATAATGGACGGCTTCCGGGTAGACGGTGATCATGTGAAGACCGCTTTCCAAGAGAAATTCCTTGGAATACTCCGTTCGTTTCTGCGGAATCTCTTCAACGATCCGGTCTGACGATGCTTCTGCCTCTTCCAGGATTGGCGTAGGCGAGATAGGCTCTGTGCTGATCTGCTCCGGCGTGTCTGTGTCCTGCTGATTCCCGATCGCCTGCGCCGGGAACATATTCACAAGCAACACAAGCACCAGAAACATACTGCAAATCCTGAATAATCCGTTTTTCATCGCGTGGGACCTCCTTTTATAAAGTATGTAAGTGTAAATATTTATACTTACACTTACATGTGTCTTAAAGCGAAGAAAAAGTGACGTTTTTAGGTTATATGCAGAAGTTCTATTATGTGTGCACGAAATCCAATATTCGTTTATCTACAAACAAACTATAACAAGGCAGTCTAATGGCTGCCTTGTTAGTTAAGTGGTTTGGTGGAGGATATGTGGCACGTTAAATCCCAAGATAATTTCCCAACATACATTGATACCGTGATGTAAACTGTGTGTTTTCGCCATATCCTGGGATTATGTGCGGAAAAAGTTTGTTGCCGAGCATATAGCCATAATAATGCGCCAATTTGGGCCCAACAGTTTCCAAATGACAGATGTACGCAGTAATATCCTCGTATCGATCCTGTTGTGCTGGTGACAACGCTGCGTAAAACTGTTCCTGTATACGTTGCGCATTCTTGTAATCGGACAACCGTTTTGCCATATCCTCCCGAAGGTATGTCTCCGCATCCACATCCAAAAATGTACGACCAATGGGGTCGATAAAATGATCTAAGTTTGCCTTGAGTCCGAGGAAACACGAGAACAATACAACAGAGCCGATTTGCTGATCGATGGCCTCCAACTCTTGGGATACAGAAGGCGAAAAACCTTCTCCCAATTCGTTTTTCAGTAAAGAAAGTGTCTCCTTGAAACGTGCAAGATCTGTGGCAAAATCCTCAAAATTCTCGGCCATCACATCTACAAGGGAGGCAACAACCTCCTTATAACTGATTTTCTCAAAAAAAGTGTTTACTGATAGCATAATGAACATCCTTTCGTATAAGCGTATAGCATTAAACTAATGCTATACGCTTATATTACTGCGGATATTTTACAAATGCAGTCGAACCGTGTCGAATACTCTTCAAAAAAATAGAAAGGAGACGATTTTTGATGTCTCCTTTCCATGAAAACGAATTAAAGAAGGTTGTTGAAGTATGCGTTCAGAATATCCGAAGCGGTTTTACGCTGACCGGGAGTTAGAACAAGCAGTTTTTCTGTGATTTCTGTGCAGATATATCCTTTGCCGGAGGGGAGTTCGTCCCGTAATACATAATCTGCTGACACATCCAAGGCATCAACGATTTTGATGAAGATATTCAAACTTGGCATTTTGATACCCCGTTCGATTTCACTGACATATACAACACCAATATCGGCTCGGTCTGCCAAATCCTGTTGTGTATATCCCTTGCTAATCCTAGATTCCCGAATTCTCTTACCCAATGCCACCTGTTCCAAAATGAAACCTCCGAAAACATCTTTAATAAAATATGTTTTACCGATGTGAAAAAGTGACATTTTTTAAAAATTATTTTCTTTTACAAGCCGGCTGGACAATCCTTGCGTGTTTAATCATATCCCAGTTAAGCTTTTGTCCACACCGGTCACAAAAGGACATATACTCTCGCTCAAGTCCCATTGAACAGTTTGGACAGAGGGGATAGGCAGTGTTGTCGGCGTAGACGATTACTTTTGTGACAGGCAACGGAACTCTGTAAGCAATTGCCTCTGCAAATAGGCGTATGGTATACTTACGTTTCTTCCCAGGGGTTTCCAACCCGCTTTTCATAGTGAATACTCCTTTTCTGCCAGAAAGCCAACAGGATTCCAACAGAAGATGGAGTGTGAGTTATAAGACGCATTGGATTGGTGAAAAAACTGCTGAATTATCCACCAGTTTCTGGCGTTATATTTTCGTTATGTATGCTACCGCAACAAAAACATATGTACGCATAAAGATGTAAAGTGACAATGTTTTTTAATTATCCTTGCAAAAATTGGTAGAATTTGGTAACATATTGGAGAAAAAAGGAAGGAGGTGTCAGACAGAGATGAACCCTGAACATAGACAAAAAATTGAGCAACTCTACCTCGAAATGTATGATATGCTAATATCCTATGCGCGATGTTCTTTTGAGGAAGAGTCGCTGGCGGAAGAAGCCGTTCAGGAGACATTCCAAATTGCCTGCCAAAAGCCGGACCAATTGTACGAAAGTGTAAATCCGAAAGGTTGGCTGGTGATTACACTGAAATTTACAATCCGCAATATGAAACGAAGAAGAGAAAGTGCACGGCAGATTCTGTCTGCCTACCTGATTGAGCAAAAAGAGACCGTTGCGTATTCAGAGGACACGTTATCTTTGCAGCTCATGTATGGGAATGTCTCAGATTTGGAAGAATTTAAGTTGATAAAGGAAATGGCGATAGACGGACGATCCCATTTAGAGATGGCGAATGCCCGTGGTATTTCTGTCAGTGCTTGCAAAAAGCGAGTACAAAGAGCCAAAGAACTGTTGCAAAAGAAAATAAAACAAGATGTCACCAAGTAATACAAAAAGAACACATATAGGTGAAAGGAGGCCCCCAGATGTCCGAAAATCAAAACCGTGGGATCGGTGATATGTCAAAGTACGATGCCATGACAACGGAAGAACTTGAGGAGATTCTGCGGTTAGATGCCGAAATGCCCGATGGGCAGGAATCGGATACAGATAAGATTCTTTATATAATGGAGGTGTTGGCGCAGCGCAATAACGTTCACGCCGGAAAAACAGCACTCGAAGCATATGAATCGTTCAAACAAAACTATATGCCTGAAACGGATAATAATATAATTCCTATGAAGACCAAACGCAGATGTCCCCGTTGGGCTCGCAGTTTAACGGCTGCCGCGGCTGTTTTGGCAATTCTGCTGGTTGGCACGGTAACCGCCAAGGCCTTTGGCTTTAACATTTGGAAAACTGTCATTCAATGGACACAGGAAACATTCCACTTCGGAGATTGGGGAAATTCTGATGAGAATAGTAGCCTGAAATTTGACTCGCTTCAAGAGGCGTTGGAAGAAGGAAATACGCCCGCTTGGTTAGTGCCCACATCATTCCCCGACGGCTTTGGCCTGACGGACATCAAAATTGAACAAAACCCGAAGCAAAAAAGATATACAGCGATATACACATATGAAGAAAAGAATCTTGTAATAACAGTGCGGGACCATTTGGATGGAGTCCCGGTTTATGCGGAACAGAGTGACGGGTTGGAAGAAAAATACGAAGTTTCGGGGATTACGTATTATTTATTCTCAAACTATGGAAACAATAGAGCCGTTTGGTTATACGAATCCTATGAGTGTGATATTTCCGGAGATATCTCCATTGACGAATTAAAGGAAATGATAAATTCTATTCAGAAAGGATAACACTCGATATGCACACCGCAAAACGGTCTATCACAATAAAATTGATTGCAATTCTGCTGATTGCAGTTATGCTGTTACCTATTCAAGTGAAGGCGGTAGAAAGCCGCGCAAGTTATTATTTGAGTTCCTACAGCGCATACATTTACCCTGCCGGCTGGGGCAAGGTGCAGGTCTGGTTCGACGTTACTGGGACCGGTTATTTGGATGAAATTGGTGCACTGGAAATTCGGCTGTACGAATCCAAGGACAATGCAACCTGGACCTGGGTAAAAACCTATGATTACACAGACAACGACGGTATGCTTGGATATAACGACTATACGCATGCCGGTCATATCGAATATAGGGGCACTATTGGCCGCTATTACCAAGCGTATGTCTGCATTTGGGGTGGCAAAAACGGCGACGGTGACACCCGCTATTTCTGGACGCCTTCTGAAAAAGCAACCCTCTTCGCAGGATAAAATATAATCACCCTAAACTGATAACCCAGCTTAGGGTGATTATTTAGTGTAGTTTAATACATGATCACAAGATGATCGTTGTATTAAATGATGTTGACATTGGATAAAAAGAATAATGAAAATCCCGCCAAACTTATTCTGAAGACAATCGAGGACTTCAGATTGTCCATATAACGCAAAAATAGTGTGCTCTTACGGGGCGCAGCTAGCATTAGCTGTACCCTGTTTTTGCCAAAATCCGAACTTTTTGGTTGGTTCGGTTTTGCTAAAAAATTGTGATTTTAAACAGCCAAAAAATTCTCACAAACTCAACAGGCCAGAAGCCCTTGTGACTCTAAGGAAAAACGGCAAATTTTATGTCCATTTTTTAGGCACAACTGGCCCTACTACTTTGGGGTGGTCAGTTTTATGTTTTTGTAGTGCTGGATTTATGGTATTTTCCTAACTTTAGGTGCAGAAATGTTTGCTTGTTATTTAGCCGGTGAGTATACCTATAATTCTTGTTCGAATTCGTACAAAAATAAATTTGCAAAAAGGGCCTCTAAAATTTGACAAACTATTTCCAGTTGATATAATGAAGATGTCCTTTTTACGAGGGGGTGCAGCTAAGGGGTTGGCTGTGCCCCCTCATTTTTGCAAAAATCCAAACTTTTCTCTGGGACAGTTTTCTTGAAAAAACGCATTATTTTAGAACTCTAAAAATTCTAACAAACTGTCCCACAGGAAAGCCATTGCGGCTCTATGGGAAACCACCATTTTCCCCACTGGATTTTTAGACTAAACTGGCCCTACTCCTTCGGAGTGGTCAGTTTTGTGTTTCTATACTTTTCGTTTAAGGGCGTTTTCCTAACTTCTTGCTCCCTGTTAGATCTGCAGAAATAACAAGGGGCTTTGAGATGGGCAAAAGTTTTTATAATCTAACAGGGAGCAAAGTTGTTATTTCTCTAGGGGAAGACAGTTGTTTTGGGGACCTGTCTTTTTGCAAATCTAACAGGCCTACGTTGAGGGGTGCGAT
This sequence comes from Faecousia sp., assembly GCA_045538605.1. Taxonomy (GTDB): domain Bacteria; phylum Bacillota; class Clostridia; order Oscillospirales; family Oscillospiraceae; genus Faecousia. Next base: position 6,269 of record JAZSRR010000104.1, read on the forward strand.
TTTGTGGTTTCCGCAGTTTTGGTTTGGGAGCATTTCCCTAATATTTGGTGCAGAAATGATCACCCGATGTGCCCTCCGTTTTTTGTATGAGCAGCGCATTTTCGTTGGGCCAGTTTTGCAGAAAAATGGTGTTCATCAAAGCATCTGGAAATTATCAAAAACTGGCCCATCGTAAACCCCTTGTCTCCCTAAAGGAAAATAGATATTTTTATACAGTTTTTTTAGGATAAACTGGCCCCAGTACTCCGGGGGGTTCAGTTTTATGTTTTTTGGGCTGCAGATTTGGTGCAAAAACGACCTGCCACCGACTTGCGCAAATGGTAGGATCGTGGCCGCCCAGGAGGGCGGCCTGCAGAAACAGCGCCTTGTGCTTTCTCATTTTGGGTATTGACAACCGGCTTGGTATACGATACACTATAGATGGGAATAGGTTTGAATGAGTTCCCCTTGAGGGAATAGGTTTGATTGACTAGGTCGGATTTACTCTTTGGGGTAACTCCGACCTTTTAGGTTTGACAATGGGACAAATCCAAACGGCAATTATAGAATTGGCCGGCTTTCAACTCTTCGGAGAGGGAAAGTCGGCCTTTTTTTATAAAAACCGGAAAATAAGTAAATAATGAAAGCAGGTTAAAGCGAAAGGAGGTGGACGGCAGTGGCTGAAAATACACGAGAAAAGCAAGAGCAGAAAAAGCTCATGGCAGAGAAACTATGGCTAAACTATTTTAATCAAACCTTATATGAAAATGGTTTCCTTACAGAGGGACAAAGGAACCGGCTGAAACTCATTATTGACAGCCGCAAGTCGTCTGCCAAGGGAACCAGGGGCGTGCAGTAAGCACGCCCCGCGGACAAGAAAGTCGTCAATCGTCAAAATTTTAATTTTGATGGTTGGCGGCTTTTTTGTCCGCGGGTATTGTGTGGCAGAAATTTGTCGTTGATTTATTCGCAAGCATAGTATATAATCGTTGTAATGATGATACAACGAACTTTTAAGGAGGTGTGGTATGGACATCCATAGTGTTCGGCAGTTGCTGCGTATGAAATCCATCTACGATATTCCCCTGCGGGTTACTTACTACGCCCGCGTTTCCTCTGAGAGTGATGAGCAGTTAAACTCCCTGGGTAATCAGATCTCTTATTACGATGAGCTTATTAAGCGCAACCGCAACTGGACCTTCGTTCCCGGGTATATTGATGAAGGTCTGTCCGGTATCTCTACAAAAAAACGGGAGAATTTCAACCGGATGATCGAAGATGCCGCCACAGATCAATTCGATTTGATCATCACGAAGGAAATCTCCCGCTTTGCCCGTAATACCCTGGACTCCATTCGGTTTACACGGCAGCTGCTGAGCTGCGGTGTAGGTGTAGTCTTTCAGAACGACAATATCAACACCCTGGATGAGGATTCGGAATTGCGGCTGGCCATCATGTCGTCTATTGCCCAGGACGAGTTACGCAAGCTTTCCAGCCGTGTGAAATTTGGTCATCAGCAAGCCATCAAGGATAAGGTGGTTTTGGGCAACAGCCGCATTTTTGGCTATGTGAAGGGTGGCGGCAGATTGGTGATCGACGAGTCGCAAGCAGAAATGGTCCGGGAGCTTTTTGCCCTCTATGCTACCGGAAAATATTCCATGAAGCAGATCGAGACGGTTTTTTGGGACAAGGGTTACCGCAACCACAACGGAAATAAAATTGCCCACACTACTATGTCCAACATGATTGCAAACCCCAAGTACAAGGGCTACTATGTGGGCAATAAAGTGCGGGTCATTGATATGTTCACCAAGAAGCAAAAGTTCCTCCCTCCGGAGGAATGGGTCATGTTTAAAGATGAGACCGGTCAAATTGTCCCTGCAATTGTTTCCGAAGAATTGTGGGAACAGGCGAACGAGGTGCTAAAACGCCGTAGTGACGACGTGAAGAGCCGACAAGGCATCTGCAACCATCAGAACCTGCTTACCGGCAAACTCTACTGCACACACTGCGGCGCAGCGTACTATCGCCGGGAGTCTAAGGACAAGCAAGGCAATAAAAACAGCAAGTGGGTTTGCTCCGGCAAGATCAAGAACGGTGCGGATTCCTGTCCCTCCATCCCTATCTATGAGGAGGAGATCAAACCCCTGCTCTTTGAAGTATTTCGGGAAACGGAGGTCAATGTATCTGCACTCATAGAAGAGTACATGGAAATGTACCGTTCTCTGGACGAGGAAAACCAAATTCCCAAGCAGATCGCTCGGCAGAAAGAGCGCCTGGATGTGGCGCAGAAAAAGAAAAGCAAACTGCTGGAGTACAATGTGACCGGACAACTGTCCGATGCAGATTTTCTTGCCATGAACAAGGCCTGCACGGAAGAGATCAAGGATGCCCAGGTACAGATTCAGGAACTGGAGCAGCAGATGTTTTCCCGGGAGGAATTCCGAAAGCACATGGATACTGTCCGTGCCACTCTGGAAACCGCCCGTCGGGATGCGGCACAAGGTATCATTACCGCAGACTTTGTCAGCAAGTATATCGATAAGATACTTGTAACGCCGGAAACAGACAGCGCATTGCGGCTTGATATCAAGATCTTCACGGGAGAAACCACACAGAAGTATCTTGCAAACCTTTCGCGTCGTACGGGGCACACGATTAAGAAGATGATCGAGGCTTACGAGCAGGGCATGCAGTAAGGCTCTCCGGGCAGAAAAGGCTCTGCCCGGTACATACTTGTCAAACGGTTGTATCTGTGGTATACTTTCTAAAAAGGCAGAAAGGAGCGCCGGCTATGTCCATTCACGAATCCGGAGAGATGTACTTAGAAACCATCTATGTCCTGCAGCGCAAAAGCGGCAGTGTGCGGTCTGTGGACATCAGTGAGCATATGGGTTACTCAAAGCCCAGCGTCAGCCGGGCAGTAGGGCTACTAAAAAACGGCGGCTATATCACTGTGGAAAAGGACGGTTCGATTTCCCTGACCTCTTCCGGTCTTGCCGTTGCCCAAAAGATTTATGAACGGCACACAGTGCTCAGCTCCCTGCTGGTGCATCTGGGAGTAGACGAAAAGACCGCCACCGAGGATGCCTGCCGTTTAGAGCACGCCATCAGCGACGCTTCCTTCGAAGCCATTAAAAAGCATATTGAAACCTTATAAGTAAAAACCGACCTGTGGGTATTCCACAGGTCGGTTCTTTCTTATCTTTCGATTGCTTCACAGAAGGCTGCCCGGTCGGCAGAGCCGAAGAAAGCAGAGCCGGCAACCAGCACATCCGCGCCGTTTGCCTTACAGATTTCCGCGGTGGTCAGATCCACGCCGCCGTCCACCTCCAGGTGGCAGGTGGGGTTGACCGCATCCAGCATCTGCCGCAGCTCCTTGAGCTTAGGCATCTGCTCTTCCATAAATTTCTGTCCGCCGAAGCCCGGCTCCACCGTCATCACCAGCACCATATCCACCATAGGAAGGTAGGGCGCAACGGCGCTGGCGGGGGTTTTGGGCTTGACCACAATGCCGGGCTTGACGCCCAGAGAGCGGATCAGCTCCAGGGTCTTCCGGATGTTCTCCGGCGTGTCTGCCTCCACGTGGATGGTCAGATAATCCGCCCCTGCCTTGCAGAAGTTTTCTGCATACTTGATAGGCGTGTCGATCATCAAATGTACATCCAGCACCAGATCTGTAATGGGCCGCATCGCCTTTACCCAGGAATAGCCAAAGGACAGGTTGGGCACAAAGTGTCCGTCCATAATGTCCACGTGCAGCCAACGGGCGCCGTCTTTTTTCGCCTGAACAATGTCCTCGGCAAAATGCATATAATCTGCCGATAAAATAGAAGGAGCTAAAATTGCCATAATTTACCTCACAAAATATCGTTAATTTCCAAAGCCGCCCGGTACAGTGCGCAGAACCGGCGGTATTTTTTCTGCAAATGTTCGGTGGGATTGGGGGTGTACTGCTTTTCTGTGTCCACGCAGTACTGTGCTGCCTGGGCAAAGCCTGCAAACCGTCCGTCGCTGACACCGCAGATCATCGCCGCGCCTAAGCAGGCTGCCTCTTTCTCCCGGGGGATATACACCGGCAGTCCCGTGATATTCGCCTGATACTGGCACCACACCGGACTTTTTGCGCCGCCGCCGGTGGCAAGAATGCCCGTAGGGGTTACGCCCTTTTGGGCAATATCCTCACAGTTTTTCCGCAAAAGAAAGCTAACGCCCTCCATCACTGCGCCGGCCATATCGATCGCATCGTGCTCTTGCCGCAGACCCCAGAAAACACCGGTTGCCCGGCTGTCAAATTCCGGGGCGTTAGTGCCTACCAGGTAGGGCAAAAACAGAAGCTCGTTGGGGTCTCTTTGGGCAAGCACCCGGTTCATTTCGTCATAGTCGCAACCCATACAGCTGCGCTTGAACCACTCTAAGCTGACACCGCCGCTTTCGGCAACCGGCAGCAGCACATAGGTATCCGGCAAGAAGCCGTAGTGCATGGCGCAGCCGCAGCTTTTGGGGGCGGGCGTCTGGCACATGGTTGCCATTGCCATCACGGTACCTGTTGACAGGGTAATGCTGCCCGGGGCAATGTTGCCGGTGCCGATCATACCGGCAAAATGGTCCAGCGTGCCCACATTCACCCGGGTCTTTCCGGAAATACCCAGCTGCTGAGAAACCTCTGTAAGCAATTCCCCTGCTACTGTGCAAGGCTCGCACAAGGGCGGCAGCTGACTTTCGGAAATACCAATGGCACGAAGCATTTCCTGCCAGTAGCACTTATTATAAATGTCAAAGTAGAAGCTGAAGGTGGCGATGGACATATCCGCCCACTTTTGCCCGGTGAGGCAATACACCACATAGTCCTTTAGCAGCATATAGGTTGCCGCCCGGTCAAAAATTTCGGGGCGGTTATTTTTCAGCCACAAAATTTTGGTGGCAGGCCAGGTAGGAAGCACTGCCATCTGTCCGGTTACCGCCTGGCAGGTCTCCTCCGAAAACTGCTCAGAAAGAACCTCGCACTCCTGCACCGAACGCTCATCCATCCAGGAGATCACATTCATCAAGGGTTTTCCCTCTGCGTCCAGGACCACCAGGCTCTCCGCCTGTCCGGTAAAGGCGATCTCCCGGATCTGGGTAACGCCGTTTGCCTGCAGCATTCCGGCAAGCAGCTCCAAAAGCTGCTGCACATAGCCTTCTGCCGCAAACTCCACAAAGCCGTTTTCCCGGATATATTCCACCGGGCGGCTCTGTCGATCGATCAAATGATAGTCCCGGTCGTAAATGGCAGCCTTAATATTGGTGCTGCCCAGATCAATTCCTATGTACATAGACTTCCTCACAGCGCTTTCTTATTCAGCCGCTCGCCTACCGCGCCGCCGGGGTGAATGAGGGCAAACTGCTCTGCCTGATAGCCGGTGTACTCGATCAGCGCTGCCTGCAGCGCGTGCATCAGCATACAAAGGGCGGTGGTGGAGGTGGTGCCTTGGGCGTTCCACTTATCCGTCTCCCGGTTGACATACTGCTTGATCACCACATCCGCAGCCTCTGCCAGAGGAGATTCCAAATTTTCCGTAATGGTGATGATGTTAACGCCCTTTGCCTTGCAGATATCCACAATGGGCAGCAGCTCCTTGGTCTTGCCGCCTCGGGATGCAAACACCATCACATCCCCTTGCTGCAAAAAGCCGGTAGCGCCGTGGACCGCCTCAGCGGGACTAATGAACCGGGCAGGCCGCTCAATGCAGCACATCAGGTGGGCAAAATGCTGGCAGATGATGCCGGAGTGTCCGCTGCCGGCAGCGCCGATCCGGGGGGCGTTTGCCAACAGCTCCACCGCCTTGGAAAAGGCTGCCTCATCAAAATAGTCCTTCATCTTCTGGATGCATTCTGCCTCAATATCATAGGCTGCCTTTGCCGCAGCCATTGCTTCTTGCATTGCCATAAAAATTCCTCCTTATTTCGTATGACTTGAGTATACTCTTTTTTTATGGTATTTGCAAGGTTTTTTGGCTTTTTTCTCCGGAATGTCTATTGACGGTAGGAAATCCAATTGGTATAATATAGCAGGAAAAACCAAAAGGAGCGTATGTTTATGACCAATATCAAAGCACCGTTCTTTGAAATCGGCCCCAAATCCTATCTCTACGGCGATGAGATTTTGGAATTGGCTCTGGCCGCGGACAAAGCTTCGGAAAAGTATGATGTGGACGTGATCTTTACCTGCCCGGTGGTGGATATCCGCCGCGTCAAGGAAAACACCAAGCACATCCACGTCTTTGCCCCCCATATGGACCCTATCCCCGTAGGTCGCGGTCTGGCAGACATTCTGCCGGAAAGCCTGGTTGCTGCCGGCGCTGAGGGCGTTATGCTCAACCACGTGGAAAAGCCCTTGAGCTTTGAGGTCCTGGCGGACACCATCAAGCGCGCCGAGGAAGTAGGCCTGACCACCATCGTCTGCGCCGACTCGGAGGAGGAAGCTGCCAAGATCGCCACCTTGAACCCGGATATCATCGTTGCTGAGCCTTCCGCCCTCATCGGCACTGGCGTCAGTGTCGGCCCGGAGTATGTGGAAGCCGCCACCCGCTGCGTCAAGGACGTAAACCCCAACATTTTGGTACTCACCGCCGCCGGTATCGCCGGAGGCGAGGATGTATACAACACCATCATTGCCGGCGCTGACGCCACCGGTTCTTCTTCCGGTGTTGCCAAGGCTGCCGACCGCCCGGCTATGGTAGACGAGATGATCTCCGCCTGCCGCAAGGCCTGGGACGAAGCACACAAGTAAGAAATTACATATTTTAGGAGGAAATAAAAATGGAATTTAAGATGATTCAGAAAGAAATCCAGCTGCAGTCCCGGGGCTGGATCCCCACCTTCCACGACATCACCGCTGATGTCCACAAGATCGTCGGCGACTCCGGCATCCAGAACGGCACCGTGTCCGTGGTTTCTCACCACACCACCTGCTCCGTTATGATTCAGGAGTGCTCCCACGACTTCGACACCTTCGATCTGGAGTACCTGCAGCACGATCTGCTGGACATTATGCGCGGCCTGATCCCCGACTTTGAAAACGAGGGCGACTACCGTCATCCCGGTCCCATCCACGCACAGTTCGGCCGCCACGTCAACGAGCCCGGCAACTTCACCTCTATGAACACCGACGGCCACCTGCGCAGCGTCTTCTTCGGCAGAAGCGAGACCCTGACCATCAAGGACGGCAAGCTGGATCTGGGCGAGTTCGCCCACGTTTACTTCATCGACTGGGACCACGTTCGCGCCCGTCCCCGTCAGGTCAACGTTACTGTCTTCGGTACCAACGATCCTCTGGAGTCCCGCAAGTACAACAATGGCGAGGTAGTCAACACCCTGCGTAAGTTCTCCGACGAGGAGAAGGCTTACATGGCTCAGTATGACGAGTGGAAGCTGCGTTACGAGGACGGCAAGCTGGTCATGCGGGACATTCAGTTCGACTGATCCTGATATTCAGGGGGATTGTACCTATGAAAAAACTCACCTTTGCCGTAATGGGTATGGGTAACCGGGGCACTGCCTACGCCGCCAAGGCGCTGAAGTACCCGGAGGAAATGGAAATTACCGCAATGGCTGACACCCGCCGTATTCGTCTGGATGCCGCCAATAAGTATTTACATATTCCGGAAGATCGGCTGTTTGACAGCGCCGATGCGCTGCTGGCACAGCCGAAGCTGGCGGATATTATGGTGGTCGCTACCCAGGATGCCCAGCATCTGGATCACGCCACCCGGGCAATGGAATTAGGCTATGACCTGCTTCTGGAAAAGCCCATCGCCAACAAGCTGGAGGATATCGTTAAAATCGCCGACACCGCCGAGCGTCTGGGCCGCCGGGTGATCGTGTGCCACGTGCTGCGCTACACCGTGTTCTATCAGCAGGTCAAACGGCTGATCGACGAAGGCGTTGTGGGTCGCGTCCGCACCGTGGAGGCTGACGAGCAGGTTGGCTACTACCACTATGCCCACAGCTATGTCCGGGGCAACTGGCACAACGAAGCCGCTTCCAGCCCCATGATCCTGGCAAAGTGCAGCCACGATATGGATATTTTGCAGTGGCTCACCGGCAAGCAGTGCGTAAAGCTCACCTCCTTCGGCACCCAAAGCCATTTCACCAAGGAAAACTGCCCTCCGGAGGCTACGGAGCGCTGCTTCGATTGCACCAAGGATGACTGTCCCTTCCACGCGCCCCGGTTCTATGTAGGCCGGATTCCCAAGTGGCCCACCACCATTTTGCAGCCGGAGCCCACAGAGGAAAACATCCTGCAGACCCTCCGGGAGACCGACTACGGTCGCTGTGTATATAAGATGGACAACGATGTAGTCGACCACCAGGTCGTGAATATGGAGCTGGAAGACAAGGTTACCGTAACCTTCCAGATGTCCGGCTTCAGCAACAACCAGACCCGGACCATTCGGGTAATGGGCACGGAAGGCGAGATCTGGGGCGACTTCCACGAAAACGAGCTGTATTTCCAGCGGTTCGGCGAGGAAGCTCCCACTAAGATCGACCTGGAGGCTCTGTGCGATGACTTTACCGGCCACGGCGGCGGTGATGCAAGACTTGTGTACGATGTGATCCGGCTCTACCGAGGCGATGATTTCGACACCAGCTCCATCACCTTCTTGGACCGCAGCGCCCAAAGCCATTACCTGGCCTTTGCGGCAGAGCAGTCCCGGGTGGAAGGCGGCAAGCTGATCCACATGGACGAATTTGTTGCCGGCCTTTCCAAGTAAACCTACATAGCAAAAGCACAGTTGCGAAATCGCAACTGTGCTTTTTTATCACTCTGTAAAGCCTCCCTTGTGCAAAGGGGGCCGTTCTGTTATTTCCCGGGCCAGTTTTGGATTCGCTCCCAAGCATTGCGGCATATCTCCGGCCGCTGATAATTTCCGGACAGAGCAAAATATACCGGTCCTTCACTGTTCACATTATCCTTGACAAAGGCAGTGTCGGAAATATCCACTGCAATTGCCCACTTATCCTCCTGGTCCTCCTGTCGGGCATAGATCACCTTGCCCTCTGCATTCAGCGCCTCCAGCTCCTGGGGTGTAAAGAATTCCCGCAGGTCCAGATACACCTCCTGGACGATATAATGCTCCATCGCCTTCTGGTCCAAAAGCATATAATCCAGTGTGCCGGCAGAGACCCGGGAGACAAGCATCAGCATCTGATTATAGTTGCCCTCTGCATTTTGGGGATCAAACAGATCTCCAAAGTTAGCATAATCCAGTTCTGCGATCTGCTTTTCGCTGGTAGCCCCCAAATCTAAAGCATAGTCGGTGGTCATATAGGTCATCAGCGCTGGATCAACCGACAGGTTTACCATCATCCCACTGACCAGAACATCCTGACTTTGCCGGTTCAGAAAGGTTCCCAGCAAAAACAATGGTGAGCACAGGAACAGAAAAATAAATATAAATACCTTATAATAAGTCCACAGGTGGTCCACCTTTTGCCGGAAGGTCATCGGCTTTAGCTCTGCCCGCAGCTTGGCCCAGCCTGCGCCCAATTTGGTTTCACGAAGCTTTTTCAAAATTCAGTCCTCCTCCGATACCTTTCCCCGGCGGCCTTCTTCTGCCAGGAGCGTTCCCTCTGCCCGGGCATCAGTAATCATATCGATCAAGGTCAGCTTCATCAGCATGGTCATTCCGTAGCCGGCAAAGGTGAAATACACCGCCAATAATACGATCAGCACCGGGAAGAAGATACCCGGAACAAAAATGAACAGCAGCACCGGCAGCCAGAACACCGCGCCGGACAGAAGCAGAAAAATGTGTCCCTTAAACACCGCCGATGCGGCATTGCGCAGCCAGTTATAGATGCTGGTGGGAATGTACACATTCAAAAGCAGCAGGGCAACGGTCATCATAGAAACCAGCGCAAAGACAACGCAGGCGGTAATCAGCGCACCGGTGTAGCCCAAGCGCCAGTTGTTGTTCATATCCAGCAGCAGAGAACCGCTGATTGCTAGCATCACGCACCAGGCAACTGTCCCCCGCCAGAACCGGGTCTTGAAGCCGAATCGATAGCCTTCCTGCCATCTGTCTCCCCGGATCTCATACCGGATAGCCGTGAGCAGCGCGCACCACGCCTGACCAATGGTTACCACAGGCAGGCAGGACACCAAAAACAGCAAATTCAGCATTATGTAATTTCCCAGCTTATTGAGAAACGCAAAAAACCTTTCCGGCCAGCTTTTTTGTTCATTCATAATTCTCTTCCTTTCTCCTTACGCACTGCATATCATTATAATGCCAAATTGTGAACAAAACAAATCTTTTCCGACGCAAGCCGGAAATTCTACATATTACACAACTTTACCAATAGGATTTTATACATTTTTCACCAAAAATTTTACAGAATGCACTTGAATTTACCCGCCGCTTATCATAAACTATAGAAAGAGGAGGTTAGACCTATGAATATCTTTCACTACGATTCGCCGGTATCGCAGCTTTTAATGAAAATTGCAGACCTGGCAATATTAAATCTTTTGTTCATCCTTTGCTGCCTGCCGGTATTTACCATTGGTGCTGCCCAGGCGGGTCTGTACACCGCCGCTAAGGTAATGCTGGACAAAAAGGATGACCGCTCCCTCACCGCCGCATTTTTCCGGGGCTTTAAGGCAGGCTTTGGCACCATCACCGCCGGTTGGGGCGTTGTAACCCTGGTCATTGTTCTGTTTGTCTATGTGGGCGTTATGGCGATCATGCTGGGTATGCCGGCATGGCTGTTTCTGATCGCCCTTGCGGTTATGGCGGTGTATCAGTCCCTGTTCCCTGCCTTTCATTCCCGTTTCGGCTGCACCTTTAAGCAGCTGTTCCGCAACTGCGTGTTCTTACTTCTGTACTATCCCCTGCAGAGTATTATAAACGGCATATTGATTTGGCTGCCCGTTGTGCTGGCAGGCATTCTGGATCTATATACCTTTATGGCATTGACGCCTGTGTGGCTTCTGTTTTATTACAGTACAGCCGTTCTTTTTGGCTACCAGATGCTGAAAAAGCCTTTTGACCAGCTGGTCGATCATTTTAATGAAACCCACGGCATCGAAGAATTTGTTCATCCGGAGGATGCAGAATAAGCCGCTCCTCTATATCATCCGTAGGGACAGGCGTCCTCGACTGTCCGCTCACCGGAACCGGATTTGCCACGGACTGTCCGGAGGCCAGTCCCTACAATTTAACCCATCCGCTTCGCGGACACCACCATTTTGCACTTTGCATTAAAAAATCACCCGGAAATTCCGGGTGATTTTTATTACTTTTAATTAGCCCTTCACAGAGCCCAGCATAACGCCGCCCTTGAAGTTCTTCTGCAGGAGCATATATGCCACAATGGGAGGAATGGAGGTCATAACGATCAGCGCATAGCGCACGCCTTCCATACCCTCGGCTGCTGCTTCCTGGTAAGCAGCGGTTGCACCCTGCAAAGCAGACATAGCAGTAGCTGCAGTCATAATCGGGCGCAGAACCAGCTGCAACGGATACAGCTTGGCATCTCGCAGATACAGCATCGCGGTAAAGTACTCGTTCCAGCTGCCGACCATTGCATACAGACACAAAACCGCCAAAGTCGCTTTCACCAGCGGAATAGCAATGTTTACCAGAGACTGCAGGTGATTCGCGCCGTCAATACGGGCGGAGTCAAACAGATCCTCGGGAACATTGGCGTTAATGGAGGTACGCAGCATAAACATATGGCTGACCGCAATGTTACCGGAGAGCAGGATCGCCCAAATGTTATTGAACAGGCCCAGATCACACTTCAAAATGAAGGTGGGGATCAGGCCGGCGCTAAACCGGGTGATCATATACAGGAACATCGTTACAAACCGCTTGCCGTGGAAATAGCGACGGGACAGCGGGTAAGCAACTGCGATGGTGCAGCTGGTCTGGAACACCAGGTCAACCGCAGTATAAAAAATGGACATCTTGAAGCCCTGCCAAATCGCCTTATAGCTGGAAATAAATTTATAGGATTCAAGGCTGAACTCCACCGGCCACAGCACAACGCGGCTGGCGCTGAGGGCGTCATCGGAGGAGAAAGAGCAGGAAATAACGAAGATAATGGGGTAAGCCACAGTGATCAGGAACAATACCAGAATGGTACCGGTTACCCATTGCAGCACCTTATCGCCCAAGGGGTCATGGATCTTATTCGGATTTCTAGCCATTTCTAACCCCTCCTTAGAACAGTGCCATTTCGCCGTCAGATAGCACATCGGCCACCTTGTTGGCGATCAGCACCAGCGTAAAGTTAACGATAGAGCTCAAAAGACCAACTGCCTGACCAAAGGACATATTACCGCTGGCGATACCTTGGGTATACACATAAACGGAAATCATTTCCGAAACATCCTTGTTGGTCTGGGTCATCATCAAAAATGCCTTCTGATAGCCCACGCTGAGCATACCGCCGATACGCATGATCAGCATCAGCGACATCATGGGATACAAGGTGGGCAGGTCAACCACGAACACCCGACGCAGACGAGAAGCGCCGTCTACCTTGGCTGCCTCGTGAATTTCATCCGGAACACCGGAAAGGGCGGAGATGTACAAGATCGTACCCCAGCCAGCGCCCTGCCAGACACCGGACCAGACATACAGATGGCGGAAAGAGCCCTCTGCACCACGAATATCCGGAATATTAAGGCCAAAGGTCTTGTTTAAGGTTCCCACAAAGCCGGAAATGGGGTTAAAGATGGTGAAAATCAAGCCCACCATAATAACCAGGGAAATAAAGTGGGGCATATAAGAAACATTCTGCACCACTTTTTTCAGGGTCTTGCCCTGATACACATGCAAAATAAGCGCAAGGATAATGGGGATCGGCCACACGATCAGCTCATACAGGCTGATAGCGAAGGTGTTCCAGATCAGATTGGGCCACTTGTAGTAGCCAAAGAAGTCTTTGTAGTTCGCAAAGCCGACCCACTCACTGCCCCAGATACCCTTCCGGGGGGAGTAGTGCTTAAATGCGATCTGGATGCCGTACATCGGCAAGTAGTTAAAGATCAGAACGTAGACCATGGGTACCAGGCACATTGCCCAAAGCATCCAGTCCCGTTTGAAATTAAACACAAAGCGGCGCCAGCCCTTCTGGGGCACCAATGTCTGAGGTGTTGCCGCAATTGTTTTCGTCATTGGGTTCATTCCTCTCTAATGCAAATTACGCCAGCGAGCCGGGAGTTTTACTCCCGGCTGCGGCTAACGCTTGGGCAAGTTAATTATTTATAGTCCCGGTCATAGGCAACCTGCAGATAATCTCTGTAGATCTCCAGACCCAGATCCTTCATTTCCTTAATGTAGTTGTTCCAGTCCTTATCGCTGCTGGGATCCAGAACACCGGTGCAGAATTCGTACTCTGCCTGCTTGCGGCGGTCCGTGACATTAGCACGGGTAACGCTGGTTGCATCATCTTCCGCGTTGGTGGGCTTAACCGACGGCAGATAGTTATCCGGCTTCTTGGCTTCTTCATTTTCCGTATACAGCTTCACGATCTCTGCATGCAAAGACCGTCTCTTCAGCTCGTAGGCAGACATGGTGCTGGTATCTACCTGACCAGCCTCATTCTCACACATCTCGTTAAGCGTGGGAGCAGAAGCCCAGGAGCAGGTGTTGGGGTTGCCGTACCGGTCTTCGATCAGCTTATACTTTGCCTCATAGCCAAACTCGGTAACAAAGCCTTCATCCGCATCGGTCCAGTTTACGCCGTACTCGCCGTAGCGCTGACGCATAGAGCCTTCCCAGGAGAAGGTAGCCATCATAACCTCAAATGCCTTAGCCCGCTTGCTCTCGTGGCAGTCGCCGGTAATGTAGTACCGCTTCAGGTGGACAGACTTGCCATCACGGACATTGTAGCCCCAGGTTGCCAAGGGCTCATACTGCTCCAGCAGGGGGGTGTTCTTTACGGTCGTCAGTGTCAGGTGTCCAAAGAAGATACCGGAAATAGCCACACCGTCATTGGGGGTAGCCAGCAGCTTCAGGTCTGCAGAGTTGGTGTTCCAGGGATCGATCAGCAGACCTTCCTTGTACAGCTGGTTGATCAGCTTCAGAGCATTCCGATAGGCCTCGGTCAGGTAAACAAAGTCAACCTTCTTGTCCTCAGTCAGATACCAGGGACGGTCGCCATTGTAATAAGTAAACAGGTTTACGAGCCATGCCAGCACGTCGGCAGAAGCGGATTTTTGGGTGGTGCCGACCATGGGCAGCTCATCGGCAACGCCGTTGCCGTTGCAGTCGGTGTTCTTGAAGGCGCGGAGAACTTCGATCAACTCCTGGGTGTTGGTGGGAGCCTTCTTGTTGACCTTGTCCAGCCACTCCTTGTTGATCCATGCCTTAGAATGCCAGTTATCGATCTCACCGGTCTCAATAACACACATGGCGTAGATGGCATCGCTGTCGCCTTCCACCAGGTCGCGCCAGATCTTTTCCCGGTCAGCGTCGGTCAGCGCGTCGCTGTTGAACCGCTCCCAGAAAACCTTGGAAGCGCCCTCTTTGTCATCAAAGTAAGGACGCAGGTCTACCAGATAGCCTTCGTTGCCGTACTGAGAAACAGTCTTACTGCCCAGGGCAATGCCGTACAGCATATCCGGCAGGGTCTGACGACCGGCAATGGTGGTGGAGATCTGAGTCGGGACATCGGTGCCGCCGGGGTACTCGATAAACTCCAGCTCTACACCGCACTTCTCTTCGACCCAGTTGGTCAGTGCGTTGTTGTTGTAATCCAGAATCAGCGCATCGGTGGGGATACCGATGGTCAGCTTGACTCTGCCGTCAGCAGTCAGCTCTTCGCCACTGCTGCTGCCGCGCTTTGCGCCGCAGGCGCACAGGCCCAGAACGGTAACCAGTGCCAGGACAATTGCGATCAGTCTTTTCATTTTTTTCCTCCTAAAATATTATGTTTTCCGGCATTACGCCTTTCCATACCTTTGGGGAACCGGGACGTTCCTGAAAAGGTTAGAACATCCCTTTCCCTGCTATGAGATAGTTTACCACTGTTTCCTAAAAATTGCAACCTATCAAATCGCACAAATTCCCTCCCCAAAAATAGACACATTGCACAAATTCCCTTACCTGCGGTTGTGTATTCCGCAATATACATAAAAAGGGCGCCCTGTTGCGGCGCCCGGTGCCCTCGTCGGCGACAGCACTCCCCCTCTCCCCAGAATCTTACCTCCGGTTCGGTTCCGCTTTTTCTCGACATCAAAAAAGCAGATACCCCTTGTGGGGCATCTGCTTTTTGGTGCCGGCAACCGGAATCGAACCGGTACGGGTTATTAGCCCGAGGGATTTTCGTACCACTATAGCTTTCGCTACCCAAACGGTTTGTGGTCTGGACCATGCCTTCACCTGTTCTAGGTGGTCAGTGTCTGGCCTCTACACCTTCCAAGTATACACTTGGCTTGGCTCGGCGTTGCCACTATCAAAGGTTTCACCGAATTTACTGACATTCAGTGTAGTCATCCCTGACTACCTGCTCTATTCTTTGACCGATAGTTTTTTTGTAACGAATGGCAATTGGGGCAACACATCAGCAAATTACTTAGCTGATGATTCCTGGAATTTCCGTCTATATGATGCAATTCGCAGGGTGTGAACGCATCTTCCGGGTTTCGCTTTTCCGCCCAACCGCAAAGCTGGCATCTATCCTCCAGATATCCCTCACGGATAAGCCGCTTTTTCAGCTTATAGGTTTCATAATCTGGAAATTTTCCCGCCAGAATATCCTGTGTTGCAATTGCTTGCGGTCTGCGCTTTGGCACGCCTTTTCCGCTGGGATTTGTGCTATAGCACCCCAACCTTACCGCGTGGCGCTTAAAGGTATTAAAGTGCATATTCAGCTTCCGGGCGGCTTCTGCCATTGTCAAAGAATTTTTGCATACTGCAATAAAGACCAGCTCGTCAAACTTTTTCATTTTGTACAAGCTCCTTTATCTGTGTCTTTACTGCAGATGCCTGTTAAAGTCCCTTGTGTCTACCTATTCCACCATGCCGGCGTAGAAATTATGGTAGCATATTTTGCTGATACCGTCAAGCTTTTTCTATTGATTTTTCAAAACCTGCCGGTAGCCTTCGCCATACTGGACGCACCGGGAGACCCGGCTCAAGGTAGCCGAAGAAATATCCGCCACCTCCATCACCTGATTGTAGGTTTTGCCCTCCATCAGCAGCTTGGCGGCATACAGCCGCTCCGCCATATTTTCTACTTCCTTGGCGGTGCACATATCCGCAAACAGCGCCTTCAGCACTCCGGGGTCTGTCTGTGCGGCAAGCATCGCCATCAGCGCATCGATCTTCTCATTTTTTCGTTCCACTTAAAAGCCCTCCTGAATTCCCCGCAAAAAGGCGCGGGTCTTTTCGCTCCGGGGGTTATCGAATACCTGCTCCGGCGTACCCATTTCCTCAATGACGCCGTCTGCCATATAGATCACCACATCGGCAACGCTTTTGGCAAAGTCCATTTCGTGGGTAACCACCACCATGGTATTGCCTTCCGCTTTCAGATTGCGGATGCAGCGCAAAACCTCACCGGTCAGCTCCGGATCTAAGGCAGAGGTGGGCTCGTCAAAGCACAGAATTTCCGGAGAAAGCGCCAGCGCCCGGGCGATCGCCACCCGCTGCTGCTGACCGCCGCAAAGCTGGTAGGGGTAATTCCCCATTTTATCCTGCAGTCCCACCTGGGTCAGAAGCTTCTTTCCCTGCTCCTCCAGCTCCTGGGGCGTGCCCTTTTTCAAAAGGCCGGGAGCAAGGGTTACATTTTGCAGCGCCGTATACTGGGGAAACAGGTTAAAGCTTTGGAACACCAGACCGAAATGCAGCCGGTTTTCCCGGATCTGGGCATCGGTGCAGCCCTCGGTGAGAAGGGATTTGCCCCGGACGATGATTTCTCCGCTGTCCGGCTTTTCCAGAAAGTTCAGGCATCGCAAAAGAGTGGTTTTACCGCTTCCCGAAGAACCGATAATGGCTACCACCTGCCCTGCCTCCAGAGAAAAGCTGACGCCCTTCAGAACCTGGGTCTTTCCAAAGTTCTTTGTTAAATTTTTTACGTCCAATACCTGCATAATTTAACCTCTGAAATAGTTCAGTTTCTTTTCCAGCCTGGCAAAGACAACCGTCAGCACACCGTTGAAGATCAAATAGAATGCGCCGGTGTAAAACAGCGGCCACAAAAGACCTTTTTTGATAAAGGACTCACCTGCCCAAATGATCTCATACACGCTGATGATCCGGGCAAGAGAGGTATCCTTGACCAGGGTGATGACCTCGTTGCTCATAGGCGCCATGATCCGCTTGACGACCTGCAAAAGCACCACCTTGAAGAAGATCTGCCCCTTGGTCATACCCAGCACCTGCCCGGCTTCGTACTGACCCCGGGCAATGCTCTCGATGCCGCCCCGGTAGATCTCCGAGAAATAGCAGGCGTAGTTTATGGAAAAGGCAACAATGGTGGCGGTAAACCGGGGCATTGCCGGCAGATCGAACAAAAGTCCCGGTCCGTAAAATATAATGATCAGCTGCAGCATCAGAGGCGTTCCCCGGATGATCCACACAAAGCAACGCACCACCGCCTTCAGCGGCGTAAACCGGCTCATAGAGCCAAAGCAGATCACAAGTCCCAGAGGCAGGGAAAATGCCAGGGTCAGGGCAAATACTTTCAGGGTTTCCCAAAAGCCCTCCAGCAGCTGCAGTGTTACAGGTAGAAACATAATACACATCCTTACAGCACACAAGCAGGGGAGCAAAACTCCCCTGCAAAGTGCTACTTTTATACTTCCTTACTCAGCCAGAGTCAGCTGGTACTTATCAGCCAGGGTCTTCAGTGTGCCGTCTGCAATCAGCTTATCCATAAAGGCATTGAACTTGGCGGTGATGTCGGAGTCCTTCCGGAAGGCAACGCCGTACTCCTCACTGGTCAGGCTGATGCCGGCTGCCAGGTCGGCATAGTCAGAGCCTTCGCCGGTCATGGCATTTGCCATGGTGATATCGATAACGCAGGCATCGGAGGTGCCGGCCTTGACCTCCAGCAAAGCGGCCGCCTGGTCCTGAACCTTAATGATGTTCTTGACACCGGCATCGGTGGCAGCATCCTCACCAGCAGAGCCGTTCTCAACAGCGACAGCCAGGTCGACCATATCCGCAGCAGTCTTGACAGAAGCGATCTTGTCAGCCTTCATAACGACCACCTGGGCATTGACCACATAGGGATCGGAGACAGAGGCGTTGGAGGTAGCTTCCTCGGTGATGGTCATACCGTTCCAGACGCAGTCGATGTTCTTGGTCTCCAGCTCTACGAATTTCTTGCCCCAGTCAGCGATGACAAAGAACTCACACTCGAGGCCCAGCTCCTTGGCAAACAGCTGTGCAAACTCTGCATCAAAGCCGGTCCAGTCGCCGTTTTCATCCTTGTAGTCCATGGGCTCATACTCGGTGATGCCCACAACCAGCTTGCCGTTACCCTGAACATAAGCCAGGTCCGTAGCAGAAGCATTACCGCCGGCGGTGTCGTCTGTGGTGTTGTTGGAGGGTGCGCAGGCCACGAAGCAGGTCAGTGCCAGCACCAGCGCCATCATCATTGCAATTAACTTTTTCATTTTTCATTTTCCTTTCTTTTCCCCGTGGGGAGTTGTTTGTGATGGCCTCATTATACTTTAGTTCGCTAAATTTGTAAAGTACTTTTTTCAAGTTTTTTACAACTTTGTGGAAATTTCACAAACAAAAGCCCTGTCCAGAAGCGGTTATTAACAATTACTAACAACTTATAAACAGGAAATCTCAATTTTTTTCAAATTATACCAGATATCCGGTTGATTTTTCCATTGGTTTAGGATATGATTATCTTGCAATTCACAACGAAAAGGAGCAAACCTGTATGATTATTACGCAGAAAAAGCCCATTGAGGAAGTCATGGCAATGGTCGGCGATGCCAAAACCGTAGCGATCGTGGGCTGCGGCAGCTGCGCCACCGCCTGTCAGACCGGCGGCGAGCCTCAGATCGCCGAGCTGACCGCTGTTTTGGAGCAGGCTGGCAAAAAAGTGGTAGCCACCACCGTTTGCGACTACTGCTGTATGAACCTGGGTGTTAAATCCAAGATGAAGGCCATCAACGCTGCAAACCCGGATTGCGTGGTTTGTATGAGCTGCGGCGACGGTGTGCAGTGTGTTGCCAAGAACGCTGGCAACGCCCCGGTGTATCCTTCCAATGATACTATGTACTTAGGCGAAGCCGTCCGCTTCGGCGTTTGGGAAGAAGCCTGCCGCTTCTGCGGTCAGTGTGTGCTGGGCTCCACCGGCGCTATCTGCCCCATTACCCAGTGCGCCAAGAGTTTGGTCAACGGTCCTTGCGGCGGTCAGAAGAACGGCAAGTGCGAGGTCAACCCGGAAAACGACTGCGCCTGGATCAAGATCTACGAGCGTTTGCAGGCCACCAATCAGCTGGACAAGCTGGTGCAGGGCCGCGAGGACAAGGGCTATGAAAAGGTCGCTTATCCCAGAACTATCAGCTTGAGGGGGAAGAAATAATGAGTGTATTGAAAGAAGTACTGGAAGCCGGTAACTTTGGTGTTACCGCTGAAATGGCGCCCCCCAAGGGCTATGATTTTACCGAGCAGATGGAGGCCGCTGAGGTGCTCCGGGGTAAGGTCCATGCTGTGAACGTTACCGATATGCTGTCCGCCTGCCTGAAGGCCACCGGCCTGGGTCTGTGCATCAAGCTGAAGCAGGCCGGCTTGGAGCCGATCTTGCAGATGACCGGTCGGGACCGGAACCGTATGGCGCTGATGGGCGACGCCCTGGCTGCTGCCGGCTTCGGCATCGACACCATGCTTGCCCTCACCGGCGACCACCCGGTGGTTGGCGACTGCAAGGATACCAAGCCTGTTTACGATCTGGACTCTGTGGGCATTTTGAAAATGCTCTCCAAAATGGAAGAAACCGGCTGCGACTGCGGCGGCAACGAGATCGCCGGCGGTGCTCCCAAGTTCTACAAGGGCGCGGCGGTTACCCCTCTGTATGACCCCATCTTCCTGCAGGTGAACAAGCTCCGCCAGAAGGTGGAAGCCGGCGCTATGTATGTCCAGACCCAGGGCATCTTTGATCTGGATGTTTTGAAGCGGTTCATCGAGGAAGTGGACAAGGCAGGCATCAAGGTGCATATTATGGCCGGTATCATTCCTCTGAAGGGCGCAGGCGGCGCAAAGTATATGAACGAAAATGTTCCCGGCATCGCCGTTCCTCAGGAGATGATCGACCGTCTGGCAGCCGCTGCCGCCGAAGGCAAGGAAAAGGGCGTCAAGGGCCTGCCTGCGAAGCTGGGTATGGAAATGGCCGCGGAGATGATCGCCAAGATCAAGGACGAGAAGCTGTGCGACGGCGTTCACGTAATGGCCATCGGCGCAGAAAAGAATGTGCCCACCATTTTGGATATGGCCGGCATCACCGTTTAATTCTTTCTTGCTGTCATTGCGAGGCTTGCAGAGCAAGCCGTGGCAATCTATAACAAAACCCTCCGGTTTTCACAACCGGAGGGTTCTTTTTATAACTGATCCAAATTCAGGCTAAAAGCGGGCAGACATTCGGCAATAAACCAGTCCAGCTCCGGTAAGCCCATATCTTTCATCATCTGCATCGTCTGGGTTGCGGCGGAGTCAAACTCTGTATTGCCGCCTTTTTGCTCTTCCACACATTTAATATAGGCAGAAAGCTTATCCGCCGCCTTGATAATAGGAAGCAGGCTTTCGTCATCCTCCAGCACATAATGCTCATAGCTCCCGCGAAGCTGGGGAGGCAGCATATCCAAAAGCCGGTTGCCGGCAATTTTCTCCACCTGCTTGTAGGCGTCCTTAATGTCCGGATTGTAATACTTAATGGGAGTGGGAAGATCCCCGGTGAGAATTTCCGAAGCATCGTGATACAGCGCCGCCACCGCGCACTTGTCCGGATCCGGTCCTTCCAGACCCAAAATATCCCGGCGAATCAGCGCCAGGGCGTGAGCCAGCACCGCCACCTGATGGGAGTGCTCCTGAATATTCTCGGAAAAGGTGTTGCGCATCAGACCCCATCGGGTAATATAGCGCATCCTGCCCAGGAGCGCATAAAATTCGTTAGCCATAATATTCCTCGATCATCTTTTGTAGCATTTGGGGCAATTGGGTGGCATCGCTGCAAAAATGCTTGCCCCCTGCCTTTTCGATACATTCCTGATCCCGGAAGCCCCACAGCACGCTCAGGCAGGGAACGCCGGCATTTTTTGCCGTTTCCACATCCACCTCGCTGTCGCCCACATAGACGCACCGGTCAATACCCAGATCCTGCATGGCAGCATAAAGCATATCCGGCGCCGGCTTCCGGGGGCAATTTGCCCGTTCGCCCCGGGCATAAATATCCCCGAAATAATCCCGGCACATCGGCGCTACCGCCGCATCGTGCTTGTTGGACACAATACCCACCGGGTAGGCTGCCTTCACCTGCTCCAGCGCCTGCAAAACCCCGGGATAGGGGGCGGTTTTATCCTGATTATGCTGGGCGTAATAAGCCTGATAGGTGTGCAAAAATTCCTCAAAATCCGGGTCGGTGTCCTTGCCGGGCAAGGAAAGCCTCAAAAGCTGCTTAACGCCGTTTCCCACAAATTGGCGGATCTCCTCCAGGCTCCGCTGGGGGCAGCCATAATGGGAAAGGGCATAGTTCACCGCGTCCTTCAAGTCCTCCAGCGTATCCAGCAATGTGCCGTCCAAGTCAAATAAAACACCGATCTTCATTACACACCTCTTGCCTTCAGCACCCGGATATCCTCACCCATAAAGGGCATATTCTTAAATTCACCCTGCAGCCGGGAGGCAATTTGGGGTGAGTACCGCTGGTGGATCTCTCCAATGTTCAGGTTTGTGGAAATTACCATACTCTTACCGGAAAGCAGCCGCTCATTGACCAGAGCATACAGCGCGGCGGTAACGAAATTACCGGGCATCTCCGTACCCAGATCGTCGATGATCAGCAAATCGCAGCTGTCAAACCGGGCGCACTCTGCCCGGGAAGCATCGTCGGGATTAAACCGGTTCTTTTCCAGCTTGGAAAACAGCCGGGGCGCGCTTTCATAAGCAACGCTATAACCCCTGTCCGCCACCGCATCGGCAATGCAGGCAGACAGGAAGGTCTTGCCGAGGCCCGTATTTCCGGAGAACAGCAAATTTCCGCAGCCGGGGGTAAACTCCCGGGCAAACCGCCGGGCAGTTTCCAAATGCTTTTGCATCAAGGTCCGGGGGCTGACACCCACTACCGGGTCGACCTTATCCGGATAATAGTCCAGACGGAAGCCTTCAAACCCCGCCTGACCCTGGGTCAGGTAAGCAAGCTCCTTTTTCTGTTCCTGCCGGCACAGCTGCGCAAGACAGGAACACATAGCGCTGCCGATGTAGCCGCTTCCGCCGCAGTTGGGGCAGAACGTTTCCTCCTCCAGATAACCCGGGGAAAAATGCTCCTCCAGCAGCGCTTTGCGCTCCTGCTGCAGCGCCAGATTGTCCTTCTTTACCTGCTCCATCGCCGCCACCGCATCGCCCCCCTGGGTAAAGACGGCTTTGGCAGCCAGGGTCATTCCCCGGCGGAGCTGAAGATCGATTTCCCGCAGACGGGGTAATTTTTCGTAAGCATTTTGCAGGTTCTGGTTATACCGGGACTGGGCATCTGCCTTTTGCTGCGCCAGAGCCTGCTTGGCCCGGGCAAGAATATCTGCGCTGTAAGACATATATTAACCCTCCCGTAATAATTTCTGAATGGCTTCCAGCTCTGCGCTTCCCAGCTGACCGGAAGCGCCCTTGGGTACCGATTTTTTATCTGCCTCTTTGACCTGCAGCGCCGTATGTAAGCCAGCCTCGTGCCACCGGGTCAAGATCCGGTTCATATATCCCCACGCCATATTGCCGGTGTGCAGGCAGGTGCGCTCATAGGCCAAGGCAAAGGCATCCATAGAAAAGCCCATTTCCAGCCATTGCCGGGCGAATTTTTCCTCCCCGGCGGTTAGGTTCCGACCCCGGATCTGCAGAATTTCCATCAGCTGACCCAGCTGGGACGCCCGGACGTTCTGCTTCTGGATAAAGGCAGCCGCCTCCTCCATGGTGTCGATCCCCAGCTCTGCCCAATTGTAGGCTTCCTTTTCGATGGTCCGCAGGGATGGGTTTCGCACAGAGCCTCTCTGCCGCGCCCGGTCCTTGCAGTAGCTGACCAGAACGCAAACCACCTCCGGTGCCAGACCCAAATAGCGGATAAAGCCCAGAATGATCTTCATTTCCTCGGTATTCAGGGTGCGTCCCAAAATCCGCTGAATCTCTCCGTACAAGCACCGAAAATCCCGGTCGGTATCCATTGCCGCCAGCACATCGGTTTCCGAGTAGCTGGGGCGCTCCCCGGCGGGGATGATCTTCTTTTCCGTTTCGTAAAGTCCCAGCTGCCGCAGAGTTGCCAGAGCGCAGCTGATTCGGGACTGGGCGATATTCAGTTTTTCAGCGGCATCCTCCGGCGCATTGCCCCCCTGCAGGTACAGATACAGCAGCGCCGCATCCGGACTTGCAGCAGCCAGCAGCTTTCGCACCGCCGTCTGGTCGATCTTCATATCCACTGCGTTCATGGGTTACTCCTCGGTTTTTCGTCATTTGGAGTCATTATAACACAGGTTTTTTTCCCTTACAACCGGAAATCTCGGAATAAAATGGAGAAAAAAGGCATTGATTTTTGGCAGGCAACTGCATCTTGTGTCTGTTTGGTCTGTCCACCACAAGGGAAAGAAAAATCCCGATGAATTTTCATCGGGATTTTTGTTAATTACAGCATTGGACAGTGCGGCCGGTGATACTGTTGACATTCAGGCCTGCCGTCTGTGTCCGGACGAGGGGTGTTTGGTCCGGTGTAACCGCGCCGGTGTTGATGATCCGCCGGGCGCAGAGATAATACTTTGCGTAATACGGGCTGGACAGCTCCTCATAGCACACGCCATGGCGAGCAGAGTGAATCATTTTGTTGTCGCCCACATAAATACCCACATGGGTAGCCGGGTGGCTGTTGCCGGCTTCCCGGAAAAATACCAGGTCGCCTACCTGCAGCGCTTCTCTGGGGATAATCACGCCGTCCTGCAGCTGGGTGGAGGCAGTGCGGTGCAGGCCCAGGTCAAAGCCGTTGCACACATAGCTGGTAAAGCCGGAGCAGTCAAAGCCGCCGGGACGGGAGCCGCCGTATTGATACCGGTCGCCCAGCCGTTTCCTTGCCCGGGTCAGCACGTCGTTACGCAAGGACAGCGCTTCCTCCCGGGAGATGTAGTTCAGTACTGCTGTCTGGTCGGAGCCAGCCTGGCAATTTACATAATATTCTCCATCTGTATGTACCACCTGCGTTTTGGCTATAAAGCCGGTCATATCGTAGCAATCGATCTTATAGAAGCCGCTCTTTTCACCTAATATATTCAGTTTTGTTCCGTTCTCCATCTGGCCAATGGGGTAGCCGCTGCCGGAGGCAGTGCGGCGGACAATGGCCGTCATCGTCTGGGCTTCGGTCTGCGGTTCGGCTGCTGCCCCCACCGGCAAAGCCATACTCAGCAGGCTCACCAGGCACAGCACCACACACAGCACACGCAAACCCAATTTCCGGGTTCCGGTCATAACTTCATTCCTTTCTTGGTTGCAAACCAGTAACCGTTTGGTTACAATTCGTTACAGATTGTACCATATCCGTTACCGATTGTCAACCCCTTTGTCCCGTCAAATTAAACACATTCCCTATTTCGACTGGCTTGCACCGGTTTTTTAGCATCCAAAGTGGAGCAGAATCCCCGATTTTGACCAAATTTTTACCCACGCCAGATTGTAACAATTTTGGCGTGGGCGCGGTTATTCTCTTAGTCTTCCATTTGTTTTCCCAAAAAGCTGGCTACGGTTTGTGCAAGTCGCTGGTCCGATTCCTCCGGTGCAGGCATACTTCCCTCCTGCAGGAGCATCACGCAGCCGATCAGATCCCCCTGACACAAAATGGGTGCCGCCACCCCCAGATGATACTTTTCCGAAGCCTCGGTAGCACGCAGGCGAATATCCCCGGTGTTATAGCGGTAGGTCTTCCGGTCCTCCATCAGGCTCTCCAGCTCCTGGGAATTAGGCTTGTCCAACAGCTCCCGCTTGGGTGCGCCGGACAGAGCAATGATCCCATCCCGATCCGCAACCGCCGCGATTCGGCCGGTGCTGGCGCTGATGGCCTCGCACATCTGGGCGGCAAACTCCTGCATCTCCCCCATAGGTGAGTATTTCCGGAAAATCACCCCTCCGTCCTTCTCGGTATAAATCTCCAACGGATCGCCTTCTCTAATCTTGAGGGTTCTTCTAATTTCTTTGGGGATAACAATTCTTCCCAAATCGTCCACCCGACGGACGATACCAGTAGCTTTCATATATATCTATCTCCTTTAATTTACAAATTACGCTGTTAGTATCTGTAAACTGCCGGAGATTATACCGCAGGATTTACTTTTTGCATTTGCCGTGATATGATAAATAAAAAGGCGGTGGAAATATGAATGTTCAAAAAAACAGCACGCTTGAACTATTAAAATTATTTGCATCATATATGGTGGTTTTTATACACGTGAAGTTTTATGGTAGACTGGGCCCTATTATGGAAACTTGTGCTCGTTTTGCGGTACCTTTTTTCTTTCTGGTGTCTGGCTTTCATTCTTATGAAATCACCTGTGATAAAATCAAAAAAAGAATAAGAAATATTTTGACTCTCCTTATCTTTTCTGTTGTTTGCTGTACCGCGTTTAAGGTGTCCACACTATTGTCAAAAGGCAATATGGCTGATGTTACTTCCTATTTAAGTAATTACTTGGACTTAGTCGTTCTTGCCAAACTACTGGTGTTTAATATAACTATTAGTTCGGGGCATTTGTGGTATTTATTTGCCGTGCTTTATGTTTATGTCATTTTTTTCTTTATAACAAAGCTTCGCATAAGTGACAAAATAATATTCATAATGTCGTTTTGTCTTTTATTTTTACATATTTTGTTGGGAGAGGGACTTTCAATTTTTGGAATTGTATTTCCTAAATCAATTGTGCGAAATTTCCTCGTAATGGGCGTCCCGTTTTTTGGGTTAGGTTTATTGGCAAAAAAATACGAACACAAATTCCACAGCATACCTAATTATGTGATTTTTGCATGTATTATAATAGGAATTATTGAATCAATTCTTTCTCGATATTTTTTCGGCATAAACGAATTGTATATTGGCTCTTTGTTTATCCTGTTTGCAGTTGTTTGTGTGTTTGTTAAATATTCAGATATTCAATGCCCTTCGTTTTTAATAGCATTGGAAGGGTGTAGCACATACATCTATATTTTTCACATCATAATTGCAGCCGTAATGAACAGGATGTATGCATTATTTGGCATCGATAAAGATTCTTCTATATTTTTTGAAAATACACATCCCATTCTTGTGTGTATTGGTTCAACTATTCTTGCATATTTTATAGTCCGTATATGTAAAAAAGTAAAACAAAAACAAGATTTAATTGCACATAGAACAGCAGCGGAGTGATTTTCACTCCGCTGCTGTTCTATGTGCAAGACTATGTATCGCCACGCAAAATCGGTCGATTGGTGTCAATGTTGTCAGCAAGGGGTCTCCCTCGCGGATCTTTAAAGTGCGCCGAATCTCCTTAGG
>JAZSRR010000014.1:0-5235 GCA_045538605.1 Faecousia sp.
GATGTTGTGCTTTCTCTTGCACTCGGTGCCGGTGAGGGCCCAGGGCTTTTCGTAAGTCTCAATTTCCGCATCCTCGAAGGAGATGGGCTCCATCATCTGACCGATGGTGCCGTCTGCCAGGATCATAGCAGTCATACGGTACTTATCTGCCAGGTTAAAGCCCTTGATGGTCAGGCTTGCCATTTCCTGCACGGAAGCAGGCGCCAGCACGATCATTCTGTAGTCGCCGTGGCCGCCGCCCTTGGTGGCCTGGAAATAGTCGGACTGAGAAGGCTGAATGCCGCCCAGACCCGGGCCGCCACGCTGGACATTTACCACGAATGCCGGTACATCCGAGCCGGCAATATAGCTCAGGCCCACGGTCTTCAGGGAAATTCCGGGGCTGCTGGAGGAAGTCATCACCCGCATTCCGGCAGCGGCTGCGCCGTAGACCATATTGATCGACGCGATCTCGCTTTCTGCCTGCAGGAAGACACCGCCGATCTTAGGCATTTTCTTTGCCATATAAGCAGCGATCTCTGTCTGGGGTGTGATGGGGTAACCAAAGTAATGACGGCAACCGGCGCGGATCGCAGCTTCTGCGATGGCCTCATTGCCTTTCATAAGTACACGTTCTGCCATATTCCTTCTCCTTACTTTTCCACAGTGATGATGCAGTCGGGGCACATGGTGGCGCAAAATGCGCAGCCGATGCATTTGTCAGGCTCTGCCATTTGGGCCGGGGAATAACCCTTTTGGTTAATCGTGTCGGTGGCAAGCACCAAGCAGCCCTTGGGACAGGCGTGGACACACAGACCGCAACCTTTACACAGTTCCGTTTTGAATGTTACCTTTGGCATTTTTACTTCCTCCTTATGTCGTGGGTAATGCGAAGTATTTTTCCTGCAATTCCATAGCCAGTACCGGAGCGTTCAGTTCCGGCAGTGTTTTGGCTACGGAGCTTTCGGCGGTATGAATCCAAAGGGGCAAACCGCTGAGCTTGCAGAGCTGATCGATGTAATCAAGCGAGCCGGTAATGACCGCTGCGTCGGTTTCCTCCGCCAAGTTGGTGTTGTTGACGATGCAGGTAAAGGAAAGACCGCAAGCATTTTCGATCTCTTTCATAATGGTCAGGGCATCCTCCGGGGTACGGGTCAGGGGGCGACAGCCGTTGGCAACGAACGCCATACGGTAATCGTTTTCTGCCAGGATATCCGGCACAAACCGCCCCAGGGCGTAAGCGCCCCGGTCATCGCCGCCGATGTCCATAATGCCGTGAATGCTTTTATCCCGGACCAACCGGTAGCTCTCCGCCGGCAATGCCGGAAGGTCTACATTGGTGTTGGCGTACTGGGGAGAAATCAAGTCGATTCCCGCTTTTTCCAGCACCTTTGCGCTGTCTTTCGTGCGAAAATAGGGGTTTACGATGTCCAGGTCCGCAATACAGACCTTCTTCCCTTCTTTTGCAAGCTGCAGGGCGTAATTAACGGCAATATTGGTTTTACCGCTGCCGTAATGCCCGGCAAATAAGGTTAATCGTTTATGTTCCATAATTACAGTTGTTTCCGAATGATCTTACCGCTGACAGTCTTGGGAAGAGATTCCCTAAACTCCACGATACGAGGATATTTATATGGGGCGGTACGGGATTTTACATACTCCTGGATCTCTTTCTTCAGAGCATCATTACCCTGCGTTCCCTTGACCAGCACGATGCTTGCCTTAACCACCTGACCCCGGACCTCGTCGGGCGCGGCAGAGACACCGCACTCCAGAACATAGGGAAGTTCCATAATGACATTTTCGATCTCAAACGGTCCGATCCGGTAGCCGGAGGATTTGATCACATCGTCCGCGCGGCCCACATACCAGAAGAATCCGTCCTCATCCTTCCAAGCAAGGTCGCCGGTGTGATAGTAACCATCCCGCCAAGTCTCGGCGGTGATATCGGGGCTTCCCTCATAGCAATAGCTCAGACCGCAAGGCAGTCCATTTTGAATATTGACGCAAACCTCACCCGGCTCACCGGCGTCCACCTCGTTGCCATCCACATCCAACAGATGTACATCGTACAGCGGTACAGGCTTGCCCATTGCGCCAAACTTGTGGCTGTCGCCTGCCAGATTGCCGATCATCAAGGTGCTTTCCGACTGACCGAAACCTTCCATAATCTTCAGGCCCGTGGCCAATTCGAACTGGCGGAATACTTCCGGGTTCAGCGCCTCGCCTGCGGTGGAGGCGTGCTCAATGGAGCTCAGGTCATAACCGGACAGATCCTGCTTGATAAGCATACGGTACATCGTGGGGGGTGCGCAGAAGGTGGTAATATTATACTTGGCAAACATCGGCAGGATCTTGGCACCGTCGAAACGGTCAAAATCGTAAACAAAGACTGCCGCCTCACACAGCCACTGACCGTAAAGCTTGCCCCAGGAGGACTTTGCCCAGCCAGTGTCGGAAATGGTCAGGTGCAGACCCTCGGGGTTGACCCGATGCCAGTACTCTGCTGTAATAAAATGGCCCAGGGGATACTTATAATTGTGCGCCGCCAGCTTGGGATAGCCGGAGGTGCCGGAGGTGAAGAACATCAGCATCGGGTCGCTGCCACAGGGAGCATCCGAACTACGGGCATAGCGGCTGCTGAACATCGGATAATCCTCATTAAAGTCGTGCCAGCCTTCCCGCTTGCCGCCCACCAATATCTTATGCTCCAGCATCGGACTGTTTGCCGCTGCCGCATCCACCGCATCTGCTACCTCACCGTCAGCGGTGCACAAAATTGCCTTTACGTTGCCTGCCTGGAAGCGGTAGGCAAAGTCCTTTTCCAGCAGCTGATTGGTGGCAGGAATAGCTACCGCGCCCAGCTTGTGCAGACCCAAAACCGCAAACCAATACTGATAGTGGCGTTTCAGCACCAGCATCACCCGGTCGCCCTTTTGGATGCCCAGGGACTTAAAATAGTTGGCGCATCTTGCAGATTCCTTCATCATATCCCGGAAGGTAAACCGCCGCTCGGTCATATTCTCGGAAATATGCAGCATTGCCAGCTTATCCGGCTTTTGTCTGCCCAACGCATCCACTACATCAAAGGCAAAGTTGAATTGCTCCTGATTTTTAAAGTCGATGGCCGTCAGCTTGCCGTTTTCAACCGTGGGAACAATAAAGCTATGATACACCCGCGGCAGCGTGTCTGCCGGTTGGGCTGCCGCTGCAGGAATTGCCACCGCCGCAGCCTGCTCCCCCTCACGGGCAGCAGAATTCGACAGTACGATAGCATAGAAAGCGCAGTCCTCTCCCTGAGTCGCCACCATGCCGTGGGGCTTGGAAGAGTCGTAGTAAATGGTATCGCCGGGGTGTAAAACCTCAATGTGGTCTCCGATCTGAATTTTCAGATGACCCCGGATCACGATATCACATTCCTGACCCTCGTGGGTGATCAGGGGGATCGGCTCGGTTTCTGCCTCCGGGCGGTACTTGACCTCCATATACAGTGGCAGCGCGATCCGGTTGCGGAAATCTGCCGCCAGGTTGAAGCCCAGCATATTGTGCGCCTCTTCAATGCGCTGACCTTCACCTTTTCGGGTCAGGGCATAGGAACGCAGTTTAGGGCTGCGGCCCTCCAGCAGGTCGCCCATATCCACGCCGAAGATCAGAACGCAACGGTACAAAAAGGCAATACTCATATTGCGGTTGCCCTCTTCGCACTGGATATACTCCTCCACAGACAGATCGGTCCGCTTCGCCATTTCCTCTACGGAAATGCCGGAGATCTGACGGAGCTCACGGATACGCCGTGCCGTTTCTTTAATTTTGTAAGTAATGTCGGTCATACCGGCGCACCTCAAGTGTAATAATCAAGTTATTATACTAAATTTTATAAAGCATTGTCAATATATGTCGGTCTTTTTACAGCTTGTTTCGCATAATCTTACCGCTGATAGTCTTGGGTAACTCTTTGCGGAATTCCACGATCCGGGGATACTTATACGGCGCAGTGTGGCTCTTTACATAATTCTGGATATCCTTTTTCAGTTGCTCTGTTTCCTCGGTACCGGGGACCAGCACGATACAAGCCTTGACCACCTGACCCCGAACCTCATCCGGCGCGGCACAAACACCGCATTCCAGAACATAGGGCAGCTCCATAATGGTAGATTCGATTTCAAACGGTCCGATCCGGTAGCCGGAGGATTTGATCACATCGTCGGCTCTGCCTACATACCAGTAGTAGCCGTCCTCATCCCGCCACGCCACATCTCCAGTGTGGTACATACCGTCGTGCCACACAGCGTCAGTAGCTTCCGGATTGCGGTAGTAGCCAAGGAATACACCGCAGGTAGGCTTGGGTTCGGTACGAATGACGATCTCACCGTTGACACCGTCCTCCACCGGGTTGCCGTCCTGGTCTACAATATCGATACCGTAGCCAGGGACAGGCTTACCCATCGCGCCGGGCTTGATGTTGGCACCGTACAGGTTCGCAATACCCAAAGTCATCTCTGTCTGACCAAAGCCTTCGTGAATCCGCAGGCCGGTAGCTTTTTCGAACTGATAGAACACCTCGGGGTTCAGCGCCTCACCGGCAGTGGTGGCGTGATGAATCGAGGACAAGTCATACATACTCAGATCTTGCTTGATGAGCATACGGTACATCGTAGGCGGCGCGCAGAAGGTAGTGATATTGTACTTTGCAAACATCGGCAGGATCTTTTCCGCGTCAAAACGGTCAAAGTCATAGGTAAACACCGCGCCCTCGCACAGCCACTGACCGTAAAGCTTGCCCCAGAGAGCTTTGCCCCAACCGGTTTCGGAAATGGTAAAGTGCAGCCCATCCCGCTCGCACAGATGCCAGTATTTGGCAGTAACATAATGACCCAGGGCGTACTTGTAGGAATGGGTCGCCATTTTGGGATAACCGGTAGTACCGGAGGTAAAGAGCATCAGCATCGGATCATCACCGCAGGGTGCGTCCACCTCCCGGATAAAGCGACGGCTGAACAGATCATATTCCTTATCGTAGTCGTGCCAGCCTTCCCGGCTACCGCCTACCAGAATTTTGGTAAGGCTTGTGTTGGCGCTCTTCTCTGCCAGCTCGATCTGGGCAGCGGTATCCCCGTCTGCGGTGCAAAGCACAGCGCTCACATCCGCTGCCTGGAAACGGTAGACAAAATCGTGCTCCATCAGCTGATTGGTGGCAGGAATGGCGATGGCGCCCAGCTTATGCAGACCCAGGATGGCAAACCAGAACTGATAGTG
>JAZSRR010000081.1:0-16782 GCA_045538605.1 Faecousia sp.
TCAGTGGTAACATCTACCAACGGAGATCTGGCGACATCCTCAATAAGGAAGAAGGCATCATCAAGGAATGTGCCGAAGGCATCCAACAGGGCATACACAAAGGGCATACAGAATGCCACGATTGCGAGAGTTTTGCCCAGCTTCTTCTTTCGCACGGTTTCGCCGTGGTTTTCCAAAAAACCAACACCCACAACGCCAATGGTGATAATTGCAATGGAAATCCAGGTGAACAGGGAAATGCTTTCCTTCATAAATACAACAAACAGAAGGGTGCAAATAACACCAGCGGTGTTCTCAATGGGGTCAGAGATGGATTCTTCCAGGAAACGCATTCCGAAATAGGAGAATGCCATTGAGATTATGTAAAACAGAGACACGGGAAGATAACAGAGAATGTTTACAGGATTGTAGTGAATATCCTGTGTCAGCAGCGTGAATACCGCATGGGCACCCATCACGATGCCAACCCAGACACAGATTTTTAGGTGAGAATACTTTTCGTCGGGTCGTGCACCTTTTTTGTAAAATAATTCGGCGACACCCCATAAAATTGCGGTTGATACAGCAAAAAAGAACCAAGACATATTTTATCTCTCCTTTATAATTTGATGAGCTCCGCGTCTACCATTTTTTGGAGACTCATTAAAATACCAAATTTTGCGTGCTGCCAAGTAAGACCACCCTGGAAATACACGGCGTAGGGTTCCCGGATAGGACCGTCAGCAGATAACTCAATAGACGAACCTTGCACAAACGCGCCGGCAGCCATAATCACCTTATCGCTGTAGCCGGGCATATCCCAAGGCAGTGGAGTTGCAAAGGAATCCACCGGTGCAGCTGCTTGTATGCCCTTACAAAAGGCGATCATAGCCGCTTCGCTCTTTAATTCTACTGCCTGAATAATATCGTGTCGGCTTTCTGTTGCGTTGGGTACGCACCGGAAACCTAAGGGTTCATAGAGATTTGCAGCAAAAATCGCACCTTTTTCAGCGCTGGCGACAACGGTGGGCGCCAGGAATAGTCCCTGATACAGTGCCGGCATCAAGCCGAGATTTGCGCCAACCTCTTGGCCCAGACCCGGTGCGGATAAGCGATATGCGCATCGGGAGACGCAGGTGCTTGTACCGCAGATATAGCCGCCAATTGGAGCAAGTCCGCCACCGGGGTTTTTGATCAGAGAACCGACAACCATATCTGCACCAACATCGGATGGCTCTATAGTCTCAACAAACTCTCCGTAACAATTGTCGACCATACAGATCACATCCGGTTTGATTTTCTTAACAAAATCAATTAACTGACCAATCTGCTTAACGGAGAAGGTGGGTCTTGTGGCATAGCCCTTGGAGCGCTGGATTGTAATTAACTTGGTTTTTTCATTGATTGCATTTCGGATGCCTTCATAGTCAAAGGTACCGTCATCCAACAGATCAACCTGACGGTACTGAACGCCGTATTCTTTTAGAGAGCAAGGACTGTCCTTAATGCCAATAACCTCTTGCAATGTATCATAAGGAAGACCGACGGGGGAGAGCAGCTCATCTCCCGGAAGCAAATTGGCAGACAGTGCCACAGTTAGCGCGTGGGTTCCACAGGTGATTTGCGGGCGGACAAGGGCAGCTTCTGTGTGAAAAACATCTGCGTATACACGCTCTAAATTATCTCTGCCTACATCGTCATAGCCGTAGCCGGTGGTTGCGGCAAAACAGGCGGCGGAAATACGATTTTTTTGCATAGCAGACAGCACCTTTGCCTGGTTGTATTCGGCTATCTTATCAATATCAGCAAAGCGCTTTGTAAGATCTGCTACTACCTTCTCGCCATATTCATAAACCTTTGGGGATATTCCCAAATCGGTGTAGTATTTCATTAATTCATCCATTATTCTCTTCCTCTTTTCTGACTGTGGTAAATATTTTATTAGCAATATCTGTGAGAACCTCCGGCTTGGAAACAATTAATCCGGTGTCTTCTTCGCCTAAAATCAGCAATGTGTCTCCCGGTTGGATGTGAAACAATTCCCGAGCTTCTTTTGGTATTACAATTTGCCCACGGTCGCCAACCTTTGCTGTACCGAAAACCCTGCGGGTATTTCCTTTTCCTAATATGTGCTTGCCGCCGGTCATTGTGGTCCTCCTTTCACACTAATCATACTTTTCATACTACTGCAGTATAAACAATTCCGCTCCGGTTGTCAATACCGGAGCGGAAAAACCGTATCAGTTATTTCTTCTGCGACCACCAAAAAGGGAGATCAGCCGTAAAAGCTGGGCAAGAGCGACAGCTGTTGCAGCCACATAAGTCAGAGCAGCCGCTGAAAGGGTTTTTCTGGCACCTTGCTGTTCTTCTTCTGACAGGATATTTCCGCTCTCAATGGCCTCTATTGCACGTCGGCTGGCGTTGAATTCCACGGGCAGCGTAATCAGCTGAAAAACCAGGGAAAGTCCGAAACAAGCAATGCCAACATATATAATCGTCTCCGAAAAACTACCAAAAGCGGAACAAAGCAGACCGACGAGAATGAGTGGCATAGCCAGACGGGACCCGATATTGGTTACTGGAATGATGGCGGCGCGAAGCTTTATGGGCGCATATTTTTGCGCATATTGAACTGCGTGTCCTGCTTCGTGGCAAGCAACACCGATTGCTGCAGTTGAAGCGCTGTCATACACATTTTCCGATAAGCGGATCACATTGGTTCTGGGATCGTAATGGTCAGTAAGCTTTCCGCTAATTCTTTCAATTCGGACACCGCTTACGCCGTTGCTTGAAAGTACTCGTTGCGCTGCCTGCGCGCCGGTAATATGGCGAGAGGATATCTGCTTTTCGTATCGACGGAAGGTAGCGTTTACCCTTGCGCTTGCCCACAAGGATAAAATTATGCAGGGAAGGACCAAAGCAAGATAAGTCCAGTCAAAGCTGTAGTAATAGTAAGGCATAGTGTTCTCCTTTATTCTTCCGGCCCCATTGCGTTGTGCAGCAGCTGGGTGATCGCACCGCGAAACAGCGGATATGTTCGATTATGGAGATTCTCCAATGTACCGGCTGCGTGGTTGATGGGGATATTGCCGGATGTATAGTAATCTAAGTCTAAAATGAAGTTAATATTTGGATCTTGCTGACCGTTGCGTTTCACCATACCCGGTCCTGCGTGTACTTTTGCACGGCAGTTATTTCCAATTGCGAAATCTGCTTCCACAATGCTATTGTGAAAACCTTGCTCAGGCAGTATATCCGCAGCCATAAGTCCCAGGTACTTGGAGTCAAACAACTCACGAAAGGGAATACCTTCCAAATGCAGTCGCTCTCGGGAAAAGAAATTTATATATCGTAACCCGATCCGGGTAAAATTATCTGGCTTATAAATTTGGATAAAGGATGCCAGTGGACGGTCAAGGTGGTTGGCAAAGGTTTCCCAGTCTGTGTAGTGCTTACAGGACAAGGAAATGAAATGCATCGTCAGATTAACACGCCAAACACCGTCATTGGAAACAAATTGATGATTGAGAACAGGCGGAGAATTTCCGCCCGCAGGCTGTTCCTGAACGGCAGAGTATTGCGGGAATTGTTCCCGGATTGCCGCCTGAAAATTTAACGGTGTGATACTGTTAATAGAGGGTATTTCAGAAAAACGCAATTGACAAATTACTTCAACAAGAGAACTGTTTTTATAATGGCATCTGGGAAAATCGGAAAGCATAGCATTGCCTCCTCTCAATGATAACTTTTCTTTATTATATCCCTTTTTTGAAAAAACACAAGAATGTACGGAGATTTTCCTGCAGCAAACTTTACAACTTTATAAACGGTGTGTATAATAACCTGTTGTAAGGGGTGTTTTTTATGAATTTCCTGTATATTCTGGAAGACCTGCGTATGCCGGTTCTAAATGAGATTATGCTGTTGATAACCCGCTTCGGTGAGGAAACCATTTTTCTTATTGCTGCTCTGGTGATGTTTTGGTGCGTGGATAAGAGGAAAGGATATTACATTCTTTCTGTTGGGCTTATAGGCACTGTGGCGAACCAGTTTATGAAGCTGTGGTTTCGGATCCCGAGGCCGTGGGTTTTGGATAAAAATTTTACAATTCTGGAGCAGGCGCGGGCTGCAGCGTCCGGATATAGCTTTCCCAGTGGACATACCCAAAGCGCAGTAAGTACATTTGGCGGAATCGGTTATACAACGAAAAATCGCTGGATACGAATTGTTTGCGCTGTTCTTGTTATTCTGGTTCCTTTTTCCAGAATGTATTTGGGAGTACATACACCGTTGGATGTTTTGGTTGCAGCAGGAATGTCTATTCTTTTAATTATTACATTAAAACCGGTGGTGTTTCACAACAACGGAAAATATCTTCCATATTTATTG
The DNA here is from genome assembly GCA_045538605.1 of Faecousia sp. GTDB lineage: Bacteria > Bacillota > Clostridia > Oscillospirales > Oscillospiraceae > Faecousia. The sequence continues at coordinate 4,369 of JAZSRR010000081.1, forward strand.
CTTTTTATGACGGCACTCACATTAGGCTACCTTGTGTTTGTGGAGTTTTATCCGTTTCCTTTGGATGTGGATATTGCAAATCTTACATCCGGAACGGAAAATGCTTACACATTATTTGGTGCTTTATTAGGCTTCTTGATTGTGTATATAGCAGATGAAAATTGGTTACATTTTTCTGTGAAAGCAGCTTGGTGGGCGCAGATTTTAAAGATTATTTTAGGTGTTTTACTTGTTCTGGCAGTAAAAGCCGGACTAAAAACACCGTTGAATCTTGTTTTTGGAGAATTGCCTGGCAGACTGGTTCGTTATTTTCTGGTTGTAGTCGTTGCCGGTGTTGTCTGGCCGTTATCCTTCCGTTGGTTTGGCAGACTGGGAACAAAGGAGTTATAAATGAAAATTCTTGCCTTTGTTATTTTTGCGTTCCTAACACTATGCCTTGTTAGCGGGTTTTATGTCTTTGTTGTTGCTTGTATTCGCAGGAAAGAATTACCGTGGCTTGTTGAAGACGAAATTAAAAATACTTCCTACGGTAAGTATGCCAAGAATATCCAAAACGCAAACCGTTGGCTTTTGGAGCATAATGCAGAGGATGTCTTTATCTCCAGTGATGAAGGGCTGCGTTTGCACGGTTTTTGGGTAGAGGCGGAGAAGCCAAGGGGGACAGTTCTATTTGCGCATGGCTATCGCAGCACTATGCTGGTTGATTTTGGGCTTGCTTTTGATTTATATTACAATTTGGGAATGAATTTGTTGATTCCGGAACAAAGATGCCACGGTATGAGCAAAGGTTGTTATATCACCTTTGGAGTCAAAGAAAGCCGTGATATGCAGGCATGGATTGATTTTCATAACCGAACGAATGCCAATTTACCCGTTTTGCTTTCCGGTCTTTCTATGGGTGCATCCACTATGTTGTTCCTGGCAGACAGGGATTTGCCAGAAAATGTGAAGGGCATCATCGCGGACTGTGGTTTTACATCTCCGAAGGATATCATTTCCCATGTTTTCCGTAAGGTAACACATTTGCCGGCAGGCCCCTCGCTTTTGGTTACGGAATTTCTGACCAGAGTTTTTGCTGGGTTTAGCCTTTCCCAGTGCGACACAAGAAGGTCCCTGTTAAACAGCAAACTCCCTGTTTTGCTGGTACATGGGACTGCAGATGATTTTGTTCCCTGCGAGATGACAAAGCAGGCTTATGATGCCTGCACATCACCAAAGAAGCTTTTTTTGGTGGAAGGGGCCTCACACGGGGTTAGCTTTCTGATCGAACAAAAGAAATATACAGATATGGTTGGGGAGTTCTTAAATACCTATATCTTATAAAAAGAGAGGATATAATTATGGATGCAGTTCGAGTGAAGAAATTACGGGAAAATGCCATTTTACCAACCTACGGCTCTGCAGAAGCAGCCGGCGCTGACTTGTATGCTTGCTTGGATGAAAATGTTACCATTGAACCGGGTCAATCCTGTTTTGTTCCCACGGGTCTATCTATGGAACTGCCCAAAGGATGTGCAGGTCTCATTTATGCGCGCAGTGGACTTGCCTGCAAAAGGGGTTTGGCGCCTGCCAACAAGGTGGGCGTTGTGGATAGTGATTACCGCGGTGAGTTTATGGTTGTGCTTCACAATCACAGCAGCCAGACCCAGACTATTTCCCATGGGGAACGGATTGCCCAATTGGTGATCACACCGATTTTTACACCGTCCTACTGTGAAGTGGATGCGTTGAATGAAACACAGCGCGCCTCCGGAGGCTTTGGTTCAACAGGAAAATAAAAATTGCTCCGCAATGCAACTGCATTGCGGAGCAAATTTTAATAGAACAGCAAGTCGGAATAAGTAGGATACGGCCAATAGGATTTTGCGGTCAGTTTCTCCAGGAAATCCGCTTCCTTTCGAACGGATTTCATTCCGGATATGATAACACTGCCGTAATACTCTGCTGCCTTTTCAACATCATTCGGAACAGCCTTTAATGCGGCATAGAGTTTTTCGCTGCCTTCATACAAACGATCACAGCTGTCCGATATGCGTTTGACAAGGGAAGTTTCAACAGCGGCTTTTACCTGTTTCCCCATTGCTTGACGCTTGTTATTAATACCAACTGCAAGGGAGGAGGAATAGGCGAGCGCTGCAGGTAAAATTTGGTGCATAACCATATCCACCATTGTCCTGGCTTCAATGTTGATCAGCTTGTTATAGGCTTCCAGGTGAATTTCGTGGCGCGCCAAAAATTCCGCTTCCGTGAAAATGCCGTGCCGTGTTACCAGATCAATATTCTTCTTGTCCAGATAAGCCGGAAGAGCGGTTACTGTGTTCGGCAGATTACTCAATCCGCGTTTGGCAGCCTCTTCCTGCCATTGCGCAGAATAACCGTTTCCGTTGAAAATGATTCTTTGATGATTGGTAAACGCATCACAAACCAGCGTCTGGAGGGTAGCATCGAAGTCGTCTGCTTTTTCCAGAATATCTGCAAACTTACCCAGCTCATCCGCCATAATCGTGTTGAGTGCAATATTTGGACCGGCAATTGACTGGGAGGAGCCAAGCATACGGAATTCGAACTTATTACCTGTAAATGCGATGGGCGAGGTGCGGTTGCGGTCTGTTGTGTCTTTCGGAATAGAGGGGAGAACATCGACGCCAATACGCATCAAACTCTTTTCCGGGTCAGTGTAGTTTGTGCCGTTAATAATCGATTCTACAACGGCGGTCAGCTCATCACCAAGGAAAATAGAAATAATTGCAGGCGGCGCTTCATTGGCGCCCAGGCGGTGGTCATTACCGGCAAAGGCAACGGTAGACCGCAGGAAATCCTGATATTCATCTACACCTTTGATAAATGCAGCAAGAAAAACCAGAAACTGGGCATTCTGACGGGGCGTCTCGCCGGGCTTGAACAGATTTTTGCCACTGTCCGTGCACAAAGACCAGTTGTTATGCTTGCCGGAACCGTTAACACCGGCAAAAGGCTTCTCGTGAAGAAGGCAAACCAAATCGTGCTTTGCGGCACACTTCTTCATTACCATCATAATCAGTTGGTTGTCATCGCAGGCGTTGCTTGCATCAGTGTAAATCGGGGCCAGTTCGTGTTGACAAGGTGCACCTTCGTTATGCTTGGTCTTGGAAAGAACGCCCAGACGCCAAAGTTGTTCATCCAAATCCCGCATAAATTTGGAAACTCGTGTACGGATGTTGCCAAAATAGTGGTCGTCCAGTTCTTGTCCCTTTGGGGGTATTGCGCCAAAGAGCGTCCTGCCGGTCAACCGTAAATCCTCACGTTGGGCATAGATTGCTTTCGGAATCAAAAAATATTCCTGCTCAGCACCGACGGATACCTGGATGTTTTTCGTCTCGGTATCGCCAAAAAGGCGCAGGATCCGAAGCGCTTCCCTGGAAACCTCGTCAATGGAACGAAGCAAAGGTGTCTTTTTATCCAGTGCTTCGCCGCTATAGGAAAAGAAGCAAGTGGGTATGTATAGGCTTCCGTCTTTAACAAATGCAAAAGCTGTCGGATCCCAGGCGGTATAACCACGCGCCTCAAAGGTCGCACGCAGACCTCCGGAGGGAAAGGAGGATGCATCCGATTCACCGCGAACCAGTTCCTTTCCCGAAAACTCCATAATCACCCGTCCTTCACCGTCCGGGCTGATAAAGGAATCGTGTTTTTCAGCGGTTATACCGGTCATCGGTTGAAACCAGTGGGTATAATGGGTTGCGCCCTTCTCGATTGCCCAGTTCTTCATAGCATCGGCTATTTCGTTGGCAACGCTTAATTCCAAAGGAGTGCGGTTTTGGATACACAGCTTCCAGGAATTATAAATTTCAGGCGCAAGGCGCTGTTTCATTGTCGATTCGTTAAAGGAGTCGATGCCGAAAATTTCCGGAATGTGTAAAAACCGGTCCATAAAGACACAACCTTTCATAATCTGTAAATATAGAGACCTATCATAAATTTTATGCGATAGACACCGAAATTTCAAGCATTAAATTGACGAAAAATTATCGTCAATTTAGCCTTTGCTTGTACAAATTTACGAAAGATTAGAAAAGTCTGATATTTTGTAATTTTTATATTGTAAATTTGCAAGTTCCGATATATAATAATTCATATTTATTTTGAAGGATGTGTGTTCTTGTGCGAGAATATGAAAAAATGACCAGAGAAGAACTGGAAATTGCATATACTTGCGTGCTGCAGGATTTTGAAAAATGCAAGAACAAAGGACTGAACTTGAATATTTCGCGGGGTAAACCAGCAAAAGCACAGCTTGATAGCGTCAGTGATCTGCTGACCGCTGTTACATCTGTCGATGACTGCTTTGATGATGGTGTTGATGTTCGTAATTATGGCGAATTGGTTGGACTTCCCAGCATGCGGGAGTATTGGGCAGAGGTATTGGGATGCCGCAAGGAGCAAGTCTTTGTGGGTGGTAATGCCAGCCTTAATTTGATGTTTGACGTAATTTCCCGGGCATACAGCCACGGCTTGCTGCACAGTCTGCGCCCCTGGTGCCAGGAGGAGACTGTTAAGTTTCTTTGTCCCAGCCCCGGCTATGACCGACATTTTAAAATTACAGAATTTTTTGGAGCAGAACTGATTACTGTCCCAATGACGGACGTAGGTCCAGATATGGATATTGTAGAGGAACTTGTAAAAGATCCCAGTGTAAAGGGTATTTGGTGTGTTCCAAAGTACTCCAATCCCGACGGTATTATTTATTCTGATGAGACCGTATGTCGTTTTGCGCAGTTAAAGCCTGCAGCGCCGGATTTTATCATTATGTGGGATAATGCATATTGTGTCCACGAATTTGATGGTGATTATGTGGAATTTCCGGATATCCTGTCTGCCTGTGAAAAAGCAGGCAACCCGGATATGGTATTTGAATTTGCATCCACATCCAAAATTACCTTTGCCGGTGCCGGTGTTGCCGTAATGGCTACGTCTGAAGCAAATATTGCCTATTTTTCTAAGATGTTTGGCATCCAGACGATTTCCTACGATAAGGTTAACCAGCTCCGACATGTAAGGTATCTGCAGAATAAGGCACACACATTAGAGATTATGAAGCGACACGCCAAATTCATGAAGCCGAAATTTGATGCCGTTGCCGATGCCCTGGAAACACAGATTGATCCCCTTGGCTTTGCAAACTGGAATCGTCCCAAGGGAGGCTACTTTATTAGTTTTTATACAATGCCCCAGACTGCAAAACGGGCATTGGCATTGTGTAGTGAAGCCGGCCTTGAAATGACACCGGCAGGCGCAACTTATCCCTATGGTGTAGATCCTCAGGATAGCAATATCCGAATCGCGCCCAGTTTGCCTCCTGTAGAGGAACTAAAGCAGGCGATGGAGGTTTTTTGCACCTGCATCAAACTGGCTGCCCTGGAAAAACTATTAGATAAATAAGAAATTCCCCGGTTAAACCGGGGAGTTTTTCTGTTTAGTCGTGCTTAAAAGGGATTTTGGGGTCGGAAAATTCCAGTAAACGCTGCTCGTATGCAGACATTGCAGCATCCTTATAGGCAGCTGTTGCTGTTGCACCGGAAAGGCTTACAAAATATTCACAGAATAAAGGGTTAAGCGGCAGGATTGGACCAAGTAGCTGGGTACAGATCAAATTGTTCTTTCGCATTCCTTCCAGCTTGCTATCTGGGTTAATTCCGTCCCCACGTTGGCATTTCAGAAAGTAGTTCTGGGTGTTGTCGCCAAAGAGGAAGCTGAATTGGGAGCGAAAACCGACAATCTTTTGATCTTCAAACTCACCCAAAACCATCGAATTGTAACGTTTAAAAAAGTCTGTTTTAACAGTTAAATCAAAAATGCCTATTGCATCGGTGAGGATGTCCTCACTTACATAATGGATTTGTTTAGTAAAAATTTCGCCAGCGTTACCGGTGGCAAGGATCGGTGTGCCTGCATCAATCAGCTGGCAAAGCCGCTCCCGATAGGGAAGTAATTTTGCAATTACACGACGTTGGGTAGCCTCGCTCATACAGCCGATGTAAATTAGATCCGGTGTGCTCTCAGCAAAATAAGGTGTATCCGTTAGCTTTGTATACACAAATTGCGCATCCGGAAGGGTCGCTTGCAGGTATGTTGCATTTTGACTGTCGCCATACAGACCGCAAACTTCCTGAAATAATATCTCAACAACCATTCGTGTTTACCTCTCGTTACCCAGTTTTACGAGTTTTTCTTTAACAATACCTGCTTGCTTCACCATATAGGGTCCGTATAATACATAGATGTCCCTGGAAAGCTGTGTATCTAAAAGCTCTGTACCTGCTGTGGAATCGGCTATGATTTTAATTTTATCTGTGGATACGCCGGCCAGCTGAGCGCGCAGATATTGGTCCTTAGACCGGGGACCGGAGAAAATGATTTGGTTAATGGAGGGGTTGCACAAGTAAGAATAGTTACTGTCGAAAAGCCAACAAGGACTTTCGGAAGCTTCAAAATCATCGCCAACGAAGATGATTGCCTTTTGTTCACCGGGGCACTTGGATACATAGCTGAAGCAGCGGGCGCAGGCGGTGGGATTTTGCCCTTTGGATAGCTGCATTGTGATTGTCAATTTGCCGGCCTGCAGTTTATCATATCGGGTCTTGACGATCTTGGATTTTTTAAAACCCAATGCTATTTGTTCGTAGGTTAGACCAAAGGTGGTGAGTAGCGCAATTAAACCGCAGAAATTATACAAATTCACAATGTTATCATTAATCAGATGATAGGTTTCTTCTTTTCCGTGGTGTGCAACAGTAAAGGTTTTTTTATGCTGGTCAATTTCTGTAATAACAAAATCCGGTGCAGGGGAGGCAAAATCGCATTTGCTGCAGTGAAGCCGTCCGATATGATTGTAACGCAGGTATTCTGGGGTAAGAAGGGCGCCGCACCGGGGACAGTAAACGATGTCCTGTAAATATAAGGGGCTTTCTTCGTGCTCCTTGTTTACATCCAGACCAAAATAAACTCGCTCCGAATTTTCTGGTGCAAGGGTTGCACACACCAGATCATCAGCATTGAGAATAACCTTTGTTGTTTTGGGAATTGCTTTGTTTATAATGTAGCTGATAAATTCCGTATGGGCATTTCGAGCCATGGAATCCCGCATTATATTATTACAAATCAAATAGTCCGGCTTCAGATAAGGATAAATCCGCAGGGAGCTGCGTTCGTCTACTTCTAAAACAGCGATCTCTCTTTTTGCTTTTCCGCTAAATGTGGAATCCTCTAAAAGAGCGGTAGTAACACCTGCCTGGACATTGGAACCAAGACTGTTGTTTGTAACGGAGTAACCATTCTGCGTGAGAATTGCATTCAACAAATTGCTGACAGTTGTTTTGCCGTTTGTTCCAGTAACGGCAATTACGGTCTTAGGAGGCGTCAATCCGCCCAAAAAATCCTTATCTAAAAACAGCGCGATTTTACCCGGCAAATATGATGCATTTCTACCTAACAGCTTAAGGCCGAAAAGGGAAACTTTTGCCGCAAGCATAGCTATAAAGAAGCGAATCTTTCTCATATTAGAAACTTCCTAACAATGTTATTTCTGTATGAAATATACCATATTAGATTGCGAAAATCAAGGCTTGTATATGCAATGGCGTAGATAAAGAAAAGCTCTGCACGCAAATTACGTGCAGAGCTTTTGGTGCGAGAGATGGGACTCGAACCCACACGGCGAAACCACACGCACCTCAAACGTGCTTGTCTACCATTCCAACACTCTCGCGGATACTAGTGCATTATAACCCGCACGGCAACGTTTGTCAATAGTTTTCGGTTTATGATTTGCTTTTTCCGGCTCTTGCTTTGTGCCTGTATATTTGGTATAATCAAGAAAACTATTCCCGTTTTGGAGTGAGTGTCTATGACCCGTTTTTTTGTAGATGCCAATGAACTGAACAAGGATTTTCTGGTTCTGACCGGAGAGAACGCAGATCACGCAAAGGTTCTTCGACTGAAAACAGGGGAGAAGGTTGCTGTCAGCGACGGTCAGGGCAGAGAATGTATTTGTACTGTCAGTGATGTAAGCCCCGGTCAAATCAGCTTGGTGGTTGGCCCACAACAGGCATGCAGCTCAGAACCGGCATTGCAGGTCAGTGTATATATGGCATTTCCCAAGGGTGATAAGCTGGAGCACGTCATTCAAAAAGCAACAGAACTGGGTGCTTTTGAAATTGTAGCTTTTCCCTCGGCCCGCTGCGTTTCCAAACCGGATGCCAAGAGCCTGAGTAAGAAACAGCAACGCTGGCAAAAAATCGCCGCTTCCGCTGCCGAACAGTCCGGAAGGGGCCGCATCCCACAGGTAGTGGTTCTTGATTCCTACAAACAGGCGCTGTCCAGAGCATCGGAAACAGACCTTAGCATTTTGTTCTATGAAAATGAGCAAGCAAATACTTTACAAAAAACACTGCACTCAGGGGTATTCCGGACAGTCAGCTTATTAACTGGTCCGGAAGGCGGTCTGGAACAGTCTGAGGTTGAGCTGGCATTACAGGCTGGTTTGCAGGTTTGCACCTTAGGAAAACGCATTTTGCGGTGTGAAACCGCACCTCTTTGCGCCCTGTCCGCCGTTATGTTTTGTGCAGGAGAATTCTAAAATTGGAAGCACCTTTGGTTATCCAAAGGTGCTCATTTATGATATTTGCTTCCTGCTTGTATTGCTTCGGCGCGATATAATTGTTCCAGAACCATGATCCGCGCCAAATGATGCGGAAATGTCATAGGACTGATAGACAGTTGAAAGTCTGATTTATCCTTTACTGACGGCGCAATTCCGAAGGACGAACCAATCAGAAAACAAGCACTGCTTTTACCGGATAGTTTTATATCCGCAATTTTGTTCGCAAGTCCTTCTGATGACAATAATTTACCCTCCGGTGTCAAAACACAAAACCAGGCACCCTTGGGAATTTTAGAAAGTATCATTTCTCCCTCCTTATTCAGTCCTGCTAAAATTTCAGCAGGGGAGGGATTTTCAGAAAGTCGAACCTCTGGTAGTTCCATTATTTTGAAATTACAGTATCCGCTTAGACGTTTTTGGTATTCTTGCGCTGCCGCAGTATAAAATTTTTCTTTTAATTTTCCAACAGTTAATAAGGTGATTTCAAACATATTCTCACTCCCAGTATCTGTATTATATCATATGGAATAGAAAATGCAAACAGAAGCATTCTATCTGTGGGTGATAATATGAAGAACAAAAAGAAAATTAACACGGATCCTCAAGGCAGCTACACAGGTCGTGGAGATGATCCTTATGAAAAACCGGTTCAGGATGCTGATGACCTGTAAAATGCAGCCCAACCAACAGGTTGGGCTGCATTTTACTTATTCATTTGTTCTGAAAGGTATTTATTCTTGGTTGCAATACCGCCACGGATGTGTCGTTGTGCTTTGTTTTCTTCTAATACATAGCGCACTTTTTTATATAAGGTTTGATCGTATTGGGGCAATCTTTGGGAAATGTCCTTGTGCACGGTAGATTTGGAAATGCCAAATTTTTTGGCAGCAGCTCTCACTGTTGCACCGGTATCAATTATGTACACAGCCAGTTCGCAGGCTCTCCTCTGCATTGTATCAGCCATACTATTACCTCCCTGGTGTGTGGTACCAAAAATAATTTATGAACTGGGTAGTTTTAATATGCGTTCTTGACAGGAGGATTAAGAGCTTGTAAAATAGATACAGGATTTTGAACAGAGCAGGGGAGGTATTTTTGTGCATATTGAGAAGAAGACCTTGCGAAATGTTTTTATTGGTGTAATCAGTTGTATTGTTGTGTACTGGATTCTTCACGAAACTGAACGCGCCGCGAAGGTTTTTCAGTTGATTAAAAATGTGCTTTCGCCTTTTATAATTGGCGCTTGTCTGGCATTTATCCTAAATGTACCGATGCGTGCTTTTGAAGGTTTGCTCCGCAAGATCTCAAAGCCTGGATTGCGCCGGGTGATTGCGATTTTGTTGACTTTTATCGGCGTTTTGCTAATTCTGTCAGTTGTTTTCTGGTTACTGATTCCCCAATTGATTGAAACAGTCCAATCCTTGATTCCGAAGCTTTATGCATTCTATACCGATGCGGGGCTTTGGCTTAAGGAATTTGTGGAAAAAAATCCGGATTTAATGCAGTTTTTTGCCAATGAGGAGCCAAATAAACTGGATATTCCTGGCCTGGTCCAGAAGGTAATTTCAATGTTTGGCACAAGCATTTTCACCATTGGCGGCGGACTTGTAGACGGTGTGATTGCAGTTGTGTTTTCGATCTATTGTTTGTTCCAAAAGGAAACGTTGGCGCGTCAAGGCAGAAAGCTGATGTACGCATTTTTCCCTGAGAAGTTTTCAGACGGTGTTATTCGGGTTCTAAGACTGACAAACAGCACCTTCTCTAATTTCCTCTCCGGTCAATGCATTGAGGTATGTATTTTAGGCTCGATGTTTGCCATCTCAATGGCCATCTTCCGAATGCCTTACATTCCTTTGGTCAGCGTTTTGGTGGCAGTTACGGCGTTTATCCCGGTTGTGGGCGCTTGGGTCGGTTGCGTGCTAGGTGCGTTCCTGATCTTGGTTGCAAACCCTCTGCAGGCAGTTTGGTTTGTGATTATGTTTGTAGTGCTTCAGCAAATTGAGAATAATTTGATTTATCCCAGAGTTGTGGGAACGTCTATCGGACTTTCCGGGATGTGGGTTCTGGTTGCAGTTGCTGTTGGCGGTGAACTGATGGGTGTTGCCGGTATGTTTCTGATGATACCCTTTACTTCTGTAATCTACACACTGCTTCGGGAACACACAAATTTCCGCCTGGAAAACAAAGAGATCGTTTCGGAAAAGCTGCAGGAGCAGCCTCCGGAATTCAGGCCAAGATTTAGAAAGAAGAACAAAAAGGTTGAAAAGAAACCGGAAATAATAGAAGAATAACATAAGCCACCCGGCACAATGAACCGGGTGGCTTATGATTTTATATTGCTATAAATTCAAAATCTACGAATTTTAATCGGTCTCCTACATCCACTCCAAATGGAAGGAGCGCCAGCGCAACTTCCGAAACAACACCAGTGTCGTCGTATTTGACAAGAGCATAATCACCACGAATATCCATAATTGTACAATCCATAATTTACTCCTTGGAAGAACCCGCCCCTGATAATCAGGGGCGGGTAATTGATAGGATTAGTCCTTGTACATTTCAACCAGCTTCAGCAGGTGCTCGTAACGCTCCTTAGCTGCAGCTTCGTTCTTAGCGAACAAGTCAGTTGCACGTTCGGGGAACTCACGGGTCAGACGGCTGTAGCGAGCCTCGTTCATCAGGAACTCCTGGTAACCATCCTTGGGCTCCTTGCTGTCCAGCTGGAACTTGCCGGTCTCCTTGGAGGGATCGAAGCGGAACAAATTCCAGTAGCCGCAGTCAACAGCCTTCTTCATTTCTGCCTGGCAGTTCATCATGCCGCCCTTGATGGAGTGCATCTCACAGGGAGCGTAGCCGATGATCAGAGAAGGACCATTATAAGCTTCAGCCTCGCAAATAGCCTTGATGGTCTGTGCCTGGTTAGCGACCATAGCGATCTGGGCAACGTAGACATAGCCGTAGGACATTGCGATCTCAGCCAGAGACTTTTTCTTGGTTTCCTTACCGGAAGCAGCAAACTGTGCAACCTGACCGATGTTGGAAGCCTTGGAAGCCTGACCGCCGGTGTTGGAATAAACTTCGGTATCAAACACGAAGATGTTTACATCCTTGTTGGAAGCCAGAACATGGTCAACACCGCCGAAGCCAATGTCGTATGCCCAGCCGTCGCCACCGAAGATCCAGACGGATTTCTTGCTGAGGTATTCCTTCTTGCTCAGAATGTCTGCAACGGTGTCGCAGCAAACATTAGCTTCCAGACTAGCAATCAGAGCCTTGGTAGCAGCCTTGTTAGCTTCGCCATCGTTATAGGTATCCAGCCAAGCCTGGCAAGCGGCCTTGCGGTCTTCGCAGCAGGTGTCTTCCATAACCTTGCGAACCTTGTTGGCCAGGGATTCACGGATCACTGCCTGAGCAGTGTACATACCCAAGCCATGCTCAGCGTTGTCCTCAAACAGGGAGTTGGACCAGGCGGGACCATGACCCTCCGCGTTGACGCAGTAGGGAGAGGTAGCAGCAGGACCGCCCCAGATGGAGGAACAGCCGGTAGCGTTGGAAATGTACATACGGTCACCGAACAGCTGGGTCACGAGACGAGCGTAGCTGGTCTCTGCACAGCCTGCACAGGAACCGGAGAACTCAAGCAGAGGCTTCTTGAACTGGCTGCCCTTGACAGAGTTGTCTTCCATTTCGGGCTTCTGAGCAACCTTGGAAACCATGTAGTTGTAGACTTCCTGTTCGCTCAGTTCGTTCTCCTGGGGAACCATGGTGATGGCGCT
>JAZSRR010000032.1:0-2854 GCA_045538605.1 Faecousia sp.
TTGCGGAAAACAAAGTACATCAGGTGGTCATTTTCGTCCACAATCGGCAGGCTGTTCAGCTTGTTTTCCCAAATGATGTCATTGGCGCCCTTCAAGGTGGTGCCAGCGGGGGCGGTAATCAGCTTTTCACGGGGAGTCATGAAAGAAGATACCTTCTCGGAAACATCCATACGGGATACCCGGTAATCCCGGCTGGTAACGATGCCCAAAAGCTTGCCGGTGGCAGAGCCGTCATCGGTGATGGCGACGGTGGAGAAGCCGTTTTGCTCCTTCAGAGCCAACACGTCATTCAAGGTGGCGTCGGGAGTCAGGTTGGAGGCGGAGACCACAAAGCCTGCCTTGTAGCTCTTGACCTTGGCAACCATAGCTGCCTGGGACTGGGTAGACTGAGAGCCGAAAATGAAGCTCAGGCCGCCTTCCTTTGCCAGGGCGATCGCCAGAGAATCGTTGGAGACCGACTGCATAATGGCAGAGGTCAAGGGGATGTTCAAGGAAATTGCCGGCTCTTCCTGACCCTTGCGGTACTTGACAAGGGGCGTCCGCAGAGAAACCCGGTCGGGCACACACGCTTCGGAGGTGTAACCGGGAATCAGAAGATACTCACTAAAGGTGTGGCTGGGCTCGGAATAATAATGGGCCATAATTGCTCCTCCTGAAAATCGTCTTTGGTGGTTTTTTATTACCTAGTATCATACCATAATGCGGCTACCGGGTCAAGCACCCAAAAGGGCGGAAAATAACTTATTTTTTCTGGGAATTTTGTGAAGTTTATTGCAAACCCTTCTTTTATGTGCTATATTTTTTAAGCTGATATGTTATACAAGGAGAAAAATCAATGTCTGTTCAGGAAAACATCCGTAATATTGCCATCATCGCCCATGTTGACCACGGTAAAACCACGCTGGTGGACGAGCTTTTGAAGCAGGGCGGTATTTATCGGGAAAACCAGGCCACCCAGGACCGGGTCATGGACTCCGGAGACCTGGAGCGGGAGCGGGGCATCACCATTCTGGCAAAAAATACCTCCGTTCAGTATAAGGACACCAAAATCAACATCGTAGACACCCCGGGCCACGCCGACTTTGGCGGTGAGGTGGAGCGCATCCTGAAAATGGTCAACGGCGTTCTGCTTCTGGTGGACGCGGCGGAGGGCCCTATGCCCCAGACCCGGTTTGTGCTGCAAAGAGCCTTGGAGCTGGGTCATAAGGTGATTGTGGTGGTCAATAAGATCGACAAGCCGGATGCCCGGATTCACGAGGTTATGGACGAGGTTTTGGAGCTGCTTCTGGAGCTGAACGCTACCGACGAGCAGTTTAACTCCCCCACGGTGTTCTGCTCCGGACGGCAGGGTACTGCCTCCTACGGTCCGGACGAGGTGGGTACGGATTTAGTCCCCCTGTTTGAAACCATTGTCAATTATATTCCGGCGCCCACCGGCGACGAAAATGCGCCGCTGCAGCTGCTGGTATCCTCTATTGATTATAATGAATATGTGGGCAGAATTGCGGAGGGCCGTGTGGAGCGGGGCACGATCCGGGTCAATCAGGAGGTTACCATTTGCGATTACCACGATGAGACCCTGCGGCAAAAGGGCAAGGTGGTGGCGCTGTATACCTATGACGGCTTGGGCAAAGCCCCCGTTCAGGAGGCCTCTGCCGGCGAGATCGTCGCCCTTTCCGGTATGGCGGATATTACCAACGGAAGAACCCTGTGCGCAACCGATGCGGTAGAGCCGCTGCCCTTTGTGAAGATTTCCGAGCCGACCATTGAAATGACTTTTGCAGTCAACGATTCTCCTTTTGCCGGCAAGGAGGGCAAGTTTGTAACCTCCCGGAATTTGCGGGATCGGCTGGAGCGGGAGCTTTTGAAGGATGTGTCATTGCGGGTTACCGAGGCTTCCACCGATTCCTTTAATGTGGCAGGCCGGGGCGAAATGCACCTTTCTATTTTAATGGAAACCATGCGCCGGGAAGGCTACGAGTTCTCTGTTTCCACCCCCCGGGTGCTGACCAAGGAAATTGACGGTAAGCTCTGCGAGCCCATTGAAAAAATGGTGGCGGATGTGCCGGAAGAATGTATGGGCGCGGTGATCGAGAAAATGGGACGGCGGAAGGGCGACCTTCTGGGAATGACCCCTATGGGCAATCGCTATCGGCTGGAGTTTTTAGTTCCCTCCCGGGGATTGTTCGGCTACCGCAGCGAATTTCTCACCGATACCCGGGGTGAGGGCATTATGTCCAGCGTGCTGGACAGCTATGCGCCGATGAAGGGCGAGATCGAGCGCCGGCTTACCGGTTCTCTGATCTCCTTTGAAACCGGCGAAGCCTGCACCTATGCTCTGTTTAACGCTCAGGAGCGGGGCGCGCTGTTCATCGGCGCCGGCACGCCGGTGTACGCCGGTATGGTGGTGGGCATCTGCAGCCGGAACGAGGATATGACCGTCAATGTGTGCAAGAAAAAGCAGCTGACCAATATGCGCGCCTCCGGCTCCGACGAAGCGCTGCGGCTGGTCTCCCCCAAGAACTTCTCTTTGGAACAATGTCTGGAGTTTTTGGCAGACGACGAGCTGCTGGAATGCACCCCCAAGACCCTGCGGATTCGCAAGCGGGAGCTGGACCACGCGACCCGTATGCGAAACTTGATGAAAAAACGCAATCAGGAATAAAAACCCAAATCTTTTTGGCAAACAAATTACGGGACAGGATATCTAAAAACAAGGGGACAAGAGAACAACCATGCCGCAATGCCGCACACACGCCCAATGAACCCTTTTGTGGTATACTGTAAGTGCGGGGCAAGACCGAGGGACGGTTTGTCGCATAAGCACGCCAGATAGAACATGGTCCGGCTTTCT
>JAZSRR010000108.1:0-6161 GCA_045538605.1 Faecousia sp.
TGTGGATGATTCCATTGTTCGCGGTACCCAGTTGCGGGAAACTGTTGAGTTCTTGTATGATAATGGCGCAAAATCTGTCCATATGCGTTCTGCCTGTCCGCCGATTATGTATGGTTGTAAGTACCTGAATTTCTCGCGTGCTACCAGTGATATGGAACTGATTTCCCGTCAGACCATTTTAGAGCTGGAAGGGGAAGAAGGTTTTGCGCACATTGCTGAATATGCTGACGGCAATACGGAGCGGGGCAAGCGTATGCGCAAATCCATTTGCGAAAAGTTCAAGTTTGATTCCCTTGGCTTTCAGACAGTTGACGGCGTAATCAAGGCGATCGGTATGGATCCTTGCAAGCTGTGCACTTACTGTTGGAACGGAAAAGAATAATAACGAATAGGAGTTTCGATTATGTCTGAAAAGAGCTACTCTGCCAGCTATGCTGCTGCCGGTGTGGACATTACCGCCGGCTACCGTGCGGTGGAATTGATGAAAAAGCACGTTGCCCGTACCCGTAATGAGGGATGTCTGGACGATGTGGGCGGCTTTGGCGGTTGCTTCGGCTTGCCGATTGCCGGTATGGAGGAACCTGTTCTGGTTTCCGGAACGGACGGCTGCGGAACAAAGGTAAAGCTGGCTATTTTAATGGACAAGCACGATACCATTGGTATTGATGCGGTTGCAATGTGTGTAAACGATATTATTTGTGTAGGCGCAAAGCCCTTGTTCTTCTTGGATTACATTGCCTGCGGAAAAAATATCCCTGAAAAGATTGCAGAGATCGTCGGTGGTGTAGCAGAAGGCTGCGTCCAATCCGGCGCTGCGTTGATCGGCGGTGAAACCGCTGAACATCCCGGTATGATGCCAGTAGAGGAGTATGACCTTGCAGGATTTGCTGTGGGCATTGTGGATAAGAAAAAGATTTTGGATAACTCTAAAATGGCCGCAGGAGACGTGGTGATTGCGCTGCCTTCTACCGGAATCCATTCCAACGGCTTTAGTCTTTGCCGTAAGGTCTTTGACATTGATAACAACAACCCGGAACTGTATGTTCCTAAGGATGAATTGGGCGGTAAGACGATTGCAGAAACACTGTTAACTCCCACAAAAATCTATGTAAAGCCTGTTTTGGCGTTGCTGGAGAAGGTAGATGTGAAGGGCATCAGTCATATTACCGGCGGTGGATTTTACGAGAATATTCCCCGCAGTATTCCCGACGGCTTAGGCGCCAAGATTGACCGTAATGCGGTTAAGATTCTTCCTATTTTTGATTTGATCGCAAAAGTAGGCAATATTCCCGAGCGAGATATGTTTAACACCTACAATATGGGTGTCGGTATGAGCATTGTTGTTCCTGCCGCACAAGCGGATGAAGCAATTGCTGTTTTGAAAGAAAACGGCGAAGATGCTTACATTATCGGCGAGATTATTGCATCTGAGGATAAAATTATCATCGAATAAAAAAGGAGCAGGGTATGAACAAAGCAAGAATTTGCGTTCTGGTATCCGGCGGTGGAACAAACCTCCAGGCATTGATTGACGCGCAAAGCTCCGGAAAGCTTGTCAGTGGCGAGCTTGCTCTGGTGATTTCCAACAATGCAAATGCTTTTGCATTAAAAAGAGCGGAGAATGCCGGCATTCCTGCCAAAACAGTTCTGCGAAAGGAATATCCCTCCCAGGAAGCATTTGAAGATGCCATTAAGACTTTGTTCCGGGAATATGGGATTGACCTGATTGTTATGGCCGGCTTTATGTCCATACTCACAGAGAATTTCACCCGGGATTTCCCGAAGCGCATTGTCAACGTACATCCATCCTTGATACCGTCTTTTTGCGGAAAAGGATTTTATGGAATCCGTGTCCATGAAGAAGCGCTGAAGTATGGCGTTAAGGTTACCGGCGCCACCGTGCATTTCGTCAATGAAATCCCCGATGGCGGTGAAATTATTTCCCAAAAAGCGGTCGATGTTTTAGAAGGTGATACACCGGAAATTCTTCAAAGACGCGTTATGGAGCAAGCAGAGTGGAAGATCCTTCCGGAAGCTGTCGAAAAGGTCAGTTTGACCATTATGAAAGGAAATTGTGTATGAATGTTTATGAAACCGGCTCCTTGAGCCAGAAGCTCTCTGCAAATACATATCCCGGACGTGGTATCATTTTGGGCGTTACCCCCGACGGAAAACATTCTGTTGCGGCATATTTCATTATGGGACGCAGTGTGAATAGCCGAAACCGTGTGTTTGTGCAGGAGCAGGACGGCATCCGCACCGAAGCCTACGACCCCAGCCTGATGAAGGACCCCCACCTGATTATTTATCATCCTGTCCGGGAAGCCGGATGCGGTTTGATCGTAACTAACGGCGACCAAACCGATACCATTTGGGAATATCTTGCCAGAGGAGAGAGCTGGGAAGCTGCTCTGCGTACTCGTGAGTTTGAAGATGACGGCCCTAACTGGACGCCCCGTATTTCTGGCTTGCTGGCCGGGGACGGCAGTTATAAAATGTCCATTTTGAAGGCTGCTGATGCGGAAGGTTCTGCCTGCGCCCGTTTCTTCTATGAATATCCCGCAATTGCCGGACTTGGTCATTTTATTCATACCTATGTTTGCGACGGCAACCCGGTAATTCCCACATTCCAGGGTGAACCGGAGCGTGTAGAAATTTTGGATGATATGCAAGCCTTTACCAATATGCTTTGGGAGAACCTGAATCCGGACAATAAAATTTCCCTGTTTGTCCGCTACACAAATTTGGAAAATGGCACTTATGAGCAAAAGATCCTAAATAAACACTGCTAAGGAGAGAGATTATGAAAGAATTTGAACTGAAATACGGTTGTAATCCCAACCAGAAGCCTGCGAAGCTTTATATGCACGACGGCAGTGAGCTGCCCTTTACTATTCTCAATGGCCGTCCCGGTTACATCAACTTCATGGATGCCCTGAACTCCTGGCAGCTTGTTAAAGAGTTGAAGGAAGCAACCGGTATGGTTGCGGCAACCTCCTTTAAGCACGTTTCTCCCACCTCTGCAGCTGTGGGTAAGCCTTTGGATGCAGACTTGAAGAAGGCTTGTTTTGTAGATGACGTGGAGGGTCTGGATGAAAATCCGCTGGCCTGCGCTTATGCCCGCGCTCGCGGTACTGACCGTATGTGTTCCTTTGGCGATTGGGTAGCACTGTCTGATGTTTGCGATGAAATGACCGCAAAGCTGATTGCCCGGGAGGTTTCCGACGGCGTGATTGCGCCCGGCTACACCGAGGAAGCTTTGGCTGTACTGAAAACCAAGCGCAAGGGCAGCTACAATGTAGTTGCCATTAATCCGGACTTTGTGCCTGCAGAAGAAGAGAACAAGCAGGTGTTTGGCATTACCTTCCAGCAGGGTCGTAACAATTTCAAAATTAACGAGGAATTGCTGCAGAATGTGGTTACCGAAAATAAGGATATCCCGCAGAGCGCAAAAATTGATTTGATCGTTGCGCTGATTACTTTGAAGTATACCCAATCCAACTCCGTTTGCTATGCTGTTGACGGTCAGGCGATCGGTGTCGGCGCCGGTCAGCAGAGCCGTATCCACTGCACCCGCCTGGCTGGCAGCAAAGCGGATACCTGGTTCCTGCGTCAGCATCCCAAGACCTTGGCGCTGCCTTTCCGGGAGGACCTGGGCCGCCCCAATCGTGATAATGTGATCGACGGTTATATCAACGGCAATGAAGAAGATGTTTGTGCCGACGGTATTTGGCAGAACTACTTTACCACCCAGCCGGAGCGCCTGACGGAAGAGGATAAGAGATCTTGGCTGGCAAGCCGTCAGAATGTGGCTCTGGGTAGCGACGCATTCTTCCCCTTCAGCGATAATATTAAGCGTGCTTATGCCTCCGGCGTCAAATATATTGCAGAACCCGGCGGCTCTATTCGCGACGATTTGGTGATCGAGGAGTGCAACAAGAAGGGTATTGCAATGGCCTTTACCGGTATGCGTCTGTTCCACCATTAATGGAGGATTTACAATGAAAGTAATGGTTGTCGGTGGTGGTGGCCGTGAGCATACCATCATCCGGAAATTGAAGGAAAACACCAAAATTCAGGAAATTTTTGCGCTGCCCGGCAATGGCGGCATGGCACAGGATGCAACGTGTGTCAGCATTTCCGCTACGGATTTGGATGGCATTGTAGCCTTTGCCAAGGAAACCGGCATCGATTATGCAGTGGTTGCTCCCGATGATCCGCTTGTGTTGGGCTGCGTAGATCGCTTGAATGCAATCGGTGTTCCTTGCTTTGGTCCTTCTGCAAATGCGGCAATTATTGAAGGCAGTAAAGCTTTTTCTAAAGATCTAATGAAAAAGTATAATATTCCTACTGCTACATATGAAACCTTTACAGATATTTCCAAGGCTTTGGCGTATGTGGAAACATGCCCCATTCCTGTGGTTATTAAGGCAGATGGCCTCGCCTTGGGCAAGGGTGTTATTATTGCGCAGACCCGTCAGGAGGCTGTGGACGCAGTTACCGATATGATGGCAAACGCCAAATTCGGCAAGTCCGGCTCCACAGTGGTTATTGAGGAGTTCCTGACAGGTCCGGAGGTTTCGGTTCTGGCCTTTACCGACGGTAATGTTGTAAAGCCGATGGTTTCTTCGATGGACCATAAGCGGGCAGGGGATAATGATACCGGTTTGAATACCGGCGGTATGGGCACCATTGCTCCCAACCCTTACTATACCGATGCCATTGCACAAATCTGTATGGAAACCATTTTCCTGCCCACAATAAACGCCATGAATGCCGAGGGTCGTACCTTCAAAGGCTGCCTGTATTTTGGCTTGATGCTCACTCCCAACGGACCGAAGGTGATTGAGTACAATTGCCGTTTTGGCGATCCGGAGACCCAGGTTGTACTGCCGCTATTGGAGAGCGATCTGCTGACAATTATGCAGGCAACCACCAACGGCACTCTGGCAGAAACAGAAGTAAAATTCTCCGATAAGTCCGCTTGCTGCGTGGTAACCGCATCTGCCGGGTATCCTGCCAGCTATGAAAAAGGATTTGAAATTACAATGACTGACGAAGCTTGCGCACACACATTTGTAGCAGGCGCAAAGCTGGAAAACGGCAAGCTTTTGACATCCGGCGGCCGCGTAACCGGAACAACGGCAGTTGCCGATACCTTGCAGGAGGCAATTAAGGAAGCATATCGTCTGGCTGACGGTGTCTGCTTCCAAAATGCCTATCGTAGAAGCGATATCGGTCAACGCGGTCTTGCAGCATACAAATAAGGAGGATGAACCCTATGGTTTATCGTATTTTTGTTGAAAAGAAAGAAGGCCTCGACAACGAAGCAAAGGGTTTGTTGAATGAGGCTAAGAATCTGCTATCCATCAACGGTTTGGAAAATATTCGGCTTTTCAACCGTTATGATGCAGAAAATATTACTGAGGAACTGTTTGATTATGCTGTCAAAACCGTTTTCTCCGAACCGCAGTTGGACAATACCTGCGTAGAATTAGAGTTGCCCGGTGCCTATGTGTTTGCTGTGGAGGCCTTGCCCGGTCAGTTCGATCAGCGCGCCGATTCTGCAGCCCAGTGCATCCAAATTATCTCCCAGGGCGAACGTCCTCTGATCCGTACAGCGAAGGTTTATGGACTGTATGGAGACTTAAGTGAGGATGACATTGCGGCGTTTAAGAACCACGTGATCAACGCTGTGGAAAGCCGTGAAGCGGATCTTTCCCTGCCTGAAACCCTGGCGGTACAGTATGCTGCGCCGGAAACCGTTGCTACAGTTACCGGTTTTATTGCTATGGATGATGCCGGACTTGCTGCTTTGCTGGAGGAAAAAGGCTTGGCAATGGACTTGGACGATCTGAAGTTCTTGCAGGCTTATTTCCGTGATGAAGAGCATCGCGATCCTACCATCACTGAGATTCGCGTAGTGGATACTTACTGGTCTGACCACTGCCGGCATACCACTTTCTCTACACATATCGACAATGTCCGCATTGACGATCCTGCTGTTCAGGCTGCGTATGAGCGGTATCTTGCTGCTCGTGTTGAGGTTTACGGCGAAGAAAAGGCAGCAGCCCGTCCGCAAACCCTGATGGATATCGCCACCATTGGCAGCAAGACCCTGAAAAAACACGGCCTGTTGCCGGAACTGGACGAGTCCGAGG
>JAZSRR010000001.1:0-30797 GCA_045538605.1 Faecousia sp.
ATGCCGAGAAGATGATTGCCGAGCTGAAGGAAGCTGGCGCAGAGGCCGAGATGAAGTAATTTTACTTCACCGAATACACAAAGAACAGCCGCCAGTTTTGGCGGCTGTTTCTGTCCTTGGAGGTTTCTATGGATAAAATTACCGACTTTATAAACGGCTTGGGTATCGATTTTGATACTTTCTGGAAGGCAGGTCTTATTTTACTGATCGGTACACTCCTGATCAGTCTGTTCGGACGCTTTATTTTCGGCAAGCGCTCTGCGTTGAATAATGCCGCATCCTCTGCCTTTGGTATTATTTTTATTTATGTCATATCCGTAGTACTGCGCAGTTTGGGAAATCAATATTCCGGTCTGCTTGCCCCCCTACCCTTTGTCAGCATTCAAGGGGATACCCTGACATTCTTTAATTTTATTGGTGCCCACTACACAGCTATCTGCAGCGAAGTGCTGAATATGATGATACTGGCATTTCTGGTCAATCTGGCAGACGGTTGGTTGCCCAGAGGTAAGAACATTTTTACCTGGGTGTTTTTCCGCTGTCTGACTGTTGTGATTGCCTATCTGCTTCATTTGATCGTTGTGGGTCTACTGGCAAAGCTGCTGCCTGAAGGGCTTGCCATCTACGCCCCTGTTGTTCTTGTGGCAATACTGATTTTGCTTTTGCTTACCGGCGCGCTGAAAATTGTGGTCGGTGCTGCTTTGACCACAGTCAATCCCATTATTGGCGGACTTTACACCTTTTTCTTTGCTACCATTATCGGAAAGCAAATCACAAAGGCTGTTTTGACCACCGCAATCTTATGCGGCGTGGTGATCGCCCTGCGCTATGCCGGTGTAACTGCCATTACCATTGCCAGCTCCTCTTTTGCTGCCTATATTCCCATTTTGCTGATTTTGGTGGTTCTTTGGTTTATTGCCGGCAAATTTCTGTAAAATATGACCCGTACACTTTGTACGGGTTATTTATTGACAACTATCGATATTTTGCTACAATGAGAAAAGAGGTGAGAAAATGAAACGCTATATCGCGATTATCCTGACCATTCTTACGCTTTTCTCTGCAACTGGGTGTACCCTATTTGAGCCGGAGCTTCCTCAGGAAATCCTGGATTACAAAGTACCCCATCCGACCGCTTATCCCGATTATACCTTTGACACGGATAGCCCCACAACCGACCAGTTGCGGGAAACTGCCGTACGGGCAATGCGGGATATCCTTGCCATACAGTGGTGTACCGAAAGAGAGATTACATACCGCAAGACTGGCCCTGTTAACCAAAAGCAATTTAGGTATGAACCTCTGAAAACTTTTTGCGGCTTGCATTACTCCAATGCCAGTACCGGATTATTTCAATTTTTGGAATACTACGATTTTAAAAGTGGCTATTTGCGTTTTCCCGGCGATTCCCGAGATTTACGGAACGCTTTGGGCAGCTCCTGCGCAGACACGATCCTTTGGGCATGGAGCACAGTCGCAACCTCCTTTACCGGCGGATATTATACTGTATTTATGGTTCCGCAATTCGGATACATACCGGTAAATAATTATAAAATCCCCAATACCATTCCCAATTATAATAGACATAACACCAAGAAGATTATAGCTGAAAATACAAGAAATAAAATGTATGAAGCCTATGCTAAAATGCTTCCGGCTGATGCTCTGGTAAACAGTGTCGGTAATCACGCAATCATGGCAATTGAACCAGCGGTAGTAAAATATTATCCGGATGGCAGAGTTAATCCTTATGAAAGCTATGTAGTCTATCAGGATCAGCGTGCCGGCGGCACCACCTTCTATGAAAATGTTGTAGACGGCCAGCTGATGTATTTTACCGGTTCTCTGCGAGATCAGAAGAACTTTAACGAACTGGCAAATATGAACTATATTCCCCTCACCCTGGCAGAATTCCTTGGAACAAAGGCTTATGAGAAGGCAGCTGTTACGGTTAGTAACGATAATCCTAAGAACTTGAACGAGGTCAAAGATGTTGTGGTAACTTCCAACTATCCCCTGGCTCTCATTAATGTCTATGCCGTCAGTCCGCTGGGCAGTGAAACGCTCCTGAAGAATGTAATATTCGGTGGCTACCACGAAGGAGGTGTTCCCAGAAGCTATAAACTGGGGAATATTAAAGAGCTGTCCCACTTTAACCGTTGGAAATATAAGGGCCACACGCTAAAATTTGAAGTCGTTGTCTCAACCGGTGAACGGTTCGTCCCACTGGAATTCAAGAAATAAAGAAACACCGATGCAGTTCAAAAAAACTGCATCGGTGTATTTTATTCCGCTTTTTCAATTGCCGCGATAACATCGGATACAGCATCGGTATTGACTGTTTCCATCAAGCCGCTGTCATAGCTCTGGGCGATGGCAGGGTCAATGGGGAGCTTTGCCAGCACCGGCAGAGAAAAGGCTTCTGCTACCTCGTCAATCCGGCTATCCCCAAACACCTGAATCTTCTTGCCGCAGTCCGGGCATTTCAGATAGCTGTAGTTCTCTACAAAGCCGAGTACGGGAATATGCATCATGTTTGCCATCTTAACAGCTTTGGCAACGATCATAGACACCAGATCCTGAGGGCTGGTTACGATCACCACGCCGTCCACCGGCAGGCTTTGGAATACCGTCAGCGGCACATCACCGGTTCCGGGAGGCATATCCACAAACATATAGTCTACATCTTCCCAGATCACATCCGTCCAGAATTGCTTGACCGCACCGGCAATCACAGGTCCGCGCCAGACGACTGGGTCAGTGTTATTATCCAGCAAAAGATTGATAGACATCACCTGAATACCGGTTGTGGTCAGCGCAGGATACAAGCCCTCGGGCGTTGCCCCCTGGCATTCATTAACACCAAAGGCTGTGGGGGCAGACGGACCGGTGATGTCCGCATCCAGAACCGCAACCCGCTTACCCTTTCTGGACATTGCCACCGCCAGCATTGCGGTTACAGTGGATTTACCCACACCACCCTTGCCGGATACAACAGCGATCACCTTTTTAACGTTTGCTTTCTCATTCAGCTTGGCAAGCAAGCTTTCCGCCTTGCGGTCGCCACAATCGGAACTGCCGCAGGTAGAACAATTTCCGCTACAAGAACTCATTGTTATTGCTCCTTTATTGATAAACTTTCACAATTATAAGCCGTTTTGCCCAGGCTGTCAACCGCTATTGCTGCGCCTTTTCCCATTGCTCCATCAAATCCAACAAGACAGTCTCTTCCCGTTCTTTATGCGAGAACAAGCGGTTAAGCTCCTGATAATCTGTTGTGGACTGTTCAATCTGCTTGTCCAGTTCTGCCAAAAGCTGCTCCTGTTTTTCGATTTCCCGTTCCAATCGGCGAATC
Organism: Faecousia sp.; assembly: GCA_045538605.1. Lineage (GTDB taxonomy): Bacteria > Bacillota > Clostridia > Oscillospirales > Oscillospiraceae > Faecousia. The sequence goes on from JAZSRR010000001.1 coordinate 3,356, forward strand.
ATCTTCTCTGTGTCCTTTGTGCCGCCCTTAGGCTTCTCTTTCTTTACCTTAGCAGTTGACTGAACCGGTTCCCTGGTCATCGCCTCGTGCTCTAAAATGGAACGGTATTTCCGATAATCACATTTGAAATCCCGGATTTTACCGTCCTCCAGAAGCCAAATTCGCTCGGCAAACTTTTCGATAAAATACCGGTCGTGGGAAACGAACAAAAGCACGCCTTCAAATTCCTCAATAGCGGCCTCCACCCACTCCCGGGAAGCAATATCCAAATGATTGGTAGGCTCGTCCAAAATCAGAAGATTGATTTTCTCATCCATCAGCATACACAACCGCAAACGGGACTGCTCGCCTCCGGAGAGATTTCCGACACTTTTGAACACATCCTCACCCTGGAACAAAAAAGCGCCCAGGCGGTCTCGCGCGACCTGTGGAGAACAGTTCTTTTCGTAGAGCATTGTATCGTACAAGCTTCGTTCCGGGTGGTCAAAGTGAATGATCTGAGGCAGGTAACCCCATTTCACTGTCGGACCAAACTGAACTTTACCCCGACAGTTCTCCTCCCCTAACAAGCATTTAATAAAGGTAGACTTACCGGTGCCATTATCACCCAGGAGCGCGATCCGCTCACCGCCCTCGACCCGGAGCTCCACATCAGAAAACAGTGTTCTGTCGCCATAGGATTTGGCAACATTTTTCATTGTAAATACCACATCACCGGAGAAATCCTTCTCTCCGAAGGTTGCTTTCATTGTTTTTTCTGTTTTCGGTTTTTCCGTCTTGCGGATGCGCTCCATTCGATGCTGGATGGACATAGCCCGACGATACAAGGTGCGGTTATTGATGCCCCAGCCCTTCATCCGTTCTACCGTATAACCCAGCTGCTTCAGTTTTGCCTGTTCCTGCTCGTACTGCTTTAACTGCAGATTAAAACGGGTTTGCTTTTCCTCAATGTAGAAGGAATAGTTGCCGGAGTAAAATTCTCCGTGGCCATCCACAATTTCCACGACCCGGTCAGCAACCTGATCCAAAAAATAGCGATCGTGGGAGATCACCAACACTGTTCCTTTAAAGCTGTTAATATATTTCTCCAACCACTCAACGCTATTAAGATCCAGATGGTTGGTCGGCTCGTCCAGCAGCAAAATGTCCGTCTGCTCCAGCAAAAGACGTGCCAAATTCACCCGGGTCTTTTCCCCGCCGGACAAGCTGGAAAAAACCTGAGCGCGCTGCTGCGTCGTAATACCCAAACCATTGCAGATTTTATCTACCTGCACATCCATATCGTAGCCACCGCCGGATTGAAAACGAGCAGATAAATCGTCGTAAATACGCAGTTGCTCCGCCGTTGCGCTTTCCTGCATCTGCAATTCCAAGCGCTTCATTTTGTTTTGAATATCCCGCAGCTGCCCAAAAGCAGCCCGCAGAACATCTTCTACAAGAAAACCCTCCGGATAATGAGGTATCTGAGAAATCAGACCCAACCGTTTATTGGGATTTACATACACATCTCCGGTGTCGTAATCCATTTGTCCGGTCAGAATGTTAAAAAGGGTAGTCTTTCCGCAGCCGTTCCTGCCTAAAATTGCAACACACTCACCCTCCTGCACTTCAAAGGACAAGTCCTGCAGGAGGTTCTCACCGATCACGAAAAACTTCGTTAGATTTTTGACAGAGATATCAATCATGCTTCGCTCCAAATCACAGTTTATCTGCAATTTTATAAAATTCGTCTTTTGTATAAAGCAGGTTCAGCGCCTGCAAAAGCGCATTACTACTCATATGCTCCGGAAAATCAAGCAGTTTCATCAGAGACTTCCGTTTCTGATTGCTGCCCGGGACACCGGACAGCCCGGTACTGAAGAAATCTATTTTTGTGATTTCATTATGGACAGGAGTGTCGTTCTCCCCTTCCAGTGTTGCTCCGGCTCTGCGAAGGCATTCCAAAATAACCTCCGGTGTCATTCCCTCGACACCAAGCTTCCCTTCCTTGCCGGGCGCCGATTTGCGGTGTTCTTTTCCGGGAATATCCGGAATATATGCGTGCTTCAGCTGCTCTGTAGGGATGCTGCTTTTAAGATGATTGCGTATCAAAAATCCGGCACCGTCGGAATCGGTAAAGACAATAAGTCCCCGTTTTTCAGCCACGCGGCGCAAAAGCCTAAGCTGCTCTTTATCTTTCAATATGCGAAAACCGTCGGTTTGCAAAATCGGCGCATCTACAATTTGCGAAAGGGTGTTTTTGTCATAGCGCCCCTCTACCACAATGGCCTCTTTGATTTTAACCATTCTTAGCCTCCTGGGCAAGCTGCATAATCAGCACTTCCAGCAGTCTTCCCGGCTCGTCGTAGGACGTTTTCAGCTTACGATCTGTCTCCATGACCAACTCAGCGGCTGCATCGTAAAATGTCGCTGAGAAGCGGCGGCTGGAGTTCATGATCTTCTTTGCCCCATACTCAGAAACCTTGGGGTACAGTGTGCGAAACCGCGGATACCCTTCTCCGTTATCCTGCAAAATCCGGGCAGCGGACAACTGCCGAATATGATTGCCGATCGCACCCAAAATTGCAATCGGTTTCTCCTGCAATTTCAACAGCTGATGTAATTTCATAAGGGCTTGCGCATATTGTCCTTGCCCCAGCATATCGGTCATTTGAAATACAACCGCATCCAGCATCGGTTCCACAACCGCATCAATATCATTTTTTACAATGGCTTCCGCACCGGAAAAAGCACAAATTTTGGAAATTTCACCGGCAAGGGTTGTCATTGTGCCGTCGGTCAAACCCACAAGATAGCTGCACAAGTCCGGAGAAATGTGCTTTCCGGCAGCGGAAAAATGTCGGATGATCCAAGGGATCAAATCCCGTTGTTGCTGCTTTGGAAATTCCACGGTATAAGCATTGTTAATAACTGAATTATAAAGTTTTTTAAAACGAGCATCCGGTCTCCATTTCTCAGTCTCATAGCTGAAAAGCACCGTACAATAATCCGGAATGTCCGCCAAAACCCCACTTACCCTCTCCCGTTCATCCTCAGTAAGCGCAAAAACATCCACATCATCCACCCAAACAAAGGTGTGGTCCGCCATCATTGGCATTGACTCTACCGCGCTTGCAAGCGCCTGGACAGAGAAATTCTCCTGATTCAGGGTATGATAATTAAAAGCTTCTGTCAGCTCCTCAATCAGTTGTTTTTTTAACATCTGGCGGTAATAATTCAGCAAAAATATTTCCTCACCAAAGAAAATGTAAAGCCGGGCATAATTCCCCTCTTTTAATGCTTTCTTCAGTTCTAAAAGGCTATAAACAGGAAACTTTTCCTTTGCCAAAGCTTTTCACCCCCTGAATAAGATGGACCCGTCCAAATCTGTACGGAATACCTGACAGCCGAATAATTCCAGGCGAAACAAAACATCCTCCGCAGGATGACCAAAGGGATTGTCTGCACCAACGCTGATAATCACCGCCTCCGGATGGGTCGCGTGCAAGAGCGGAAATCCGATTGCGGACGCAGAGCCGTGATGCCCTGCAATCAAAATCTCCAGATCCGGAAGCTGTACCTGCCGAAGCAGTGCCTGTTCTCCGGATGTGCCACGGTCGCCTGTTATGAGTATATCACAATTTTCCGTCTGAAACAAGACACATACGCTGTTTTCATTTCTATCCCGCGTATCCGCACCAGGATAAAGAGAGAAATTACAGCTGCTTAATGTAACGTAAGTATTCTCTTTAAGCGTTATAATGCTGTTTCTATATTTTTCCTGTAATGTCCTGCGGGTTTTTCCGCTATCCTCCAAATCCGGAAGATACAATACTTTAGCCGGAATTCGGCTAAGTAAGGGCAGTACGCCTCCTGCGTGGTCTTTGTCATAGTGTGTCAGAATAATACCATCCAATTGGGTAATACCCTGACTGAGCAATTCTGCCGCGACCGTATCAGCCGCAGCATTTGCATTATCTCCGCCACAGTCCACCAGATAAGTCCCGTCCGCCGTCTGGAACAAAATTGCCTGCCCTTGCCCCACATCCAACACGGTAACCCGATAACGATCCAATTTGGGAGACAGGTAAGACAAAAGCAAGGTAAGGACCAAACCGAATGCCAAACAAATCATAAACTGTGCTGGTCTTTTCTCCTTGCACAGCCAAAAGCCAAAGAACAAGGCATAGGCGAAGATCAAGAATAGAACCGCATAGATGCTACAAGTGTACAAGGCTGCAAAGTGTGGGCTTGCCATTACCTTCGCAACGAGAAGAATATAACGGATAGGAAAGCTAACTAATATAGCCAGTGCTTGCGCACCGGAAAGCCAAAATTCGCCTAAAACACAGCATAGCGCAATCCCATAAAACGCAATGGAAACTACCGGCATAATTAGCAGATTGGAAAGGATTCCGACGATGCTGACGGTTCCAAAATAAATCGCGCTCAAAGGTGTAGCAACGATCGTCGCGCTGACTGAAACAGCCACACTGGCGCAAAACCACCGACGGGTTTTGCACCACATCGTCTTCCCCTTTGGCTGACCAAGCTTCTGATACAGATATCTGTAGATAGGCATATAGAACACAAAAATACCAATGATGCATCCAACAGAAAGTTGGAAGCTTACCGATGTAATGGTCAGCGGATTCACAAGAAGCATCACCAGCACCGCAAAGGCAAGAGATGTGGGTGGGTCATACTCCTGATCAAAAAGCAGCGCACCAATCATAAGACCCTGCATAATACAAGCTCTTACCACTGAAGGTGTAAACCCGGCAATGGCTGCAAACAAGAACAAAATCGGAAAGCCCAGTACTGCGGTCAATACCCGCTTGCGTCCGGACAGCAAGTATACGAAAGCAATTAAAATGGATACATGCAGACCAGAAACCGCAATGATATGGCGAATACCGCTGATCTTAAAATCGGTATCCGTTTCATAGGACAGAAGTGAATCATCTCCCAACAAAAGAGCTCTTGCAAAGGCCAGCACTTCCTCTGAAAACACCATATCTAAAATGTGGATGATCCTTTGCCGAAGCACTGCCGGATATAATTGTAACGGGATCTGCGTTGCCTTCATAACGGATACATCCGCATCTGCATAAGCCAAAAGAAAGGTGCCCTCTCCCTGATGATAGGTCGAGCCTTGCTTGGAGCCGGGAGTGGTAAGTCGAAGCCGAAAAGAACCGGTCAACGCATCACCGGGGGACAGCGCCTGTTCCCCGGTTAAATAAACCCGTAACCGAAAATCCTTGCCGTCTAAAGTTATTTCTCCGTCTGCAGCGACACCGTAATCGGTCTCATAGCTGTAATCCGTAACCGTTACAGTGGCGCAGACACGTTCTCCGTCATACTGGCTCGCCGGTTGAATATAGAGGTTCTGATAACCCCAGAACCAGGCAATACCAATGGATAGACCAAGACAAATTACGCCAAAAATCCTCAGTAATTGTTTATTCAAAAAAAGCAGAGGAATACACAGTATAGCAAAAATCACCGCAAGCCAGATACCAACAGTGCAGTATGCGCCAAGCGCACAAGCTGCCGCAAAGCCTATGGTAAACCACATCAGTTTTCGCACAATATCCCTCTTCTCTGTTAGGAAAAGGGCGCTGCCGCAGAGGCAGCGCCCAAACTGTTTATAGCTTAGATGTTACATAGTCATCTACCTGAGCAAGGGCATCGTCAACTTTATTGACATCCTTACCACCGCCCATTGCAGAATCCGGCTTTCCGCCTCCGGAGCCACCACAGATGCCGCAAACCAGTTTGACCAGTTCACCAGCCTTCAAACCCTTCGCAACCGCATCCTTACCACAAACTGCCAGAAAGGTAATTTTATCGCCGTTTACAGAGGAAAGCACAGCAACTACATCCGTAGCCTTATCCCGCAAGGTATCGCCCATCTGGCGGAGTTTTCCTGCATCCGCATCCAGCACATTGGCAGTAATCACATGGAAGCCGCCGACATTTCTTGCACCAAAGAGGAAACGGTCGGCTTCACCGGCAGTTTCCCGGGCCTTGAAGGACTCAATTGCTTTTTTCAGGTTCTTGATTTCTTCAACCTGACCCTCCAGCTTGGATGCAAGATCTGCAGGCTTTGTCTTGAGAATTGCGCAGGCGTCGTAGATACGCTGGCGGGCAATTTCCATTTCCGCAAGACAAGCCTTGCCGGTAATCGCCTCAATACGGCGAACGCCGGAGGCAACAGAGCCTTCGCTTTCTACGCGGAAAGGACCAACCTTTGCTGTATTGTTCAAGTGAGTGCCGCCGCAAAGCTCAATGGAATAGCCACCCATATTGACAACCCGGACAGTATCACCATACTTTTCACTGAACAGCGCCATTGCGCCCATAGCCTTAGCTTCTTCAATCGGCATTTCCTTAACATCAATGCTGTAGCCCTCCAAAATTGCGGATTGGACCAGGGTATCAATCTTTGCCAATTCTTCGGGAGTTACCGCAGAATAGTGGGAGAAGTCGAAACGAAGCCGGTCCGGCTCAACCAAGGAGCCAGCCTGCTGCACGTGGTCGCCCAGAACTGATTTCAGTGCTTTTTGGAGCAGGTGGGTAGCGGAGTGGGCACGCATGATTGCCTTACGGCGTTCCACATCAATTGCGGCGCAGACAACATCCTCTGTTTTGACTGTACCAGAGCGCATAACGCCGTTATGCAGATATCTGCCGCCCTTGTCCTTTTGAACATCGGTAACCTCAAAACGGGCATCACCTAAATAAATAACGCCGTGGTCTGCTGCCTGACCGCCCATTTCCGCATAGAAGGGAGTCTTATCCAAAACCACAACACCCTTTTCGCCGCCGGTAATAGAGCCGGTAACTTCTTCTCCTACGCAAACCGCCATAACCTTTGCGTTGCAGTTAAATACTTCGTAACCTACAAAATCGGTAGCAGATACATCAGAACCAAAGTCAATACCTGCCCAGCCCAGGTCGCCCAGTGCCTTTCTTGCTTCCCGGGCGCGGACACGCTGCTCTTCACGGCAAGCGGTGTACTTTTCCATATCCACGGTCATCCCCTCTTCCTCCAGCATTTCCGCTGTCAGGTCGATGGGAAAACCGTAGGTATCCGCAAGCAGGAAGGCATCTTCTCCGGAGAACACATTCTTACCGGCTGCCTTATGGGCAGCCAACTTTTCGCCGAAAATCCGCATACCGGTATCAATCGTGCGAGCAAAATTCTCTTCCTCGTTCTTAACCACACGAATCACGTGCTCTGCGCGTTCGGTTAGGTATGTGTAGTGATTTTCATTCTCCTGAATGACAGTAGAGACAACCTCATACAAGAACGGCTTATTTACACCCAAAAGCTTACCGTGTCGGGCGGCCCGGCGAAGCAGACGGCGAAGCACATAGCCACGACCTTCATTGGTGGGCTGCACACCGTCGGCAATCATAAAGGTAGATGCCCGAATATGGTCGGTGATCACCCGTAGGCTAACATCGGTCTTCGGGCTTTGTCCGTAGGATGCACCGGTAATGGCAGTAACATGGTTGGTAATATTCATTACCGTATCCACATCAAAGAGGCTGTTTACATCCTGACATACAACCGCTAGACGCTCCAGACCCATACCGGTATCGATATTTTTCTGGACAAGCTCCGTGTAATTGCCCTTTCCGTCGTTATCGAACTGGGAGAACACATTGTACCAAACTTCCATATAACGGTCGCACTCACAGCCAACTGTACAATCCGGGCTGCCACAGCCGTACTTCTCACCTCGGTCATAGTAAACCTCGCTGCAGGGGCCGCAGGGACCGGAGCCGTGCTCCCAGAAATTATCTTTCTTACCAAAGCGGAAGATCCGCTCCGGAGCAATGCCGATCTGCTTGTTCCAGATTTCAAAGGCTTCCTCGTCATTTTCATAGATAGACGGATATAACCGATCTTCCTCCAGGCCGACTACCTTGGTCAGGAACTCCCAGCACCAACTGATGGCTTCCTTCTTAAAATAGTCGCCGAAAGAGAAGTTACCGAGCATTTCAAAGTAAGTGCCGTGCCGGGCGGTTTTACCGATGTTCTCGATATCACCGGTGCGGATACACTTCTGGCATGTACAAACCCGACGGCGGGGCGGTTCAACCTCACCCTTAAAATAAGGCTTCATCGGTGCCATACCGGAATTGATCAGCAATAGAGACTGATCGTTCTGGGGAATCAATGAAAAACTGGGAAGGCGCAGATGATCCTTGCTCTCAAAATAGGAGAGGAACATCTCACGCAGTTCATTCACACCGTATGCTTTCTTTGCCATTTGCAAAACCTCCGTAAAACAAAAAATACCCGCCCTAAAACATAGGGGCGAGTTTGATCGCGGTACCACCCTAATTTATCCTTTCGGACATCTTAGCTGCTCTGTAACGGGAGCGCCCGTTCCGGTCATCCCGGACGGCTTGGAAGTGGCTTACAGCGCATCCGCAGAGGGCTTTCACCACTCCCCTCTCGCTTGTGATGCATCCACGCTGTTTGATTTCCGCAATGCCTTTACATTTCTCGGTTATTTTATCATAAAGACAAAAAAAGTCAACTGTTTTACTAGAATCCATTGTATTTTTGTTTCTTTACTGGATATAAGGTTTTACTTGTTTCTTCGATTGGAAGATATACACCAAAATTTTGAAAATTTCGTTGCTATTTTATGCCCTTCTGCTATTGCATTTAGCCGGTTAGTAGTGGTATAATATTGGCAGTATGGTCTGCAGGCTGACTGCAGATAAAATAGATATTAAAAGTGAGGTTATACCAAAGATGATTGCATACGGAGATAACATCAAAATTTTCTGCGGTAATTCCAATCCTGTCTTTGCAGAAACAGTCTGCAAGGAGCTGGGTGTGCCGATGGGTCAGGGCAGTGTACAAACCTTTGCCGACGGTGAGGTTTCTGTTTCCCTCAATGAAACCGTTCGTGCTGCGGACGTATTCCTGATTCAATCTACCTGCAAGCCGGTCAACAACAATCTGATGGAGCTTCTGGTAATGATTGATGCTTGCCGTCGGGCATCCGCCGGCCGTATCACTGCTGTAATCCCCTACTTTGGCTATGCCCGTCAGGATCGGAAGGCCAAGAGCCGGGATCCCATCTCCGCAAAGCTTGTTGCCAATATGCTCACCGCTGCCGGTGCAGACCGTGTTCTGACTATGGACCTGCACGCTGCGCAGATTCAGGGCTTCTTTGACATCCCTGTTGACCATCTGTTGGGCAACCCCACTTTTGTAAAATATTATTTGGACAAATTCCCCGAAGATAAATTTAACCACGACGACTTTGTTGTCGTTTCCCCGGATGTAGGCTCTGTTGCCCGCGCCCGCGCGTTTGCTGCAAAGGTACATATGGGTCTTGCGATTGTTGACAAGCGTCGCCAAAAGGCCAATGTGTGCGAGGTTATGAATGTGATCGGCGACGTTAAGGGCAAGACCTGCATTCTATACGATGATATGGTGGATACCGCCGGTTCTCTGTGCAACGCTGCCAACGCCCTTGTGGAAGTAGGCGGTGCGAAGGAGGTTTATGCCTGCGCAACCCACGGTGTTCTCTCCGGTCCTGCTTTTGAGCGTATCAACGCCAGCGCGATTCAGGAATTGGTCGTGCACAACACCATTCCCCTGCCGGAAAACTGCCCCTCTGATAAAATCAAGCAGCTGGATGTTGCCCCCATTTTTGCCCGGGCGATCGCCCACGTACACGGTGGCACCTCCATTGCTGACCTGTTTTAACCCGTGTTCGGCAAAAGCCAGGAACGCTGGCTGATCGTAGGTCTGGGTAATCCCGGAAAGGAATACCAGCACACCCGCCACAACTGCGGCTTTCGGGTAATGGACATTCTCGCTGAGAAGCTGAAATGCAAGATCGACAAGGCAAAATTCCAAGGTCTGTACGGTCAGACAAATTACGACGGCAAACGACTGTATCTTCTCAAGCCGCTGACCTATATGAACCTATCCGGTCGTTCTGTTCTGCAGCTAAGCGCCTATTTTCACATCCCCCCGCAGAGGATCATTGTGATATTTGATGACATTTCTCTGGAGCCCGGCCGTTTGCGGGTGCGCTCGAATGGCTCTGCCGGTGGACACAACGGAATTAAATCCATTATTGCAGAGCTGGGTAGTCAGGAGTTCCCTCGGGTCAAAGTCGGTGTAGGTGGCAAGCCCCACCCGGAGCAGGATTTAGCTGACTGGGTTTTGTCCGGCTTTACTGCCGCAGAAGAAAAGGCTTTGTCTGTTTCCCTTAATAATGCTGCTGATGCGGCTCTAACCCTGATTTCCAAGGGTGCTATGGAGGCAGCCAACCGATATAATGCTAAATAAGTATATAACGTCGAATTTCACGGAAAGGGGAGGTATTTTCCCCTTTCCGCGTTTCTACGTGGACAAAATTTTTAGAGGTGTCGTATGGAAAAACTTCTGAACTTTCTGAAAACAATACCGGAATATAGATTGCTCACACAGAGTGCTTCCCAGGGGGATTGTGCGGCTGTAACCGGAATTGGACAATTAAATCGGAGCCATTTGCTGTCTGCGCTCCATAGCGACATCTCAAAGCCTATGGTACTGATCTGTCAGGACGATATGGCTGCCAAACGACTTCAGGAGGAGTTAAAAGCCTTTTGTGGCTTTACTGCGCCTGTTTTACCCAGCCGGGATTTAACCCTGTATGATTCTGCCGCCGTTTCCCGGGGGTGGGAGCAAAAGCGTTTGCGGCAATTGTATGCTTTGTCCGCCGGTCGGTGTGATTTGCAAATTATGACTTGGGAATCCCTAAGTCTGCGGACAATACCTCCCCAGACACTGCTCCAGACCTGTTTTGCTCTTAAAATCGGAAATAGCTACTGTCTGGATAAATTGCTTAACAGATTGATTGGTTCCGGCTATACCCGGTGTGATATGGTAGAAGGTCCGGGCCAGTTTGCGCTGCGGGGTGGCATTTTAGACATCTTCTCCCCTGCCGCGTCAGCCCCTTTCCGGGCAGAATTCTTTGGCGATGAACTGGACACAATGGGTTATTTTGACACAGATACCCAGAGAAGAACCGAAAATATTACAGAAGTTCTTATCTTGCCGGTTACAGAAACGCTGCCAAGTCGCCATCCGGAAGGACTATTGGGACTATGCGAGGACCTGCGTACGTTAATCGCCCGGCAGAAACGCAGAAAAAACATCAATGAGGAACTGATATCCACCTTAGAAAAGGACCTGAATAAATACGAAAACGATTTGCTCCATTCCGCTTCTGACCGATATATGGCGCTGATTTATCCGGAATATGCAACCGCAATGGATTATATTCCGGAAGATTGTGTTGTGGTTATTTGCGACCAGAGTAATCTTCATCGCACCGCCCGCACCAGGACGGAAGAAATAGGAATGCACTTAGACAGCCTTTTGCAAGGGGGCTTAGTTGCCGGCGAACTGTGTGATTTTGTCTGTCAATGGGAAGATTTTACTGCAAAGCTGGAGGGGCGGACCGTTGTATATCTGGATGCCTTTGCAGGCAGCTCTTACCCCGAAGAATGTCCCCCCAAGCACCTGCTGCCAATAACAGCAAAGCAATTACCTGGATACGCAGGCAATCTGGATACCGCAGTCAGCGACTTGTCCCATTATCAGAAAATGGAGTTTTCCAGTCTTGTTTTATGTGGTTCCCGTCGTCGGGCGGAGCTTTTACATGAAATGCTCCGGGAAAAGGGTCTTGATGCCCTTCTGAGTATCCCTTTGACCGAAATGCCCAAACCTGGTCAGATTTTCTTAACCGACGGCACACTCCCCTTCGGCATGGAATATCCCACCGCCAAGCTGGCAGTTCTGACCGAAGGTCAGCTCCTTACAAAAAAAGAACCTAAGCGCAGGGCAAAAAAATCCGCAACCAACCGACAGAAGCTTAACTCTTTTACAGACTTATCCCCGGGCGATTTGGTAGTCCATGAAAATTATGGTATCGGCAGATTTGTGGCAATGGAGCAGATCCGCATTGACGGTGCGGTTAAGGACTATGTTAAGATCGCCTATCAAGGTACGGACACCTTATTTGTTCCGGCAACACAGCTGGACCTGGTAAGTAAGTACATCGGTGGCGGCGGAGAGGACAGCAATGTCCGTCTGAATAAAATCGGCACGGATGCCTGGCAGAAAACAAAATCCAAGGCAAGAAGCGCAGCCAAGGATATGGCCGCGGAGCTGATCCAGCTCTATGCTGCCCGGAAGCGGCAGGCAGGTTTTGCCTTTGCCGCAGATACACCGTGGCAGAGGGAGTTTGAGGACAATTTCCCCTATCCCGAGACCGATGACCAACTGCGGTGTATCAGCGAAATCAAATCTGATATGGAATCCCCCATTCCTATGGATAGACTTCTGTGCGGTGATGTAGGCTTCGGCAAAACGGAGGTCGCGCTGCGGGCCGTTATGAAGGCGGTCATGGACGGAAAACAAGTCGCAATCTTAGTTCCCACAACGGTACTTGCCCAGCAACACTACAATACCGCCGTTGCCCGCTTCCGGGGTTTCCCGGTAAATATCGGCATTTTAAGCCGGTTTGTTACGCCCACACAGCAAAAAAAGACTCTGCAAAATCTGCAGAGCGGTTTGGTCGACATTGTGATCGGCACCCATAAGCTTTTGCAGAAAACTGTAAAGTTTAAGGATTTGGGACTACTGATCGTTGACGAAGAACATCGCTTTGGTGTCAGCCATAAGGAACGGCTAAAAGAGCTTTCCAAGGGTGTGGACGTACTGACATTATCCGCTACGCCTATTCCCAGAACCCTCAACATGGCGCTGTCCGGTATTCGCGATATGTCTACTATTGAAGAGCCTCCTGCAGACCGGTATCCGGTGCAGACTTTTGTGATGGAATACAGTAATGCAATCATTGACGACGCCATTCGCCGGGAAGTGCAGCGGGGCGGTCAGGTCTACTACCTGCACAACCGGGTGGAAACCATTGACCAGTGCGCCTATGCGCTGAAAAAACGCATCCCCGGCCTGTCCGTTGCCGTTGCCCACGGAAAAATGGGTGAGGATGCGCTTGCTGATGTTATGCACGAAATGGCAGACGGGCAAATTCAGGTACTGGTATGCACAACCATTATTGAAACCGGACTGGATATTCCCAACGCCAATACTTTGATTATCGAAAACGCCGACCGGTTTGGCCTAAGTCAGCTGCACCAGCTTCGGGGACGGGTCGGGCGCTCCACCCGGCACGCATTTGCCTATTTTACGTACCGTCCGGACAAATCCTTAACCGAGGTAGCAGAAAAGCGGCTAGCTGCCGTCCGGGATTTTGCAGAGTTCGGCTCGGGCTTTAAAATCGCGATGCGGGACCTGGAAATCCGCGGTGCCGGTAACCTTCTGGGAGCCGAACAATCCGGCCATATGATGTCCGTTGGCTATGATATGTATTTGAAGCTTTTGGATGAAGCTGTTCTGGAGGAACAGGGCGCAGCACCCAAGGAGCCGGAATGTACCGCGGACCTGAACGTTACCGCCAACGTGGATAAGGACTATGTTTCCCGGGGCGAGGAGCGGATGGACTTGTATCGCCGTATGGCGGCAATCCGGGAGCAGGCAGATGCCGACGATTTGCTGGATGAGATGATCGACCGCTACGGTGATCCCCCGAAGGGCGTTTTGAACCTGATTGATATTGCCCTGCTGCGCGCCAATGCCAAAAAAGCATATATTCAGGATATTCGCCAAAAGGGCAACGAGGTGCTATTTGTTTTAACGCAGTTAAACCTGGAGGCTATCAGTGCCCTGTGTGCAGAGGCAGACTATAAAAACCGGATACAGTTTGTTGCATCGGCAAAGCAGCCGACTATGCGCCTCAAGCTTGCTTCCGGCGTAGACAGTCTGCGGCAAAGTAAAGTGTTTATTGACCATTTCCGTAAATATCTGTAACTTGCTTTCCTGCCAATATATGATAAAATATCCCTAAAAGGGGTGAAATTTATGGCAACTACCCAAACAAAAAAGAAACGAAACCGCCGGGAGGAAGAAGAACTGGAACGCGCCTACCGCAGCATTTCCCGCTCCGGCAAGAAAAAAAAGAACAATAAAAATAACAATCGCGGTGCAGGCATCGCCGCCTGCGTTGTCGCTTTGTTCGCTGTTGTTCTTTGTGTCGCTGCCGGATACATCTACTTTTACCAAGCGGATATGAACAGTGTGATATTGGACAACATATCCGTTGCCGGTGTGGATGTTGGCGGAATGCGGCAAGCTGATGCCATAGAAGCGGTAAAAGCCGCCACCCGGGACACTTTTGGTATTAAAGCAATGATCGTACAAATCAATGAAGACCGAATTGAAATACCCGGCAATTGTGTAAGTAGCTTTAATGTACGAGGCGCTGTTCGGGCAGCCTACAAATTTGGCAACAGCGGCTCTGCAGAAAAGAAAAAGCAGGAACAAAACATTGCCTTGACACAAGGGTATTCCGTGGATCTGATACCCTATTTGAACATTAAGGAAAGCGCCATTCGTTCGTATCTGGAGCAGCTGGGAAAGAACTATAATACTGCTCTCAATCAATCCCAATACCAGGTAACCGGTGAATATCCGGAGCAGGTATTGGTCGTTAAACTGGGTACACCGGAATACGGCCTGAACCTGAATGATTTATATAACCAGGTTTTGGCAGCTTACAGTCGCAATCGTTTCCTTGTGGAAGCTTCCTGCGGTATGATTCCTCCGGAGCCGATTGACCTTGAGGCTATTCAAAAGGAGTACTACAAAGCGCCGGTGGATGCCTGCTTCAACGCGGAAAACTACGAGGTTATTGAAGGCACAGACGGTTATGGTCTGGATTTGGAAAATGCCAAAAAGAAGCTTGATAACGCAGCATATGGCACAACTGTACAAATTCCTTTTGGCAAGCTCCCTCCTGCCGTTACCGGCGAAAGCTTAAAAGCCCTGCTGTATCGGGATACCCTGGCAACCTACACAGCAAAGACAGACAGTAATTCCGACCGGGATATTAATCTTCAACTTGCCTGCAATTCCATCAACGGAATTGTTATTCTGCCGAAAGACGTCTTTTCTTTTAATGACACTCTAGGGGAGCGAACCGCCACAAAAGGATATCGTCCTGGTCCCTCCTTCTCCGGCGGAAAAACGGTGATGACCATTGGCGGTGGTATCTGTCAAGTTTCCTCTGCCCTGTACTACTGCGTTTTGCTTTCTGAGCTGGATGTTTTGGTTCGGGAAGGTCATAGCTACTACCCGGGTTATGTCCCCCTCGGTATGGACGCTACTGTCAGCTGGGGTTCAAAGGATTTCCGATTCCGGAATACCTCGGATTACCCCATCCGGATTGAAGCGGAAGCTACCGGCGGAAGTGTAACTGTCAAACTGATAGGTACAGACACACGAAACTATCGGGTGGAGCTGGAATACGAGCAAATTTCCAAAACCGATTATTCCGTAAGCTACGAAACCTATCCCAAGAATAATCCAGAGGGTTATAAAAACGGACAGTACATTATTGAGCCATATACCGGCTACAATGTAAAAACATATCGGGTAAAGTATAATAAAGCAACCGGTGAACAAACCGCCCGGGACTATATTGAACAAACCGAATATAAAGTCCGAAACGGTGTGGTTTGCCGCATTGAAGGTAGTGCCGACAGTGGTATCGGTGGTGGAAACATATCCGACGAGCCTGGTATTCTTCCATGACTAAAAATCCCATTCCTGAAAAATAGGAATGGGATTTTTTATTTCGGTGTGATCTGCAGATGATAATCAACTGTACCTGCCGCACTGTTTTCAATGTCGATATTATAAACAAGGTCAATCATACCACCGTTATCATCCAGCTGAACGATAATACGCGTGGCGCAAATAGAAATCAGCAGCGCGCCAAAATCCATTTGGTAAAGGGATTCGTGATTGACACCGATCTCAAATATCATTTCGCTTTGGAGCTTACCGGTCCGGGTGAGGATCACCTTATCCGGCTCAACCCGGAACGTGGTGGTAACACCCTCCATTCCGGTTAATCCGGTTTCCTCATATTGGATATTCCAGCCGCCGCATACAAACTCCATAGTGCCTTCCGTAATCAATTCAATTTCGTCCGGCTCCTGATCTAAATATGCTTGCCGCCCACGAAGGGAAAGTATTACCGGTTTTTGCATTGCTTCCCCTCCATTGCCAGCTCTAAAAGCTTATCAATCAGCTGGGTGTAAGCAATACCGCTGGCAGCAAACAACTTCGGATACATAGAAATCGAGGTAAAACCAGGCAATGTGTTGATTTCATTGAACACAATCTGATTATCAGCAAAGGTAACAAAGAAATCTACACGGCTCAAGCCACGGCAACCTAAGGAGACATAGGCCTTTACCGCCAGCTCCCGTACCCGTTCCGCCACATCCTCATCGATTCTAGCCGGCACATAGGCAACAGAGGTATCCGTAATATATTTGGCTTCATAATCATAAAATTCCGCACCGGAATCGATTTCGCCGCAAACAGAAGCCACCGGACAGTCGTTTCCCAGTACCGCAACCTCAATCTCCCGGCCGTGAATAAATTCCTCCACAAGAATTTTCGCATCGTATACAGAAGCATTCTTCAGCGCGTTTTTCAACGCAGTCCGGTCCGCTGCCTTTGATACACCCACAGAAGAGCCGGTGCCGGCAGGCTTGACAAATACAGGAAAGGTAAATTCTGCTTCGAGATTATCCAGGATCTCTTCTATTCGGGCAGGTAGCTCACGACTTCTGACCAGCTGCCAGGCTGCCTGCGGAATTTTGGCATTATCCATTACCAGCTTAGTAAGTGTCTTATCCATAGAAACCGCAGAAGCCGCCACATCCGGACCGACGCAGGGAATGCCCGCAAGCTGCAGAAGCCCCTGTACAGAGCCATCCTCGCCGTTTTCACCGTGAAGCACCGGAAAAACCGCATCCAGCTGCACCGCTTCCGTAGCACCTTCGCGGAACAGTAAAAGTCCCTTACCCCGAACCGGCGAAATTTCCGCAGGACAATTATCCGGATGCTCCAGCCATGCATCGCCGGGCAGCAACGAATAATCAGTGCCGCCATAATAATACCATGCACCTTCCCGGGTAATACCCACAGGATAAATATGATACTTTTCCTTATCTACATAATTCAGCACAGACTCTGCAGACCGCAAAGAGACATCATGCTCCGGACTGATACCGCCGAACAGAACGCAAATATTATATTTCTTCATAGGGTATCCTCCTTAACTGTAAAAATCATTTACCCAACAATGCTTCGCCGGCACGAAATATATCACCGGCGCCAACGGTCAGAATAATATCTCCCGGCTGCGCAAGCTCCGCAAGGGCTTGTGTAACCTGCGGCAAAGTTTCACAATACATTACATTGGGAATTTCCCGGGCAAGATCCATAGAAGAAATACCAATGGTATTTCGCTCCCGGGCAGCGTAAATTTCTGTCAGGACCAACACATCCGCTTTCTTCAGCTCCCGGACAAAATCGCAGAACAAAGCGCTGGTCCGGGTATATGTATGAGGCTGAAAGGCAAGAACCAACCGTTTATACCCCATTGTCCTGACAGCATCGATCGTTGCAGCCAGTTCGTCCGGATGATGGGCATAGTCATCGTAAACATCAGCGCCGTTATAGCGGCCCTTAAACTGCATGCGGCGGTCCGCGCCGGTAAAGGTAGCAAGCCCATGGGAAACCGCTTCCCCGGAAACACCCAGCATCCAGGCACTGCCTGCTGCCGCCAACGCATTATACGCATTATGCCGTCCAATCACTTGCAAGTCCAAGTGGCAGTAGTATTCCCCGTCGCAAAATACATCAAATTTCCGCCAATCCGGGCTGATGTTTTTCGCGGTAATACGGTTATCAGGATCAAGACCAAAGGATATATAATCCATACCGGCAAGCGTCTGCACCACATTGGGATCATCTGCGTTTGCCAATATACCGTTCGTAGAGAGTTCTGCAAACTGGCGGAAGGATTTTTGAACATCCGCCAAATCCTTAAAGTAATCCAGATGATCCGCTTCCACATTCAAAATTACCGCTAATGTGGGGAAGAAATTTAAAAAGGAATCGCAATATTCACAGCTTTCCAGAATAATCGTATCCCCGTTTCCAACCCGATGGCCTGCCTGCAGCAGCGGTAAATAACCGCCAAGCATTACGGTCGGGTCAAAATCCGCCTCCATCAGAATATGTGTAACCATAGAGGTGGTTGTGGTTTTGCCGTGGGTTCCAGAAATACAAATTGCGTTCCGATATGTCTGCATAATGACACCCCATGCCTGCGCCCGCTCAAAGGTTGGGATACCCATTCGACGGGCAGCCGCAATTTCCGGGTTATCATTGTGCGCTGCCGCTGTACGGATAACGCAGTCTGCGCCTAAAATATTTTCTTCCGCGTGTCCGATCTGGACACGAATCCCATTTCTGATCAGTTCATCTGTGGAGACAGAAGAATTCATATCCGAGCCGGTTACCGTAAGGCCCATTCCCTGCAGCACCAAGCCCAGCGGACGCATAGAAACACCACCGATACCCACCAGATGAACGTGTTTACCGGGAAGCAGATATTGCTTCAGCTCATCGCTTCGATTGATCATAGAAACAACTCCTCAAGGGTTAATTCTCTATATAACTTATTCATTATATAATATTTACCGCTTCTTTACAACTAATTTTTTATTTGTATGCTTTCTTTGCGCGACTGTATATTTTCACAGCATATCCACCGCTATATACATTTTCACTCCATGAATATTCATTGTATTTTGTATAAATATTGCATTTTAATCAGCATTTAACCTATTATACTGAGAATATTTGGTGGTTTTACCCAATTGACTATGAATATTATACATGCTATAATGCATACATCCTAAATACAAACCATTTTTGAAAAGGAGACTTACATTATGAAAAAGTTAATTGCTCTGGTACTGGCGCTGGTTATGTCTTTGTCCTTGGTCGCCTGTGCATCCTCTGGCAGCGGCAACAACGCGAACACCTCCGGTGTTGTTACCATTGAAAAGGGTAAGCTGATCATGGCTACCAACGCCGAGTTCCCTCCCTACGAGATGACCACCGATGACGGCGGCTACGAGGGCATCGATGTTGAGATCGCTCAGAAGATTGCTGAGAAGCTGGGCCTGGAGCTGGAAATTCTGGATATGGCTTTTGACGCAGCTCTGCTGGCTGTCAACGAAGGCAAGAGCGATATCGTAATGTCCGGTGTTTCCGTTACCGACGAGCGGAAGCTGGTTATGGAGTTCACCAACAGCTACACCACCGCTGTTCAGAAGGTAATCATCAAGGAAGGCTCCGATGTTACTTTGGATAATCTGGGCGACAAGATGATCGGCGCACAGCGTGGCACCACCGGTTATATTTATGCCTCTGATGATTACGGCGAAGATCACGTAAACGCATACGAGACCGGCGCTACCGCTGTCCAGGCTTTGATGAATGGTCAAATCGACTGCGTTATCATCGACAGCGCACCTGCTGCAGAGTATGTTAAAGCCAACCCCGGTCTGAAGCTGATTGACGGCGACTGGGTTACCGAGGAATATGCCATTGGTTGCGACAAGGGCAACACCCAGTTGGTAGACGCTATCAACAAGTGCTTGTCCGAAATGGTTGCCGACGGCACAATTGAAGCAATCAACAGCAAATACATTACTGCAGAATAAGATCAAGGTATTTGAGGGTGGCACACTCTGCCGCCCTCTTTGCCATATTAAAAAGTGAGGTTTCCTGTGGCTGAATATTATGAACTATGGAAAAGCCTGATTTTATCCGGTGAAAAGCTCCCTGCCTGGCAGGAAGGGTTTGTTAAATTTTATCAGGCGTTTATTGAAAAAGACCGTTGGCTGCAATACATTGAAGGTGTCGGCACGACCCTTCTTGTTACTGCTTTGGCTTTGCTCATCGGCGTCGCCTTGGGTGTTGTTGTGGCGATCATCCGCACCACCCACGACCAGCAGCGGCCCGGCAAGCACAATATCCTTTTGGGTATTATTAATGCGATTTGTAAGGTCTATGTTACCGTCATCCGTGGTACTCCTATGATGGTCCAAATGCTGATCATGGGTCTGGTCATCTTCAAAAGCAGCCGTGATTTTACCAGCATCGGTGCATTGACCCTTGGTATTAACTCCGGCGCTTATGTCGCAGAAATCATTCGCGGCGGTTTGATGTCCTTGGATCCTGGTCAGGCAGAGGCAGGTCGGAGTCTTGGTTTGGGCTATTTGGACACAATGCGTTTAATTGTTATTCCCCAGGCATTTAAGGCCATTTTGCCTTCCTTGAGCAATGAATTCATTATTCTCTTGAAGGATACTTCCCTGATCACAGTAATCGGTGGTAAGGAGCTGCTCCACGCTGCACAGGGTATCTACGGACGGACTTATGAGCAGATGTATCCCCTGCTGGGTACTGCGGCAATTTATCTGGTGTTGGTTATGATTTTCACTTGGTTGCAAGGTATACTGGAAAGGAGGCTGCGTCAAAGTGATAGAGGTTAAAAACTTATCCAAATCCTTTGGAGACCATCTGGTTTTAGATAATATCAGTGAGCATATTGCTCCCGGAGAAAAGGTTGTCATTATCGGTCCCTCCGGCTCCGGAAAATCTACATTTCTGCGTTGCCTGAACCAAATGGAAATCCCCTCCTCCGGACAAATCATTTTTGACGGTCAGGATATCACCGACCCCAAAATCAACATTGATTTGGTTCGCCGGCAGATGGGAATGGTTTTCCAGCATTTCAACCTGTTTAACAATATGACCATCCGGAAAAACATTACTTTGGCACCTCTGCGGACAAAGCTGATGAGTAAAGAAGAAGCAAATGACGTGGCAACCCAGCTTCTGAAGCGGGTCGGTTTGGAAGAAAAAGCGGACGCCTATCCCAGCCAGCTTTCCGGCGGTCAGAAACAGAGAATTGCCATTGTCAGAGCTTTGGCAATGAACCCCAAGTTGATGCTCTTTGATGAGCCCACCTCCGCACTTGACCCGGAAATGGTCGGCGAGGTCCTGGAGGTTATGAAGGAGTTGGCGAGCGAAGGAATGACTATGGTGGTGGTTACTCACGAAATGGGTTTTGCTAAAGAGGTAGGCAGCCGAGTGCTGTTTATGGACGAAGGTAAGGTCGTGGAGCAAAACACACCGACAGAATTCTTCTCCAATCCCCAGCATCCCAGATTGCAGGAATTTCTCTCTAAAGTTCTATAACAAAATCCTCTTCCTTTCGGAAGAGGATTTTATATTGCAGTAATATTCTTTAAGCAAAAAAGTCGCTGAATTGATCAGCGACTTTTTTGTATGGAGCGGGTGACGAGGCTCGAACTCGCTACCTCCACCTTGGCAAGGTGGCGCTCTACCGGATGAGCTACACCCGCGGAACAAGAGGTATTATACCAGATTTCCCGGATAAGTCAACCCCTTTTTCCAAAAAAACACATAATCTAGGGTAAAGAAATATTCCAGCCGTAGTTTGTCATTTCTGCGTCGGTTTTCATCGCAAATCCACCATTCTGATCACACATCAGCAAATCCAAATGATAGTAACGGTCTTGATATGGAAGCAAATTCCAGGACCATGCTTGACCGCCCCGGGTACCGGTTATTACCTTGCAGTCCAAATTTGTCCGACGGCACAAAGCTGCATAAACGATGGCAAAAGCGTGGCTGTCTCCCCTGCCGCTGTACAACAAGCTGTAAGCCGGGGTTATGGAAGGAGCGATGGTATAGACATCTCGCTCCATAAGGAAGGAATAAAGCCGTGTGTAAGCCTGCTGAGGCTGAGAGGCCTTGCCTACATATAGCTCTGCCGAGGTGAACACGACCGACACCTGTTCCCGCAGGTTTGCAAGCTGCTCCTTGGTGTTTTCATATGTAAACTGCATCGCAATCAACCGTTTGGCTCCGCCTTTCGGGAATATTGCTACCTCTGCCTGCGGAATTTCCATTATAATATCCGGGTAAGCGTCAGCATATCGCTGCACCAATAGAGAAAAATCCGTCTCCTCAAATGCATCCACGGAAATTGTTAAGGACGAGTCAAGGTTTTCCAGAGCAGCGTACAGTAATCGCTCTGCTTCCTGCATTGTTCTTGCCTTCTTAATGCTTAAAATGTGATCGGGGCTATAACGATATTGAATAGAAAAATCGACTACAGAGACACCCCGATCGGTTATAATGGTGTAGTTGATATCCTCAACAGCATAACTACCAACAGGAGAGGATTTCGTAATATAATCCACAGCTAAGGCAACCTGTTCTTTTGCCGCATCACTATCAAAATAGGATAGTGTCATCTTTACATCCGTAGCAGCAAGAGAAACGACCTCTTCCAGTGCATCCCTCAGATTTTCGTAGCTGCTGACTTCAATGACACGGTTTCCCAACTCCTGCTGATAGCCCTGAACAGGCGACACATACAAATAATCCCCGTCCATCCAAAAGCCGCAGCCGGACAATAACGCCGTGGATAACACCAGCGTAATCGCTATCAATCGTTTCACAGCGCACCTCCTATAGGGAATATTTGGAATGTCTGGAAAAGCCGTCGCCTAAAACTTGGTGAGCCTCCTGTACAATAATAAAAGCATCCGGATCAATGCTCACAACCAATTTTTTCAGCTCTGCCAGCTGATGACGCTTCACAGCAGTCAAAACCACCTTTGTTTCCGCCCCAGAGTAATAGCCGGAGCCGTCCAGATATGTTACGCCTCTACCCAGTTCGTCATTTACCACCTTGGCGATCGCGTCATACTGCCTGCTGATGATCAGTGCCACCTTGGTATAGTCAAAACGGTAGACAACCGCATCAACAACCTGTCCGGTTACAAAAATCGCAACACCGCTGTAAAGCATCCGGTTTGGGTCCCGGAAAGCAATACCGGTCAGAACCGCCACCGCCATATCAAAAACAATGCCGATAACACCGATGGATACATTGGGATGCTTCATTTTCCAGAGGCGCACGACAATGTCCGAGCCACCAGTCGAACCACCGGCAGTAAAAACAAGACCCAGTCCGACGCCGCAGAGAACACCACCGTATAAAGCACCTACAAGGGACTCTGTTTCTGGATGCGGAAGAACAGAAAGCAAGTCAATCAGAATAGAACTGAACAACATTCCGAAAAGAGAACGGATAAAGAACCGTTTTCCCACCTTCAAGCCTGCCAGGGCGAACAAAGGAATATTGACAAACGCAGTTACCAAACCCACGGTTCCCAGCTTTGTCAGACTCACTAAAACCATCGCCAAGCCGGAAATACCGCCGGCATTCAAGTTGTTGGGAATTAAAAACAGATTAAATCCCAGGCTGAACAGGAAACAGCCTGCAAAAGTTTTCAGAATATCGATTAAAAACTGCCGTCTGTTTCCCATTGTTACCTCCTCTAAACTTCAAAGCTTGTTTGTTTCTCCATAGAATCCTCTTCCTTAAGCAATGCGCCTGCGGTGGGAATGCTACGGCAGCGATAACGACTTATGTTGGTGATACCGCTGTTTTCTAATAACACAGCAAACTGAAGGGCCGCTTTTTTCTTGATGCTCATTACACTGACACCCTGTGTGTTCCGGGTCGTCTTGGGAAGCAGCAAGGCAGTGGAAACCACAGCCACACGGCCATCGGATGAATACAGCGCCACCTGTGCATCCTGCGCCAGCGCCATAGCGGTCTTCAAGGGGCTCTTATCCGAGAATGCACCAGTCAGTCGTTTCCGGTTTGTTTTCGTTTCGTAAGCAGACAAGGGAACTTTTGCTACCTTGCCGTTTTCAAAGAAGAATAGCACAAATCCCTTATAATCACCGGGCAGGATTACCTGCAGCACATTTTCTCCCGGATCCATTCCCAGCTTCTGAGGCAGATAATCACCAAGCAGGGATGCTTTGGAATCTTCAAATTCGCTGAGCTTTGTTTTATAGCACTGATGCTGATCTGTAAACACCAGCAATTCAGCTTTGTTTGTAGTTTCTCTGGAAAAGGATAAACTATCCCCTTCCTTAAACTTTTGCTCACCGGACATACGCAGACTCTGCGCCGTGATCTTTTTCAGATAACCTGCCTTGGAGACAAACAGTGTTACAGGATAGTCAGGTGTGTCGTCCTCTTCCTCCTCCGGTTCAATCTGGGCAGCTTCGTAGATAATCTCCGTCTTACGAGGCTGACCGTACTTCTGGGAAACCTCCTGAAGCTCCTTGATAATCAGATTTTTCAGCTTACGGGCGCTTCCCAAAGTATCCTTCAGGTCCGCAATTTCCTTCTCCAATTCGTCCACCGCTTTAAGCTGCTTGAGGATGTACTCCTTATTGATGTTCCGCAGCTTAATTTCGGCCACATAATTTGCCTGAACCTCATCGATACCAAAGCCGATCATCAAATTGGGAATGACTTCATTTTCCATTTCCGTTTCCCGAATAATGGCAATGGCTTTATCGATGTCCAGCAAGATCCGTTCCAGACCCTTCAGCAGATGCAGACGGTCCTCCTTCTTCTGGATTTGGAAGAACAAACGGCGCTTGACGCAATCCGTCCGCCAGGCAGTCCATTCCTCCAAGATTTCGCCAATACCCATAACCCGGGGCATACCGGCAATAAGGATATTGAAATTACAGGCAAAGCTATCCTGCAAGGGAGTTAGCCGGAACAGCTTTTGCATCAGCCTATCCGGGTCAGCGCCCCGTTTTAGGTCGATGGTCAGCTTCAGACCACCAAGGTCGGTTTCATCCCGCATATCATTGATCTCTTTGATTTTCCCCGCCTTAATCAGGTCCGCCACCTTGTCCATAATGACTTCCGTAGCGGTAGAATAGGGAATCTCGTAGATCTCAATGAGATTACCCTCTTTAACATAACGCCATTTTGCCCGAAGCTTAAAGCTGCCACGCCCGGTTGTATAGATCTCCCGGGTGGTTGCTTCGTCAAACAAAAGCTCTGCGCCGGTGGAAAAATCCGGTCCGGGCAGGGTCTCCAGAATATCGTGATCCGGGTTATTCATCAGAGCGATGGTGGTATCGCAAATTTCCTTCAGGTTAAAAGAGCAGATATTGCTTGCCATACCAACAGCTATGCCCTGATTGGCAGAGACCAATACATTGGGGAAGGTGGTGGGCAGCAGTGCAGGCTCTTTCATTGTAGCATCATAGTTGTCCACCATATCCACAGTATCGCTGTCAATATCCCGGAACAGCTCGCTGCAAATCCCTTCCAGCTTTGCTTCCGTGTAACGGGAGGCAGCATAAGCCATATCCCGGGAGTAGACCTTACCGAAGTTACCCTTGGAGTCCACAAAGGGGTGCAGCAACGTTTCATTGCCCCGGGCAAGACGGACCATCGTCTCATAAATTGCCGCATCGCCGTGGGGGTTAAGCCGCATTGTCTGACCCACGATATTGGCAGACTTGGTGCGTCCACCGTTGAGCAAGCCCATCTTGTACATCGTGTACAGAAGTTTACGGTGGGACGGCTTAAATCCATCAATCTCCGGAATCGCACGGGATACGATCACGGACATTGCATAAGGCATATAGTTAATTTCCAGGGTTTCGGAAATTGCCTGCTCGGTGGTAGAGCCAACAAGGCCTACCACTGCGCTGGTATCGATTTTCCTTTTATTGTCCTGGGGTTCTTTTTTCTTTCGTGCCATTTTGAACCTCACTTACGAAATATCCGCCAGTTCCAGATATCTGGAGCCATTATCGGCAATAAAATTCTTACGCTCCGGCAGGTTGTCGCCCAGAAGGACATCAAAATAATAAGAAGTCCGTTCCGCATCCTCCGGCATCACCTTAATGAGCCTACGGGTTTCCGGGTTCATCGTGGTCATCCACATCATCTCCGGATCATTCTCACCAAGACCCTTAGAACGCTGGATAGAGGGCTTTTTCCCCGCCAGATCCTCCCGGAGTATTTTGGCTTTCTCTGCCTCATTATAAGCAAACCAAGTCTTATCCTTATAGGTGATCTCAAACAAGGGAGACTCGGCAATATACACATAGCCGTCCCGGATTAGTGTGGGACACAGGCGGTAGAGCATTGTTAAAATCAAGGTGCGGATTTGGAAACCGTCCACATCCGCATCGGTACAAATAACCACCTTGTTCCAGCGCAGATTGTCGATGTCAAAGCTAGACAACTCCTTGGATTTTTTGCCCTGAATTTCCACACCGCAGCCTAAAACCTTCATCAGATCGGTAATAATGGGCGAGGCAAAAATCTTATTGTAGTCTGCCTTCAGACAATTGAGAATCTTACCGCGGACAGGCATAATACCCTGGAACTCTGCGTCCCGACTGAGCTTCACACTTCCCAACGCAGAATCGCCCTCCACGATATAAAGCTCCCGCACATTGGTATCTTTGCTTCGGCAGTCCACAAACTTCTGCACACGGTTGGCAATATCCACCTTGACAGACAGGTTCTTCTTTACGCTGATACGGGTTTTTTCCGCGCTTTCTCTTGAGCGCTTGTTGATCAGGATCTGCTCTGCCGCCCGGTCAGCTTCCTGCTTGTTTTCCTGGAACCACACATTCAGCTGCTCTTTGAAGAAGGCGGTCATCGCCTCCTGTGTGAATTTGGAGTTTACAGACTTTTTCGTTTGATTTTCAAAGCAGCCGATAGTGGAGAAGCAGTTGGTTACCATCACCAAACTGTCCTGAATATCCTGGAAAATAATCTTATTTTCGTTTTTGGTGTACTTATTATTGTCCTTCAGGTATTTATCAAAGGCTGCTGTAAAGCCGGATCGGACTGCTCGGTCCGGACTGCCGCCGTATTCCAGCCAGGAAGAGTTGTGGTAATACTCAATATGGCTGACCTGTTTGGAAAAACAGAAAGAAGCGGTAATTTTCAGCTTCATTTCCGGGCGGTTTTCTGCATCCCGACCCCTGCGTTCCGCTTCCCAGAAGGTGGGCATTGTGAAGGCGTTATCCCCTACCTGCTCTTCTACATACTGACGGATACCATCGGCATAGCAGAATTCTTCCGTTTCAAATTTGGCGCCAACCTGATTGCGGAATTTGAAGGTAACACCCTTATTGACCACCGCCTGGCGGCGCAGTACATCCCGGTAGTATTCTGCCGGAATATTGATGTCCGTAAACACATTCTTATCCGGGCGCCAATGGAATACGGAGCCGGTCTTTTTCCGGTCAGTGGGTTCCTTCTTCAGTCCACCCTTATTTCTGCCCTTTTCAAAGTGCAGGTCGTAGCGGAAGCCGTCTCTGCGCACCGTGGCATCAAAAAACTCCGAGGCATACTGAGTAGCGCAAGAGCCAAGGCCGTTTAGTCCCAAAGAGTACTCGTAGTTTTCACCATTTTCGCCGTACTTGCCGCCGGCATACATCTCGCAGAATACCAGCTCCCAGTTATAACGCTTTTCCTTTTCATTATAGTCCACAGGGCAGCCGCGACCAAAGTCCTCTACCTCT
>JAZSRR010000023.1:0-69456 GCA_045538605.1 Faecousia sp.
TATATTTTAACCACTAAATCGAAAAGTCTTGAATCCACATATCCGCAAATTGCTCAAGAATGGCATCCTACAAAAAACGGGCAATTAAAACCTGATATGGTTACTTTCGGCTCAGGTAAAAGAGTGTGGTGGATTTGTGAAAAAGGTCACGAATGGCAAGCTGGTGTTAACTGGAGAGTACAAGGCAATGGTTGCCCAGTGTG
Organism: Faecousia sp.; assembly: GCA_045538605.1. Taxonomy (GTDB): domain Bacteria; phylum Bacillota; class Clostridia; order Oscillospirales; family Oscillospiraceae; genus Faecousia. The sequence goes on from JAZSRR010000023.1 coordinate 204, forward strand.
TGCTAATCAACAAATACTCTCGGGGTATAATGATTTAGAAACAAAATATCCACTAGTTGCAAAAGAATGGCATCCAACTAAAAACGGTGAATTAAATCCCAATATGGTTGCATCTAGATCTAGCAAAAAGGCTTGGTGGATGTGTGAGAAAGGCCATGAATGGGAGGCTTCGATATCGAGCCGAACAGACGGCAGAGGATGTCCGATATGCGCTAACAAAAAAATCCTTCCTGGATACAATGATTTAGCAACCAATAATCCCAAGCTGGCAAGAGAATGGCATCCTACAAAAAATGCAGATTTAGAACCTAACATTATTGCACCAGGCTCCAATAAAAAGGTTTGGTGGATGTGCGAAGAAGGTCATGAATGGCAAGCCAAAGTGAATGATAGATCAAATGGAACTAATTGCCCTATCTGTAGAAAGCGCAAGAAGTAATAGCATTCGATATGAAGATTCATTAAGTAGCCATCTTTTAAATCCTATTACTATGTAAGAGTTCGAATTCATACGCGAAAACGGCAAAAATATCTTTTTTGTAGCCCATAGACATGAAAAACGACAAGTTTCGACAGAAACTTGTCGTTTTTCAATGAAGCGTTCCCTTCGGGAACATGATGCCGCTACGCTAATGATGCCACTTCGTTAACGATGTGTTGCTTCGCAGCATTAAGGAACGCTTCGCATTATATAATGAGCGAAGCGAATTTACATCATATTGCGCACAGCGCAATACATCATATCGACAAAGTCGATGCATCATTTTGTGAGAGTTCGTGTTTATACGAGAAAACGATAAAAATCCCAATACCCCACCGGGGTATTGGGATTTTTAATGGTTTAGGATTTACCGATTGGCCTGACCCCTCTTTTTGCTTGCGGCAAGAAGAACGATCATAGCGCCGGCGCTGACAATTGTCAGGATCAGCCACAGCTGCAGCTGCGTTTCATCGCCGGTCTTGGGGATTTCTGGATTCTTGTAGGTGTTGTGGAACACGACATCATTTACCGGAGTGTTATCCAGGGAGTAGACCACACTGTCTGCTTTCAGCTGGCCGCCCACATCCGAGATCACGATGGTTACGGTGTAGACGGTGCTATCGTAGGTAACACCTTCCAGGTCATTATCCTTTTCGGTGATCTGATAGGTGTAGGTGCCGGCCTTGTCAAAGTCAAGAGTGAACAGGACCTTGCCGTCCTTGTCGTTCTTACCGGATGCCTTCACAACAGAGCCGTCGGTTACTGTGAATTCAAACTCTTCCGCCTTCAGGTCTCTGCCTGTCAGGTCCTTGGCGATTTCACCGTTCAGACCCAGCACGACCTGAGCAGTGGTGGGGGTGTAGTTGTTCACAAACTGAATCGTCGGGTTTTGCACTGTGCCCACGCCGCTGACGCTGGCCTGCAGAACACCGCTCTTAATGTCGGTTACGGTAACGGTTACCTCGAAGCTGCGGTCATCGTAGGTGTAGCCGTCCTTGCCCAGGTTCTTTTCCGTAACCTTGTAGGTGTAAGTGCCTACCGTGTCATAGGTAATAGAACCAAACTGGAAGACACCGCTTGCGGTGTTCTTGACAGTGGTTTCTGCGGGCATCGGAGCGCCGGCGGTTACTGCCTCCAGAGTGAATTCGAACTCCTCTGCCTCCAAATCCTTGTGTCCGCCGGTCAGCTCCTTGGAGCCAAAGATTACGGCAGAAACTTCAGTCGGATCATACTTGTTGTCAAACACTACCTTGTTTGCCGGAGCGCTGGCAGTGCCGGTGGTAGCGGTGATTGCCACAGTGGCTTCCAGCTCACCGTCCGTATAATTGTCTGTTACGGTAACGGTTACGGTGTAGATAGTGCCGTCGGTGGTGATGCCGTCCAGAGAGCTTTGCGCCTCCTGGATGGTGTAGCTATATACACCACGCTGAGTGAATGCCACACTACCGAAGGTTACATCGCCATTTGCATCGTTTACGGTAGTAGTCAGTGCCGGCATCGGTGCGCCGCTGGAGCCGGTCAGGGTGAAGCTGAATTCACCGCCTACCAGATCATATTCAGCGCCACCGGTGGTGGTAACCTTCTTTTCGGCAGACAGAAGAATATCTGCTGTTGCGGTCGGCGCATAGGTGTTGGTAAAGGTAAGCGATACCTTGTCGGTATTTTGACCGGCTACCGCAATGTTTGTCTTTTCATCCGCAGCGACTGCTACCTTGATTTGGGCATTTAAGCTATCATCGGTTGCGGTGATCACCACAGAGCTGGTATCCGTAACATACTGCACACCTGCAATGTTGGTGCTCAGCTCCCGGACAGTGAAGCGGTAAGTGCCGATCCTGTTCACCTTGATCACCTTGGAAACAGTTTCACCCTTGCTGTCAATGGTGAGGGTCGCCACAGAGGCATTGGCATCGTAGGCAAACTCGATGTCGCCGTTTGCAATGGCTGTCTTGGTATCAGCATCCGGCTCAATTTCGAATTGGAATTCATCGGAGCTGAGCCACTCGTCGTTATTACGACCGGTGAAGCTCTTACCGATTTCCATTTCTGCTTCAGCCGGTGCAGCCTTATACAGGTTGACGATGCTGTCGCCGCCGATGAAGCCTTCCAAAACAGCGGTCAGCGTGCCGATCCGGTCATCGGTTACCCGATATTGGGCAATCAATGTCTGGGTGCTGTAGGTGATACCGGGAACCTTGTTTTCAGCAGGAACAACCTCCTGAATCAGCAGCTGATATGTGCCGGCCTTGGTGAAGGTGATTTCGTCGAACACAATGCTGCCGTTTGCCGCATTGGAAACCTTGGTGGTGGCAGGCAGGGTGATGCCGTCTGCCGCCGTGGCGGAAAGAACACTCAGCTGGAATTCAAATTCGCCAGCCTTCAGTCCACCGTCCCGGTCGCCGCTAATCACCTTGTTGATCAGGGGCAGGGTAGCGGTGGCAGGTGTGGGAACATAATCGTTCTTGAAGACGACTGCTTCTGCGTCTACCCAATTGCTGCCCTCCTGCTTTTCCAGGTCTGTGGAGCTGACCACCAGATTGCCGTTTAAGTCGTCGGTTACAACAACCGTATAACGGAATTTTGTTTGGTCATAGGTAGTGCCATGGACAGGTGTCATGGGCAGCTGCTCAGTGATGATATACCGGTAAGTGCCGGGCTTATCAAAGGTGATGCCATCGAGGAGCTTGACGGAACCCTGATAGGTGCCGGTTGCATCCGGCGTCTCATCTGCACTGTGGGTAACAAAGCCTTCGCCTACCTTGGTGCCATTTTCGTAGCGCTCCACCTTGAAGAAGAAAGCGCCGGCCAGCAGGCTCTTTCCTGTCAGCTCCTTGGAGCCGGACAGGCTGACGGGCGTTCCGTTAAAGCTGGAAGAATAGGTGTTGACAAATTCTGCTGCGGTTTTGCCGTGGCTGTAGGTAACACCTGCGGTAAGTACGCCGTCGTTGTCGTTATCGTGAACCACAACCGTAACAGTATATACGGTATCATCGTAGGTTACACCGGCGGCAGAGCCTGCAGTTTCGGCAACAGTGAAGATGTAGGTGCCGGATTTCTTGAACACCAGATTCTCGAAAGCAAAGCCCTTGGCAGCGCCATCGCTGGCTCCGGAAACGGCTGCATTGTAGGAAGGTACGACCACATCGCCTGCAGTAATGGCATTGGAAGTGGCGGTATTCGGGGTGAGGGTAAAGGCAAAGCTCTCACCTTGCTTCATATCTCTGCCGTTTAAGGTCTTTGTGCCGTTGATCTGCGCTGTGGCAGGTTCTTTTTCATAGGAATTGCGGAAGGTGGCAATACGCACATTCTCCGGATATACCGCGTCAACGACCAGACCGCTGGCTGGGTCGATGGAAACGGTAACGTTGATGATAAATTCGCTGTCATCATAAGTCATACCGTTTACCCGGTTGTTGGGGATGACCTCGGTCATTTTGTACTGATAGATTGTGGGTTGGTTGTTCAGCACGTGCGCCTGGGTAAAGGCAACGCCGGGGAAGGTGATGTTATGACCTTCGTTGCTGGTGATAATGGCGTTGTTTACAGCGCCGGCGGGCATCGGAGCTTGGTCTGCCGTATTGCTTTGCAGAACGCCGCCTTCTACGATACCCAAGGCCTCCAGCTTGAATTCAAACATACCGGATACCAGCGGGTTTTCGCCGGACAGGTCGGTGTAATCCTTCAGCGCTACGGGAACGCGGACAACATCTTGAGCGTTAAAGGTGTTGACAAATACGATGGCGTCCTGACCCTCTTCGCCGCTGTTCATTACAATTTCATTGTTTACATAGGTAAACAGCGCATCGCCGTTATCTGTATACAGTCTTTGCAGATCGGTAGAGGCAATGGAAAGCGTACCATCACCGTTATCCACGATCGTAACCACCAGGCGGAAAAGGGCTCTGGAGTAGGACATACCGGGTAGGTACTCGTTATTTTCTGGCTCTTTTTCCATAATGGTATAGCGGTATGTGCCCGGGGCGGTAAAGTTGATGGTACCAAAGCTAAAGACAGCAGCATCGTCCGTGCCAATAGTGGTGGTCGGCTGGCTTACTGTGATACCGGTGCTGGCATTGTAGCCTGCCGGCAGGGGTGCATTGTTGTAAGGACGGATATAGAAGGTGAAGGAATCATCTCCGCCTACCCAGCTTCGACCCTTCAGCACCTTTGTTCCGGTGATCATTTCATTTTCCGGGAAGGTGATGGGGGTTACATTGTAAGTGTTGGTGAAGGCGGCTACACTGGTGTTGCCGGCGGTAATGGTGCCGGTATCACCGGAAACCGCTGTGGCAAAGCCATCGACAGCTTCTTCCGTAACTTCATAGGTAGTGGCGGGAGACAGACCGGCAATAATTGCGCTCTGACCGCCTTTTAGGGTAATGGTGTTATTGGCTTGGGATATGGTTCCGGTGCGGATAGTCGTACCGGCAGCATCCTGCACCGCATAGTCGTAAACGCCCTGGTTAACATTCGCGCCGTCCAGGTCGATTTTGAATTGGAAATCCTTATCCGGGGCAGTCAGACCATCACCTGCGGTTACTGTCTTGGTGATCCGCAGGTTGCCGCCGGAGATGACACTTAAGCGGCCGTTGTTGCCCTGGTAGATATCGAAGTGGCCGTCATAGCCGGTTCCACCGGTCGCGTCGTGGAAGGCGGGTGCATAGAAGTCCTCGGCAGTCTGTGTTCTGTTCAGGGTTTTTGTGCCCTCGAAGACCAAAATACGGTTTAGTCTGGGAGAGCCTTCTGCCCGATACAGGTTACCGTCTGTGCCGACAGTAATATCAGTACGCTTCAGCTGTGCGCCGGTACGGGCAACGGCTGTGATTTCCACAGAGCTTCCGTGATAGTGCTGGTCTTTGTAGTAGTAAGTAGTGCCGTCGGCAAGGTCAGTGTCCAGATCTCCTGTGGAGGCAACCAGTTGGGTAAAGGCGGCGTCCTTGTAGATGGGCATATCCGAGAGGATATAGTAGAACTTATTGGAATGGCTGGGCTCAAAGTTCACCATTGCATTGCCTACGGTGTTTCCGTTGACCTTATCATTGGTGCCGGTATACAGGTTGCTGTAGAAATTCACAGAGCCGTCGGCGTTGGTGTTGGCTGCCAGATATTCTCCGGAGAGCTTGGACCGGTCAATGTAAACTTCACCGCTGTCAGACTTCTTGACGATTTCAGACTGCAGACCCACGGAGTAAATCACTCTGGCGGGGAATGCACCGTTATTGGTGTGGGTTTTTACGGTATCGTCGGAGTTCAGCTCGATCTCATTGATACGCAGAGGGATAACCGCTGCGGGAATCTTTACGGTCAAGGTCTGCTTGCCGTTCTCTTCTGTTACGAAAATCTGAATATTACCGATTTCCTGATGACCGTAAACCGGGCTGTCAATTGTGCCGGCAAAGGTGTAGGTCGTGGTGCTGCCGCTGGTGGCAACATTCTTGACAGTAAAGGTTTCGCCGGCATAGAGGATCGCCTTAACATCCTTGACCTCCATATATTCGCCGATGGGGTCGGTGTAGGTGATGTAGCCGCTGGTGATCGGGTCAGAGCCGTCCACCTCGGTAGGCACCTGGGGACGAGAAACGGAAATGTTGGAGACGATCTGACTGAAGACACTGTTCACTGCCGAAGCATTGTCTGCGTCATAGTGATAGTCCACCAGGTTTTTCAGGGCATCCTTGTCGGTTGCGGTGTAAATATCGTTAGCAGGATGCCGAACGGTATATGTTTCGCTGGAATCGGTCTGAACGGTGATATTGCTGTTGGAGCCGGGTGTCTGGTTTGTGTACCGCGTCCAGGCATCCACAATATCCTCAGCCATATCATTGTCTTCATTCCAGAAGGTGCCGGGGTTCAGGGTAATATGGGCAAGGTCCTGCTCTCCGGTGTACCTGAAACCGGAGTAGTTCCCCAGCTCAGAAATGCCCATACCGATCGTGTAGAAGGTAGTGCCGTAGTTGGCATTTTCCAGGTTGTAGTTGGCATCAATGGCGTTTTTCATATATGCGCCGGTCATTAACGCCTTGAAGCCATTTCCGTAGTAAGCGCTGCCGCCGGGTCCGTTGTTGTCGTTATTCAGGGGGGCCCACCAGTTACTTGTTTCGCTCCAACTGTTTCCGGAAGAATATGTAGGCGCGCCATCGGAAAGGAGCACAACAGAGGGAACTCTGGGTACGCTCTGACCGTCCACATCCGCGGCAACAGAGGCTTCGGCTGCCAAAATATTCATACCGGTATGAATACCCGTCTGGATATTGGTGCCGCCGGAAACATCCCGGGTTTTGTTTACATTCCCACTGCTGGAAACAGCCCGGACAGTCAGCTCTGCATCCTCACCCGGCTTTGTAGTGTTAAGCGACAGGAAAGGCCGGTTGGCGCTTTTGGTATAGTGGGCCAGGGGCAGTAATATCTCAGCAGTGCTGCTGAACGCTACCAGTGCGACCCGGGTATGTTCATTCATTGCCATCAGGGTCTCAATGGAGGTGTTAACAGCAGCAACGGTGTTGGCGATCCGGCTCAGGCCGTTGTCCATTCTGCTGTTATTGTTGCTCATAGAACCGGAAATGTCGATGATGAACACCACATCCACCGGTGCCTGGGTCTGTCCGGTAACGGCTTCGGAGGTTGCCAGGGCAGAGTAGGCCACCAGGAAATCTTCACCGGTTTTATTTTCATTGAGCTTGATGGTGCTCTTGCCGCCACCAAAGGTGTCGAAGGTTACATCGCCGGTGAAAACGGACTTGTCCGTCCAGATTCGTCCGGCGTATTCGGTGGAGGTGTTGTCGCCCAATGCGGAGGCGTACAGACCGGAGGTATCCAGGTCCGCCACCTTATTGCCGGCGCCTCCTTCATAAGTATAGTTGCCTGCGGCGCTGGCGGTTAGGGGTGTTCTGGGCAGCATACCCAAAACCATAACCGCTGCCAGTGCCAGACATAACAGGCGCAGTCCGATGTGTTTACTTTGCTTCATAAAAAAGACCTCCTTTTGCATATTACGATTTGAAGCATCGCAGGGCTGTTGTTTACGTTACTGTTTTATCATTTTTCCGATGACAATGTACCGGGCTTCTTCGTATTCGTAAGAACAGGTAGAGAAGGTAATCAGGCAATCATCGTCGGTAATTTCCACATTACCTTGGAATGAGGAGCTTGCCAGGATGTCCGCAATGGTTGCGTCATCCGGGTTGGGAGCGTATATGTTTCCATCGCTGGGAACTGTTACCGCGGCAACAAGCGGGACTTCATAAGTTGCATCCGGTGTAAGGAAATAAAAAACCGGGTGTTCGTCATAATAGGACTGCTTTTTGTAATTGGTAAGACAGTGGAACATCGAGCCGTTTTTCATATTGTGGCCGTATATTATGTAGTTTCGGTCTGTTCCGATGGGGTCGTTCCGATAATCCACAAACAGTGTTCCTGCGGAAAGATACTTGCCCTTTAAGTCCCGGCGGAGATACTTGTTGTTGTCCTCTGCTTGTACCACCGGATAATTTACAGGGGAGTTCGGCAGGTACAGCCAGCCTACAATATCTTCGTTTTCTTTCAGCAATGCATCAAAATCCACTTGGATCGGCGCTTTGCTTTTTTGTGCAATTTCCGGGGAAGCGGTGTTTGTGCTGCCTGGAATGCTGTTATGCTGCACGTATTGCTTTTGCAGTTCTTTGTTGAGGGCATCTGCCTGGGCATATTCAGACCAAACCTTGATCAGGTTATAGCCGGAAACCAAAAAAAGCGTCGCAAAAAGCAATATGGCGGCGGAATAAAATACTTTTCGTTTCATCGCAGAATGTTCCTTTATCATCTCTACCTTATCCTATCATTTTTTCTTTGCTTTTTCAATACAAAAATGAAATAAAGCAGCAAGAAATTTTGCAGGTTTCAGGATTGAAATTCCCAGGTCAGGGCATACTGTTTTTGATATCTACGGAAAGGGTGAGAGCAATGATCGAAAGTGATACCATTAAGCTTCTGCGGGAGTGTGATGCCGGCATCCGAATGGGGACATCTTCCATAGAGGATGTGTTGCCGCGCGTCCGTTCGGATAAGCTGAAAAAGCTGTTGGACGATTGCAAGGATGAGCATGATAAGCTGGGAACAGAGGTTCATTCGCTGCTGAGCAAATACCAGGATCAAGGCAAAGCGCCTAACCCCATTGCCAAGAGCATGTCCTGGATGAAAACCAATGTAAAGCTGGGTTTGGAGGAAACGGATGCTACCGTGGCGGATCTGATGACCGATGGCTGCAATATGGGCGTAAAGTCCTTAAATCGCTACCTCAACCAATATGAGGCAGCCGACGAGGTTTCCAAGGATGTTACCAAACGGCTCATTAATTTGGAGGAAAAACTGACGGTGGATATCCGGCAGTTTTTGTAAAAGAAACCCTGCCCTTGGGTGATACCCGGGGCAGGTCTTTTTTGTAGACATTTTTCTGCGAATGTGGTATTCTGTTAGAAATAAAAATCCCTTTACTCCACAAATCTGACCGGTTTTGCGGGGAAACTGTGATAAGCCATAGCTGGAGGCGAGAATTATGCAACATTCGTACAAAGGAATATGGTTTACTGCTGCCCGCTTTTTAGGCAGGTTGCTGCTGCTTGCATCAGCGTATTTTCTTGTGGAGGTTTTGGCGCTGCTGACACTGATGCCGGGAAATGCCTATGCTCTGGCGTTCGGTGGCTGCTGGGCAGTGCTTTTGGCGGCAATCGCGCTGCTGCTGCCCCGGTTGGCAGGACGGATTTTCTTTGGGATCACTTATTATGTTTCTCTTGTATGGACCTTAGCGCAAATCGGCTATCACAGTGTTTTTAGTAGACTTCTGTGGCTTTCGGAAATTTTCTACGCCGGAGAAGGCGTGGGGTATTTGGGAGATGTGCTGGGCGCGTTCCCGGCGCTTTGGTGGGTCGGCGGCGCTATACTGCTGGCTTTGGGCGGTGTCGTCGTCCGATATTTTCCCAAGGGCAACCGGGACTGGTTTTCTAAAATGCCTTGCTTGCTGGCAGGTGTAGCGGCGGCCTTGATGCTGGCTTTTTTACCGGAACTGGTATTTTTGCGGGATTTGCAGGTGTGGGGCACCCGTTCCGAGTATGCCCAGTCCTCTTCCTATCGGGCAACCTATCATACGATGTACGATGCAGAAAATGTCTACCGCATCTGCGGTATCTACCAACTTACCTTTCGGGATATCTGGGTACACCAGCTATACCCTCTGACCCCAGGCTACCGGCAGCAGCTTCAGGAACAGACCCGGGAAATAGAGGAGCATTTTTCAAAGCGGAGCACATCCGGCGCCAATGAAATGACCGGCGCTTTTGCAGGAAAAAATGTGGTCCTGGTTTTAATGGAATCGATGGATGACTGGATGCTCACCCAAGAAGATACGCCCACCATTTGCCAATTGATGGAGCAGGGAATTACTTTTACGGATTTTTACACACCGGGCTTCGGCACGGCAAGAACCATCAACACGGAATTTTGCATCAACACCGGCATTTACCTGCCCACAACCGGCGCCTATGTGTTTGATTATGTTACCAATGATTTCAGCCAATCCATCGCTTCTCAGCTGACAGACGGCGGCTATACGGCAGAGGTATTTCACTACAACACACCGGATTTTTACAGCCGGGGCGTATTTGAGCCGGCAATGGGCTACCGTCAGTATAACTGCTATGCCGATTATGAGCAGGACAAAAACCGGCTGTATGACGATTGCTTGTTGTTTGACATTCCGGAGCTGTCCCAGCTTTTCTTCCGGGACAGCAAAAGCTTTAATACCATCATCACCCGATCTGCCCATTTAAGCTATAAATACAACGAGGTTTTAAGCCATTATGCCTTGAAGCAATATCCCCAGTATCGGAACAAGTATGCCTCCGAGGAGGAAAACTGCGCCCGGGTAAAGGCAAAGCTGGTAGATGATCTCTTTGCCCGGCTTTTGCAGGAGCTGGAAGCGAACGGTCAGTTGGAAAACACCGTCATCATCGGTGTAACCGACCACTATACCTACGGTTTCAAAAATGAGGAAGAGCTGCTGGCCCTTTCCGGGGTAGAGGATCCCATCCTTTTGGAGCGGACACCGTTCTTTGTATGGTCTGCTGATGCAGAGCCGATGCAGGTGGACAAGACCCTGAACACTTCGGATTTTCTGCCCACCGTACTCAATCTTCTGGGTATTGACAGCCCCTATTCCTATCTGGGTCAGGATGCGTTTGACCCGAGCTATGCAGGCTATGCACTGTTTCCTGACGGAAGCTGGATCTGCGACGGTGTGGTATGTACGGTGGATGCCAACGGAAAAACCTCCGTTATTCAAAATGAAAAGGACCGGGGGCTGGAGGAAAAATGGCTGCAGGAAATGGCAGAGCTGTCCCGGCGGTATATCCACATCAGTAACCTTTTGCTCAGTGCTGACTACTATCAAAAAGTTTCGTAGATTTTTGTGGTAATTTGAAGCAGGGTGTGTTATAATGTCTAAAAATAAACCGGGAGGGATAACGCTGTGAGCAGAGCGGACGAAATTTATCGCGCAACGTGCCTGGATATCTTAGAAAACGGATTTTATGATACGGATCTGGAAGTGCGTCCCAAATGGGCAGACGGCGTACCGGCGCACACGGTTAAGAAGTTTGGTGTAGTCAACCGCTACAATCTGAAAGAAGAGTTTCCCTTGATGACTCTGCGGCGTACCTACTGGAAGAGCGCTCTGGATGAGCTTCTGTGGATCTGGCAGAAAAAGTCCAACCGCATTGAAGATCTGGGCAGCCATGTGTGGGACGAATGGGCAGGCGAGGATGGCACCATCGGCAAGGCCTACGGCTATCAGCTGGGCATCAAGCATCAGTATAAAGAGGGCATGTTTGATCAGGTGGACCGGGTTTTGTATGACTTAAAGCACAATCCGGCTTCCCGCCGTATCCTGACGAATATTTATAATTTCGAGGATCTGCACGAGATGAACCTGTACCCCTGCGCCTATTCCATGACCTTTAATGTTACCGGAAATACCCTGAATGCGATCCTTCATCAGCGCTCTCAGGATATGCTGACTGCCAATAACTGGAATGTGTGTCAGTATGCGATGCTGGTGATGATGATCGCCCAGGTTTCCGGTCTGGAAGCCGGCGAGCTGGTACACGTGATCGCAGACTGCCATATTTACGACCGGCATATTCCTGCCGTAAAGGCAATGCTGGAAAAAGAAGGTTATCCGGCACCCAAGGTAACCCTGGATCCCAGCGTAACGGATTTCTATGACTTTACGAAAAACAGCTTTACTGTGGAAGATTATCAGTTCCACCCCTTCGACTTTGAAATTCCTATGGCGATTTGAGGAAATGTATGGAATTAGTTGTAGCAGTATATGATGATTGGGGAATTGGTCGTGGCGGTACCCAGCCGGTTGCTTTGTCGGCGGATCGGAAGTTTTTCCGGGAGATCACCAAAGGCGCGATGGTGATTGTGGGCCGCCGCACTATCGAGGATTTTCCCGGACAAAAACCGCTGCCGGGACGAGTCAATGTGGCGCTGACCCGTTCTCAAGGAGAAATTCCCGGTTTTCAGGTGTGCCACAGTCCGGAGGAAGCGGCAGAGCTTGCCAAGAGCGCCGACCGGGCAATGGTCATTGGTGGCGGCAGTATCTATAGGCAGATGCTTCCTATGTGCGATACGGCTTATGTTACCAAGGTCCATTGCACGCCCCTATCAGATACCTTTTTCCCCAATCTGGACCAAGACCCTCAGTGGTATTTGGCGGAAATTTTGCAATCCGGGGAAGAAAACGGCATTTTCTATGAAATGTGCCGGTATAAAAGAAAATAGGAAAGGCGTGCCGCAGCACGCCTTTCTTTCCGTATGAAAACAGGAAACAGAAAATGTGTAGAAAAAGATATTGGAATTTATTTTTTGCTGGCTTTCTTTTGCTTACCGGTTTGGCAACCGGCTGTAAAGCACAGGAGAACACCGGAACGTTACAGCTTTCTTTGGAGCAGGAGCGGGTTGTAACGGTGGAGTTTGGGCAGGCGTACACAGAGCCCGGCTGCAGCGCCATTTATTTGGATAACGGCGTAAAAACGGGTGTACCGGTTACAACCGAAGGCGCGGTGGACACCCAAAAATTAGGGAGCTATCTTCTGAAATACCAGGCACAATACGACGGATATACGGCAACGGATTACCGCCTGGTAAGGGTGGTGGATACGGAAGCGCCGGAGATCATTCTGGTACAAGATCCCAATTCCCAGACGCTGCCCGGTGAGGCTTACCGGGAAGACGGCTTTATCGCCATCGATAATTACGACCAGGACATAACCGATAAGGTACACCGGACGGATACCGGAGAAACGGTGATCTACACGGTTTCGGATAGCTCCGGTAATACGACCACGGTTGAGCGCAGAATAGCAGGGGATTCTTTGAATTATCCAATGCTCCTGTTAGACGGAAACCGCTATATGACCCTGCGGACAGGGCAGCAGTATGAAGAACCGGGTTTTCTTGCGGCGGACAAACAGGGTAGGAATATCAGCGAGAAGGTTACTGTATCCGGCTTGCCGGATATGGAAAAGCCCGGTGTGTACACGGTGAGATATTCAGTGCAGGATGAGGAAGGAAACTTTGCTGCGGCGATCCGGAAAATAACGGTTATTGAACTGCAGAATAATCCCAACGGTGATCAAATAACCGATGGAAAGGTGATTTACCTGACCTTTGACGACGGCCCCGGAAAGCATACGGAGCGGCTGCTGGAGATACTGCGCAGTTACAATGTAAAGGCAACCTTCTTTGTAACCAACCAACCGAAATACAATTCTTACATTGGGCAGGCGTATCGGGAAGGTCATACCGTGGCCATCCACACCAATACCCACAAATACAGCCAAATTTATACCGGCGTGGATGCCTATTTTCAGGACCTGGAGGCAATCCAGGCAATCATCCGAGAGCAGACCGGAACGGAAAGTATGCTGTTGCGTTTTCCCGGCGGAAGCTCCAATACCGTCAGCAAAAAATACTGCAAGGGAATTATGACCCAACTGACAAAGGTCGTGGAGGAAAGAGGCTTCCGATATTTTGACTGGAATGTGGACAGTAACGATGCTGGCGGCGCCAAAACCGCGGAGGAAGTATACCGAAATGTGATTTCCGGTATCCGGGAAAAACAAAACGCCGTTGTGCTGCAGCACGATATTAAGGGGTTCAGCGTGGATGCGGTGGAACGGATTATCGTATGGGGCCTGGAAAACGGATATACGTTTCTTCCTATGAACCATAACACACCGGACTGCCATCACAGGGTAAACAATTAAAGGCAGCACTCGTAAGAGTGCTGCCTTTCCTTTTACTCGACGTGGGTGTGGTTGTTGATATGCTCTTGACAGTAGCAGAAATAGCCCTTGCACCGGGAGCAGTACCGGAACTCCAGCTCCGGATTAGATGCGTCAGTACGGCCGCAGACGGTACACCGGTGAGTGTAGCTTTCCTGCTTCTGGACTGGGCGGTAGACAATGGGGCGCTGCTGGCTGTTGGCTTTTTTGTGAATCCGCTTTGTGCGCCAGGACAGGGGAATGATGTTGACAACATCTTTTTCGAAAAACAGAAAATAGTTTCCGATTGCCACCAGTGGAAACAGACTGAAGGGGAATAATCCCAGGGCAGTCAGAGAGATCACATCAATAACAGTAATCACCAAATCAAGCAGACCCAAAATCCAGGCTTTCACCGGGATGATATACAAAACGAGGAATTGCTCCTGGGGAAACATCGTGGCATAGGCCAGGAACAAGCTTAAATTCAAATAGCTAGTAGTTGCAGCGCCGTCAAAAATCAGGCAGAACACATCCATCAGGATTACACCGGAAAAATAAAATAGATTAAACCGGAAAGTACCCCAAACCGCTTCAATTGTCTTGCCCAGAGAATAATACAAGAACAGGACGATAGCGGTAATCAGAATATGCCCGGCATCAAAGGTGAACACATAGGTAAACAGCCGCCAGACCTGACCCTGCAAAACGGCTGCCCGGTCAAAGCACAGCGCCAAATACAAGGTGTAGCTTTGGTCAAACATGCTTAAAATGTAAACGATGGCGCTGCCTAAGGTGATGTACAGCATCAGATTGGGAATACCCTTATCTCGATGCCGGTAGCAAAAACGCTCAAATTTGGATCGCAAACTGGCCAATGGTTTCATCTCCTAACGGTTTTTCTTTATGATATCAGCTTTTATTCCAAAAGTCTAGGCGGGAATTGTGAATTTTTCTTCCCAAAAGCGCAAAAAAATATTGACTTTCCCGAAAAAACGAGTAAAATAAACTGGAACTGCATACTAGCCTTATCAAGAGCGGTGGAGGGAACGGCCCGATGAAACCCGGCAACCTGTTTATTCAAGGTGCCAAATCCGGCGGCAACGAAAGATGAGGATTCGATTAACGCACATCGGATTTCCTCGGTGTGCGGTATTTTATTTGCGTGAAAGGAATTTTATGGAAAAGAGATTGTTTACTTCGGAGTGTGTAACCTGCGGTCATCCGGATAAGGTGGCGGATAATATCTCGGACGCGATTCTGGATGCCTGCCTTGCCCAGGACCCCAATTCCCGTGTAGCCTGTGAGGTGATGGTTACCACGGATTTTTGCGTGATTTGCGGAGAAATCACCACCAAAGCAAAGGTGGATTATGAAGCGGTAGCGCGGAAGGTGATTGCGGATATCGGCTATACCCACAAGAACGCCGGCTTCTGCGCCGAAACAGCAGAAATCCTCTGCAAGGTCCATACCCAGTCGGCAGATATCGCCATGGGCACCAATGATGAGGTGGGCGGTGCCGGCGATCAGGGTATGATGTTTGGCGGCGCTTGCACCCAGACGCCTGAGTTAATGCCTCTGCCGGCAGCCCTTTCCCGGGCGCTGAGCAATCGGCTGACCCAATGCGTAGAAAGCAACGACTTGCTCCGTCCGGACGGAAAGACCCAAGTATCTGTAGAATTTGATGAGCAGGGCAGGGTAGTTGGTATTGATACTGTTGTGGTGTCGGTTATGCACACAGAGGATTTTGAAATCAGTGAATTGCGCCGCTATATCCGGGAAGGTGTGATCGCACCGGTTCTGAAGCAGTACGGCTTTGATGTTGCGGATGTTTCCAATATTCACATTAACCCCACCGGCAAGTTTGTGATCGGCGGACCGGACGGGGATACGGGTCTTACCGGCAGAAAGATTATCGTGGATACTTACGGCGGCTACTTCTCCCACGGTGGCGGCGCATTCTCCGGCAAGGACCCCACCAAGGTTGACCGTTCCGGCGCTTATATGGCACGGTATATGGCGAAAAATCTGGTGGCTGCCGGTCTGGCAGAGCAGGTGCAGGTGCAGCTGGCTTATGCCATTGGCGTTGCTGAGCCTGTGTCTGTCCGGGTGGACAGCTACGGTACCGGTAAGCTGCCGGATGAAACGCTCACCGCACTTTTGCGGAGAACCTGCGATTTGACTCCGGCAGGCATTATTCGTAAGCTGAATTTGCGTAATCCCATCTATGGCAAAACCGCCCGGAACGGGCATTTTGGCGTAGCGGGTCTTCCTTGGGAGGAAACCGATCTGGCGCCGGTGCTGAAGGAACTGGCAGACGCGCGCTAAAATGGCGGTTTGTTGACTTTTATGCCACAAAGTAGTATACTTTCAGGCGAAGCGGAATGAATGAGGTTAAATAGAATGAAAAAGAATTTACCACTACTGATTATATCGATTGTTTTTCTTGCGCTGCAGGTAATCGCAGAGGCTCTGACTGCTGTACTGGTGGTGCGTCTGAACCTGCTCCCGGACCAGTATATTGTGATTTTGGTGCTGGTGCTGGTATTGCTTGTGATGCTCACGGCGCTCATGATGTTCTTACGGTTCAAAAAGCCTGTAGGAACTGCCCGGCGGATCATTGCCTGTGTATTGGCTCTGCTGATTGTCTGCGGCTGTGGCTTGGCTGCCAAGCTGGCTGTGGATGCGTATCAGACCATTCACGCGGTAACCGGCGAAGAAGTTACCAATGTTCGGAATATGTATGTGTTTGTCCGGAAGGATGACCCTGCCCAGACCTTAGCGGATACAAAGGACTACAGCTTTGCAATCCTTGAAAATTACGATGTGGATCACACCCAGCAGGTAATTCTGGCAATTGGGGAAGCAACCAACACAGAGGTTGTGGTTGCTCAGTATGCAAAGGCTACCGATTTGGCAGATGCGCTGTTTGACGAGCGGGTGGATGCGCTGATCATTAACGGTGCGGCGGTAACCCTGATGATGGAAGAGGAGGGGTACGAAGATTTCACCCAGAAGGCAAGAATTCTGCACGAAATGCCGCTGAAGGAGCTGGAAGCTACCACAGAAACGACCACCCAGGAAACAGTGGAGGAAGTAAAGGATATCACCGAGCGCCCCTTTATTGTTTACATCAGCGGCTCCGATACCCGGAATCAAAAGCTGAAAATCAGCCGCAGCGATGTAAACATTTTGGTTGTTGTCAACCCGGTTACCAAGCAAATTCTGCTGCTGAATACTCCCAGAGATTATTATGTTCCCAACCCGGTTGGCGACGGCGCACTGGATAAGCTGACCCACTGTGGCCTGTATGGTGTACGCAACTCTATGGAAGCTTTGGGAGACTTGTACGATCTGGAGGTAGACTACCACGCCCAGATCAACTTTACCGGTTTTGAGACCTTGATCGATGCTGTAGGCGGCGTAACTATTTATTCGGACAAATCCTTTACCGCCCGTGAAACCCATATCAAGAAGGGCGAGAATACCCTTAACGGCTCTCAGGCACTGGATTTGGTACGGGAGCGCTACCACGTTTCCGGCGGTGATAACGGTCGTGGCAAGAACCAGATGAAGGTAATTAAGGCCTTAATCGAGAAGCTGACTTCCGGCAAGACCATTATCTCCAAGTATTCCAAAATCCTGGACAGCCTGAAGGGTATGTTCGTTACAGATGTTTCTTCCGAGGACATCAGTTTGTTGGTGAAGATGCAGCTTTCGGATATGGCAGAGTGGAATGTTCAGAGCTTCGCGGTTACCGGCTCTGGCGGCAGCGCTACCAACTACTCTTCTCCCGGACACAAAGCTTATGTTATGTATCCCCACGAGAATGTGGTTGCCTACGCCTCCACGCTGGTCAATAAGGTTCTGGCAGGCGAAACCCTGACGGATGCGGATATGACAGTTCCGAAATCGTAAAACAATAAAGCCGAAGAGCTGCAGCTCTTCGGCTTTTCCTTGTATTGAGGAAGCTTTTGAAATTATCATACAAATTTGACGAAAAAACGCTGAAAAAATGAAAAAAATCATCCAATTTTTCATATTGTAATTTGATGCAGAAAGTGATACTATGTTATAAACACAATTGTTTGCCACAGACGGACATATCAAAAGGGGGCTTTTCGGTGAAATACATAGTCATTCTCGGCGACGGTATGGCGGATGAACCGCTGTCCCGGTTGGACGGAAAAACGCCGCTGGAATATGCATATACGCCCTATATGGACCTTTTGGCTGGGCAGGGAGAGCTGGGCCTTGTCAAAACGGTTCCCGACGGAATGAAGCCGGGCAGCGATGTGGCAAATCTGGCAGTGTTGGGTTATGATCCTGCAATGTACTACTCCGGACGTTCCCCGTTGGAAGCGCTGAGTGTAGGTGTGGCGACAGAGGCTTCGGATGTGATTTTTCGCTGCAATCTGGTTACGGTTACCCAGGAAGAGGCATTTGCCGAAAAAACAATTTTGGATCACAGTGCCTCCGAAATTTCCACCGAGGATGCCGATGTGCTGATGGAGGTCGTTCGGCAGAACCTGACCACAGAGGAATTTGGGTTCTACACCGGCACCAGTTACCGCCATATTCTGGTTTGGAAAAATGGAAAGGTGCTGGATATGGCGCAGCCTCACGACCATTTGGGTCAGAAAATCACGCCATATTTGCCGGAGCATTCTGCTTTTCGGGAAATGATGGAAAAAAGCTTTACATTGCTCAATGACCATCCACTCAATATTGAGCGGGAGAAACAGGGGAAAAACAAAGCCAACTGTCTGTGGTTCTGGGGTGCCGGAACGAAACCGGCGCTGGCAGACTTTTACCAAAAGACCGGTAAAAAAGGCGCGATGATCTCTGCGGTGGATTTATTAAAGGGTATCGCCACCGGCGCCGGAATGCAGGTTATCCATGTACCGGGTGCTACCGGCGGACTGCACACCAACTATGTCGGCAAAGCGCAGGCGGCGGTGGATGCGGTACGGAAGGGCGGCTGCGATTTTGCCTATGTCCACGTGGAAGCGCCGGACGAAATGGGGCATCAGGGCAGCGTCGAGCATAAAATTCAGGCGATCGAAGCTTTGGACAGTCAGGTGGTCGGTCCGGTTTTGTCCGCAATGAAGGCCTCGGGTGAAGCTTTTCGCCTCTTGATTTTGCCGGATCACCCAACGCCCATCCGCTGCCGGACCCACACAGCAGACCCGGTTCCCTACATATTATATGACAGTACCCGCCAGAGAAAATCTCTGGGGCGCTACAGTGAAAAAGACGCTTCTGCCACCGGTATCTATCAGCCGGAGGGCTACCGTTTATTGGACCATTTATTTGAGGAAGGATGAAATATATGCATAAGGTACATTATATGAACCAAATTTCCCCCAAGGGCACTGCTCTTTGGACAGAGGATTACCGTTCTACAGATAATATTTCCGAGGCTGAGGCAATTTTGGTGCGCAGCGCCGCGATGCACGATATGGAACTGCCGGAGAACTTGCTGGCAGTGGCTCGCGCCGGCGCCGGTGTCAACAATATCCCTCTGGACCGCTGCGCCCAGCAGGGCATCGTGGTATTCAACACCCCCGGCGCCAATGCCAACGGTGTTAAGGAAATGGCAATTTGCGGTATGCTTTTGGGCAGCCGGGATGTCATCGGCGGTGTGCAGTGGGTGCAGTCCATTAAGGATGAGGGCGATGTAGCCAAAAAGGTGGAAAAGGGCAAGTCCCAGTTTGCCGGCACGGAGCTGATGAACAAGAAGCTGGGCGTTATCGGCTTGGGCGCAATCGGCGGCATTCTGGCAAATGCTGCCATCAATCTGGGCATGGAGGTTTACGGCTGCGATCCCTATATCTCCATCAGCGCTGCCTGGCATCTGGACAGTAAAATCGTTCCGGTGAAAACCCGGGAAGAGATTTACGAAAACTGCGATATTATCTCTCTGCACGTTCCGCTGCTGGATGATACCAAGCATATGATCAACGAAGTAACCCTGGGGAAAATGAAAGACGGTGTTATTCTTCTGAACTTTGCCCGGGATAAGCTGGTGGATGACGATGCGCTGGAAAAGGCGCTGGCCAGTGGTAAGGTCAAGCGGTATGTAACCGATTTCCCCAACGATAAAACGGCCGGTATGCAGGGCGTGGTCGCCATTCCTCATTTGGGCGCATCCACGGAAGAATCCGAAGACAACTGCGCCAAAATGGCGGTTCGGCAGGTAATGGATTATCTGGAAAACGGCAACATCAAGAATTCTGTCAATTTCCCTGCCTGTGATATGGGTATTTGCACCAAGCCCGGTCGTCTGGTGGTACTGCATAAGAATATCCCCAATACCATCAGCCGGTTTACCACGGTTGTGGCAAGCTATAATATCAACATTTCCGATATGCTCAACCGAAGCAAGGGAGAGTACGCCTGCACGATGCTGGATTTGGATGAACCCACACCGGAAGGCGTGGCTGAGGACCTTGCCAAGCTGGAGGGCGTTGCCCGGGTACGGGTCATTCGATAAATAATAGCCGGAGAATGAAAATTCTCCGGCTATTTTTTATTCACATGCGGTTGTGGTGTAGCAATCGCAGGGATCTTGCTGTCTGTCGCAGTCCCGGGGTGCAAATTGGGCCTCCGGGAAGGGAATCCGGGAGAACATCTCGCAGGGATCTTCGGTGCAGCCGGGGGAGTCGCAGCATTCTTTGGTGGGGATGCTGTAGTCCAGCACCGGCACGATCAGCTGTGCGTCCCGTTCCAGTCGGATAATGGAGAATTGACCTAAGGTTACAAACAAACGGCGGCTTTCCCCGCAAATCACCAGCTCATCGTCAAACAGACTGCAAATGCTTTGGGGGATTTGGGTTACGGGAGTTTCGCCCTGACATTGGCAAACCTCCAAAACCTTGGAGCTGAGGACCATAGGGTCCAGCACCTCCACCACGGCGGTGGGCAGATTGGCGGTGCAGCGGCTTAAACCGTCCGGAGCATACAGCCGGGTGTTGCTGGTGTAAATGTGTGCCTTGCTTTCCTCTCCGCACAAAACTGCCCGCTTGGAGAATACGGCAAGCCCGTAAAGGGAAGCCGGACGGGAAGTGCCGATAACGGCATCGGCCAATATCCGATAGTAGAAGGTAACATCGATACAGTAATGCTTCCGGTCAAAAGCCGCCGGCTCTACATCGATATAGGTATACAGAAGCTCCGCGCACCGCACCTTTGCCCCTGCGGCAGTGTCCAAAAGCGCTTGCGAGCCCTTGGTTAAGTAGACCCGTAAATCCTCAATGCAGTCCTTATCCCGGCAGCTGTCTGTAATCTTTCGTGTGTGAATGGACAGTGCCTGGCGAAGATCCTCCGGATTGCAGCTCAGACTCTGCTGACATTTGTCAGACATTGTGATACCTCCCAACAAAAAACTAGTAAGCAGCAATGCTTATAGGACAGTTTATGCTGGATTTTTTACTGTGTGCAGAAAACAAGCGCCCCCGGCGTAAAAGCCGGGGGTGCAGGTCTTATGATCTGCTCAGTAAGGCCCGCTGCAGTTATCGCAGCAGCCGTCTGCATTAGCATCGGTGTGCTCTAAACAAACAAAACCAAGGAACTCATCACAGTAATCACAGTAGCCGTCGTTGTCGTTATCTGCGTGTGCTTCGCAGGGTGTAGCTAAAAGCGCATAACAATTGTCGCAGTAGTTATCATAATCTAAGTCCATGTGGACTTGACACACCGTCTTCACTTCTACACCGCAGTTATCGCAGCCACCGTCTGCGTCTGCGTCAATATGCTCTGCACATACGGTCTCCTCAGTTGTATCGTTGCCGGTATCAGCCGGGTCGTTTGGGTCAGGGTTCTGCTTACCGCAGCCAGCCAAAAGACTGAAGCACAGCGATAAAGAAAGCAAAAGAGCAAGCAGTCGTTTTGTAGTCATAACATAACCTCGTTTCTTGTTTTCATTCACTTTACCACACATTCCTTTGAAAATCAATACGGTTTCTTGCCATAAGAAAAACCCAAGCCCTTCAGAGCTTGGGTTTTTGGCATCGCTAAGAGGATTCGAACCTCCGACCTACCGCTTAGGAGGCGGTCGCTCTATCCAGCTGAGCTATAGCGATATGTGCAAAGCAAATTGTAACCGAAAAACAAATTTGTGTCAAGGCAGAACTGGTTTCGGTGAATTTTTTCTATTCGCCGGCATATAGTATCAGGAGTGCGCTTAAAGCAGAGGGGAGGGGAGAAGATGACGGAGACGACGGATACCGGTATGGATTTGGACGATTTCATTTTTGGTGAAAACGACGGACTCCCCAGCGACCGATAGGGGGCTTTCAAAACAGTTTTTGCGTTTCCTCTTTACAGACCGGGAAAATTCGGCTATAATAAACCGAATCCTATAGGAAACGAAGGTAAAACCGATGAATATTGAATTTGACAGCTACAAGCAGAAGCTGGGAGAGATCCGGCCGGCTTTGGAGGCTTTGGCGGATTCTTTGAATATTGCCGGACTGAACAATGAGCTGGAGCGTCTGCGGGCAATGCAGGAGGCTCCCGGTTTTTGGGATAACCCGGAAAAGAGCCAGCAGGTGGTCATGAAAGCCAAAACTGCAGAAAATAAGATTGCAAATTATGAAGGTATGCTCAGCAGCTGGGATGATCTGATGACCATTTGTGAAATGGCGGCGGAAGAGGATGATGATTCTATGCTCGATGAGCTGAAGGAAGGCTACCAGAAGCTACAGAGCGATATGGAACGCTGCCGTCTACAGACCCTGCTCACCGGAACTTATGATGCTAACAATGCAATGGTGTCCTTCCAGGCCGGAGCCGGCGGTACCGAGGCGCAGGACTGGTGCCAGATGCTCTACCGGATGTACACCCGCTGGGCAGAGGCGCACGGCTATACCTATAAGATTATGGACTATCAGGAGGGCGATGAAGCGGGCCTGAAGTCCGCCGATATTCTTATTGAAGGTGAAAATGCCTACGGCTTCTTAAAAGGCGAAAACGGCGTGCACCGCCTGGTTCGGGTGTCGCCCTTTGATGCCAATGCCCGTCGCCAGACTTCCTTTGCTGCCATTGAAGTTATTCCGGACATTCAGGACGACAGTCAGGATGTGGAGATCAAAGCAGAGGACTATGAAATGCAGGTATTCCGTTCCTCCGGCGCAGGCGGCCAGCACATCAACAAGACCTCCTCGGCGGTTCGGCTTATTCATAAGGCAACCGGCATTGTGGTAGCCTGCCAGACGGAAAGAAGTCAATTCCAGAACAAGGAGAACTGTCTGCGCATGCTCCGCAGTAAGCTGGTGGAGATCAAGGAACGGGAGCATCTGGATAAGATTTCCGACATTAAGGGTGTGCAGAAAAAGATCGAGTGGGGCAGCCAGATCCGCAACTATGTGTTTATGCCCTACACCTTGGTCAAGGACACCCGCACCGGCTGTGAAACCGCGAATGTTAACAGTGTTATGGACGGTGCGTTAGATCCGTTCATCAACGCATACCTGACCTGCGCCGCAACCGGCAGCTGGGTAACGAAATAATCGGAAAAAATATCGGGCAAATACTTGAAATTCCCAAATTGCTGTGATATAATACCGGTTGTTATCATCCAAAGTATGGAAAAAGTGTAAGCTGCGGTATGCGTCCGATATGCCGTCGGCAGGAGGTATAAAAATGGAAGTTGTAAAAATTATTCTGACAATTTTGGAAGTGATTGCCAGCGTTGCTCTGATCGTGGTGGTTATGCTCCAGTCCGGTAAGGAGTCCGGTCTGTCCGGCGCCCTGTCCGGCAACAGCGATTCTTACCTGAGCAAGAGCGGCAAGAGCTTGGATAAGGTTCTGGCAAAGGCAACTAAGTGGGTTGCTCTGGCTTGGTTGGTTTTGACCCTGCTTTTGTGCCTGCTTCCCTGATAATAAAGACTGCGACCACAGGAAGCCCTGTGGTCGTTTCTTTTACAAATCGATTGCATAAGGAGTTATTGTGAAGGCTGTTAAATTAGCAGGCCTTGCGCCGGAACCGGTGTTTGGCTATTTTGAAAAAATCTGCTCCATTCCCCACGGCTCGGGAAACACCAAGGCGATCAGCGACTATCTGGTTTCCTTTGCCCGGGAGTTTGATCTGGAGTACCGGCAAGATACAGACGACAATGTGATCATCTTCAAGTCTGGCACATCCGGCTATGAAAACCATACCCCGGTGATTTTGCAGGGGCATATCGATATGGTCTGTGAGCAGGATGCGGATTGCCCTTTGGATATGGAAAAAGACGGCTTGGACATCACCCACGATGGAGAATATGTGTTTGCCAAGGGAACGACCTTGGGCGGCGATGACGGCATTGCCGTTGCCTATGCATTGGCACTTTTGGCGTCCAAGGATATTCCTCATCCGCCTTTGGAAGCGGTCTTTACCTCCGATGAGGAGATCGGACTTTTGGGCGCAGATGCCATCGATGTATCTATGCTCAAGGGCAGGAAACTGATCAATATCGACTCGGAAGAGGAGGGGATTTTTACCGTCTCCTGCGCCGGCGGTGCCACTGCTATGCTGACAATGCCTGCGCCACGCCATCCGGTGTACGGTCCTTGTATCAAGCTGGTTGTGGAAGGTCTCCAGGGCGGCCACTCCGGCGTGGAGATCCACAAAAACCGCGCCAATGCCAATAAGGTAATGGGTGAGCTTTTGGATCGGATTCAAAAGGTGATGCCCCTGAGCCTGACCTCCTTGTCCGGTGGCGCAAAGGATAACGCCATCCCCCGTTCCTGCCAGGTAACGGCAGTTATGCTGGGTATGAACCCAGAGCCTATTAACCAAATAATTGAGCAACTTCAGAAGGAGATCCGCAGCCGTTATGACGAGCCGGAGGCAGTCATCCGGGGAGAAAATGTGGAAGCTTTAGGCGGAAACGCCTTGCCCACAGAGCTGACAGCGAAAGTGATTTCGCTTCTTTGCGCTGTGCCCAACGGTGTACAGTCTATGAGTCAGGATATTCCCGGTCTGGTGCAGACCAGCCTCAATCTGGGCATTGCCAAGCTAGAGGAAAACCTGACCCTGACATTCTCTGTCCGCAGCAGCGTCAATGCTGAAAAACAGGCGCTGTTGGAAAAACTGCAGGAATTGGCAAAATTCCACGATGCAGCCTACAGCCAGATGGGTGAGTACCCGGCTTGGGAATATAAAAAAGAGTCTGTTCTGCGGGATACTATGGTCAGTGTATATGAAAAACTGTTTGCCGCCCAGCCGGAAGTGGTGGCCATTCACGCAGGTTTGGAATGCGGACTGTTTTGCCAAAAGCTGCCGGACCTGGACTGTGTGTCCATCGGCCCGCAAATGTACGATATCCACACCAGCCGGGAGCATCTGGAAATTGCATCTGTCGAACGCACCTGGCAGTTCCTGCAGGAAGTGTTGAAAGCATTATAAAGATAATCGCCGTAGATTTTCTACGGCGATTTTTTGATCAGTCCTTTAAGCCAAGCAACATCCTCTTTTTTTAACACCTGCATTAAAAACAGCAGACAAAACAGAACAACGGCAAAACCGGCGGAACGCAACACCGGTTGATACAGATGATTGGCAATAAAGATGCTGCTTGCTGTTGCGATCAGACATAATAGTACCGGCGCCGGGGTAATAACCGGTCCTGTGATTTTCAAAAGCCTGCGCAGACTTAATCCGAAATTGATCAGATGGGTAACGAGAAAACTGACAAAATACCCGGTCATTGCGTATTTAGGAAGCAGGAAAAATAAGAATAGTACATCCATTGCCGAGGTGATAATGTTATACCGAACACAAGCTTTTTGCTGCCCCAAGCCCTTAGTCATCGCATCGGTGATGGCATCGCAGTACAGCATCGGTATTAAAAGAGCATAGAGCTTCAGGAATTTACCTGCTTCTGCATTTTGATAAAGCTGCGTACACAGCGTTTCTCCCAAAAGAAATTCCAAGCCGCAGAACAGGCAGCCATAAATCAGAACCGCTTTCAGGCTGCGTTTGACCAAATACTGTATGCGGGTTTTGCTGCCGGCAGCGGCGCAGCGGGCAAGCTCCGGAATTAAAAGCTCAGCCAGGCCGAAAATAATGGCGGCAGGGAACATCAGTATCGGAAACACCATACCGCACACAGCGCCAAAGGCAGCCAGCGGATCGGTAAGACCTGGGTGCAGCGCCAGCCGTTTTGGCACCATCAGGTTTTCCAAGGTGGAAATTCCGGCTTTCAAATCATCTGCCAATGCCAAAGGTACGGCGGTGTTCAAAAGCCGAGTTCTTGGGTCGATCCGTGGGGCAATTGGTGGTTTTTCTCCAATACGCAAAATAACCAGCGTTAGTAGAGTTAAGCAGCCGGTAAAACCGCTGCCAAATACAATGCTCTCACAGGCCCGTGCCGGGTCGTTCCCAGCCCAAAGCTTCAAAACGGTCATGGTCAGTGTCATGGAAAAAAGCTGCTCTGCCACCTCCACCGCAGCTAACGTGCCGATGCGGTTTGCTGCGGTAAAATATCCGGTCATAACACCGCACAGGCAGTTCACCGGCACAAAACAGGCATACAGACGGATCGCTGATACGGTTTGCGGGTTTCCGATCCAGTTTTCTGCCAAAAATGGTGCAAAGATATAAAGTGCTGTCGCTACCGCCATACTGGCGACGATGCTGTAAAGAAAGCAACCGGAGAGCACATACCGGACAGTGCCGGGGCTATTTCTGCCCAGTTCCTCAGCGGTTAAGTACATCGTTGCGGTGCGGATACCGGCCATACCGGCGGTCATTGCCAGAGCGCCAACAGACAGCACCAGCTGCAAAAGTCCCACGCCAGCAGCACCGATGCAGCCGGATATGTATACCTGAAAGGAGGTAGCTACCATTCGAAGCAGTAAGTTCACCCCGGTCAGCAACAGGGCGCTGTAAAAAATCGGTAATTTTCGCCGCAAAAAATCCCCTCCTTGTCCCCATTTTATGGGAACGAGGAGGGGGTTATGCGTTATACTTCCTTGCAAAATACAGACAACGGACACTCGCTGCACTTGGGATTGCGGGCGGTGCAGATTTCCCGACCGAACAAAACGATCCGATGGCAGAAATCGGAGCTTTCCTCCGGTGGCAGGATTTTTCGCAGCTGCTTTTCTACCTTTTCCGGCTCCTTGCCTTTAGAAAGACCCAATCGTCCGCAAATGCGGATGCAGTGGGTGTCGCATACCACACTGCCGGGGACACCGTACAGATCCCCTAAAAGCAGATTGGCGGTTTTCCGCCCCACGCCGGGCAGCTCCAATAGTGCCTCCATAGTATCCGGCACTTTGCCAGCAAAGTCCTGAAGCAGCATTTGGCAGGCAAGGACGATGTCTTTTGCCTTTTGCCGGTAAAAACCGCAGGAATGTATGTATTTTTCTACATCCTGTATATCGGCCTCAGCCATTGCTTCCAGCGTGGGGTAGGCTTCAAACAGAGCAGGAGTAACCAAATTCACCCGGGCATCGGTGCATTGAGCAGAAAGCCGCACCGCGATCATCAGCTCATAATCTTTTTTATATTGCAGAGCGCAGGGCGCCTGAGGATACCGGAGCTTTAGAATATCTAAAATTTCCTGAACATTGTTTTTCATGGCAGACCTCCTGTTTCTTTGATTTTATCACAGCTTTTCTGTGTTGAAAAGAGGTTTTTCCTGTCTGCACAAAAAACGGCCGTTGGGGATATGATGAAATATCGAAGATAGGAGGCGTTGCCTGTGGAAATAGGACTGAATGATCTGCAGTTAGGCAGGTCTGCTTGTGTTATACACATAACCGACAACCCGTTGACACAGATGCTGAAGAATTTTGGACTGGTGCTGGGTACGAAAATCAGCTGCCGATACCGTACACCGGGCGGCAGTGTAACGGCAGTGCGGTTTCGGGGTACAACGGTGGCCCTTCGCACCCGGGATATGGCGGCAATCCGGGTACGCGTCCAATGAGCAGGACACCGGAACATAAGCTGACGGTGGCCTTGGCAGGCAACCCAAATGTGGGAAAAAGTACATTGTTTAATACCTTGACCGGCTTGCGCCAGCATACCGGAAACTGGCCTGGAAAAACTGTCGGTGTGGCAACCGGGCAGTATTACAGGCAAAACACTCTGTATACCTTTGTGGATCTGCCGGGTACATATTCCCTGACAGGGAAGTCCCCGGATGAGGAAATTGCTGCCGAGTATATTGGTTCTGACCAGGCGGACTGTACCGTTGTGGTCTGTGATGGCAGTTGTTTGGAGCGCAGTTTAATATTGGCACTGCAGATTTTGCAGCGGTGCGATCGGGTAGTCGTTTGTGTTAACCTAATAGATGAAGCCAAACGCCACGGCGTATCTATAGACCGGGAAAAGCTGGAAAACGCTTTGGATACCCCGGTGGTGTTTACATCCGCCGGTAGGGCAGAGGGGATCGACACACTTTTAACGGCGATTCGGGAAACCGCCGGGCAGATGCCCAAAATGGAGCTTCCTTTCTATCCGGACCCGGTGTCTGTTGCAGAGGAAATCACCCAAAAATGTGTAAGCCGCAGCGGTAAGGATACGGAAGAATATCGTCTTGCGGTGGATCGATTGCTGGTCAGTCGTCGGTTTGGCGTGCCGTTTTTGTTTTTGCTGCTGCTTGGCATTGTGTGGCTGACGGTCCGGGGCGCAAACTATCCCGGTGTGGTGCTGGAGTATCTGGCGGATGCTCTTTACCGATGCCTTTCTGATTGGACATCGGGCTTTCCCGGATGGTTGTCCGGTTTTTTGGTGGATGGTGTCTATGCTACCTGCGCCCGGGTCATCTGCGTTATGCTGCCGCCTATGGCGATTTTCTTTCCGCTTTTTACCATTCTGGAGGACATCGGGTACCTGCCACGAATGGCGTTTCTCCTAGACCCGGCGATGGCTCGCTGCGGCGGCTGCGGAAAGCAGGCGCTTACCTTATGTATGGGTTTGGGATGTAATGCTGTAGGGGTGATGGGCTGCCGGATCATTACCTCCCAGCGGGAACGACTGAATGCCATTTTGACCAATGCGATGGTACCCTGCAACGGTCGGTTTCCTACCCTGATTTTATTGGGAAGCCTTTTGTTTCCGGCAGGACAGAGCGCGTTGGTGGTGGCATTCTGCGTGGCTTTGGGGGTGGCAGGAGCAATGGCAGTTTCGGGATTGCTGAGCAAAACCGTATTGCGGTCAAAGCCCAGCGCCTTTTTGATGGAGCTGCCGCCCTTTCGCCGCCCCCGGCTTGGACAGATATTGGTTCGTTCCTTATTGGACAGAACCTTGTTTATTTCCGGTAGGGCGCTGCTTGTAGCTGCCCCTGCCGGTGGACTTCTGTGGATTCTTTCCCAGACAAAACTGCTTTCCTTTTTTGCGGAGCTTTTCCATCCGGTGGGACTTTTACTGGGGATGAATGGGATTATTTTACTGGCCTTTGTATTTTGCCTCCCGGCAAACGAACTGCTTCTGCCGGTCATTTTATTAAGCGTAACCCAAGCCCAGACATTGCAGGCGGCGACCGGTGTCAGCACCGCTTTGCTGGCAGACTTTTTCACCTGGCAGAGCGCCGTCTGCACAATGGTGTTCACATTGTTTCACTGGCCCTGCGCCACAACCTTAATGACCATTTATCGGGAAACCGGTTCTATAAAAAAGACAGCGGCGGCATTTGCACTGCCGACCGCTGTGGGGATTGTATTGTGTTGTATCCTAAACCTCTTGCTCTAAAATATCTGCAGTCAGGGCGGAAATCTCATAAGCGGTTTTTTCAAAAGCGCCCTCTTCCGTCAATTTGGTATAGATACGGCTTTGCAGACGCCCGTAAATGCGGATGATATCCCGGGTATGGCAGGCGTATACCTGCTGCGCGGTACGGCCCCATATAATACAGGGCAGATAGTCCGCCCGGCGAAATGCCCGGGGTACTGCCAGCATAACATCGCAAATTTCCCGACCCAAAGGCGTTCGGCGGTAATTCGGTTCCCTGCAAAGAGGCCCTTCCAAAATCACCTCGTTTATAGGCTCTCCGTCCTCAGCAATAACGGAACTGGCAAAAACGAAAATCAGTAAATGCCGGACACCGTCTGAGCGTTGATTGTGGGAACGAATTTGACCGCATACAGTGAGCATACTGCCGGCGGTGGGGTCTAAATCAGCCAGCACGGTCTCTTCGGCGATCACCGGGAGCCGGTCAACCGTTCCGGAAAGCCGAGGGACTTCCAAAAGGAAGCGAAAAAATTTTTTTCCGTGATTCTCGTGGGAAAACCGGGGAAGCTCCACCAAAGAACCCCGGAGGGTTATGCTGTTGGTTGTATGTTCCATAGTACCACCTCAAACTACGTTGTATGGAACATTCTATGCGCTGATAGAAAAAACAGAACACTCCCCTTTGGGAGTGCTCTGTTATCTGCGCTTTCTCTTGGGCGCTGGTTTGACAGGCGGGCGTTTTGCGGTAATTTTCTTGGGCGGCGGCGCAGACCTTCCTTGCCGGGGCGGCACTGCCCGGATCAGACACTTCGGTCCGGAGCCGATCAGATCCTCCCGGTGGGCCTTGATCAGCGCCTCTTTTACCAAATAGTAATTTTTGGGATTGCGGTATTGGATCAGCGCCCGCTGCATTGCTTTTTCGTGGGGGTCGGTGGGCACATACACCTTGTCCATCGTCCGGGGGTCAAGACCGGTGTAATACATCACCGTTGACAATGTGGAGGGGGTGGGATAAAAGTCCTGCACCTGCTCCGGATTATAGCCCATTTCCCGGATGTATTCTGCAAGGGCAACGGCTTCCTTGAGGGTTGAGCCGGGGTGGCTGGACATCAGATACGGCACCAGAAACTGGTTCATACCGAATTGCTTGTTCAGAGCAAAATACTTGTCCACAAACCGGTTATACACCGCATTGCGCGGCTTTCCCATCCGGTCCAGTACCGCATCCGCTACATGCTCCGGCGCAACCTTCAGCTGTCCGGAAATGTGATACTGCACCAGCTCCTTGAAGAAAGTGTCCTTCTTGTCTGCCAGCAGATAGTCAAAGCGGATGCCGCTGCGGACAAATACCTTTTTGATCCCGGGGATCTTTCGCAGCTTCCGCAAAAGGGCAACGTAGTCCGAGTGATCTGCCCGCATATTTTTGCAGGGGGTAGGATACAGACATTGTCGATGGGGGCAAGCGCCTTTTGTCAGCTGCTTGTCGCAGGCAGGGTGGCGGAAATTGGCGGTAGGACCGCCTACATCGTGGATATATCCCTTAAAATCCTTGTCTTTTACCATACACTCCGCCTCTGCCAAAATAGATTCGTGGCTGCGGGTCTGTATAATGCGGCCTTGGTGGAAGGTCAGGGCGCAGAAGGAGCAAGCGCCGAAGCAACCCCGGTTGCTCACCAGGCTGAACTTCACTTCCTCAATGGCAGGCACACCGCCGGCTTTCTGATAACTGGGGTGATAGGTGCGGCAATAGGGCAGGGCGTACACCGCATCCATTTCTTCCGTGGTCAACGGCTTTTGTGGGGGATTTTGTACCACAAATTCCTTGCCGTAAGGCTCTGCCAGCCGCTTGGCGGTAAAGGGATCGCAGTTTGCGTACTGGATTTTAAAGCTCTCCGCATAGGTTCGTTTGTTCGTCTTTACCTGCTGGAAATCCGGCAGGATAATAGTGAGCAGACTTTCGTCCAGGCTTTGGGTGCGGAACACTGTACCGTCAATGTAGGTAATATCCCGGATGTCCATACCGGAGTTCAGGGCGTCGGCGATCTCGACGATGCTTTTTTCGCCCATACCGTACATTAAAAGATCTGCCTGAGCATCCAGAAGAATGGAGCGCTTCATACTCTCCGACCAGTAATCATAATGACCCAGCCGCCGCAGACTTGCCTCGATGCCGCCAATGAGGATCGGCACATCCTTGTAGGTCTGTCGAATCAGGTTGCAGTAAACGATTGTGGCATAGTCCGGGCGCGTTCCCATAACACCGCCGGGAGTAAAGGCGTCGGTTTTCCGCCGATGCTTGGTAACGGAATAATGGTTGACCATAGAATCCATATTGCCACCGGAAACCAAAAAACCCAGCCGGGGTTTGCCTAAAATAGCTATAGACTTGGGATTCTTCCAGTCCGGTTGAGAAATAATGCCCACACTGTAGCCGGCATTTTCCAAAACCCGGCTGATGATCGCATGACCGAAAGAGGGGTGGTCCACATACGCATCGCCGATCACATACACAAAGTCGCACTGCTGCCAGCCACGATTTTCCATATCCTGTTTGGAAATAGGTAAAAAGTCCACAAAATCCCTCCTTTTATTTTTCTACAGTATAACACGCAATGCGCAAAAAGGGAATAACCAAAATCCGCCTGGTTGACACAGACAGAAAAAGTTCTATAATAAGGGAAAGGAGTGATGTTTATGGCAGTACGGCTTAACGAAAATCAAGAAGTAGTCAAGGCGGTGAAAGAGGGACTGAAGCGTACCGGCGGATACTGTCCCTGCCGTATGGAACGGACGGAGGATAATAAGTGTATTTGCAAGGAATTCCGTCAGCAGATAGCTGATCCTGACTACACCGGCTATTGTCATTGCTTCTTATATTACAAGGACTGATTTTGTAGGCGCATTTTCAAAAAAGAGGGAAAAAACTGTTGACAAACCGCCTTTGCCGTGGTACTATATCCAAGCGGTTGCGGAAGCGGCTGCGATATGCGCGAGTGGTGGAATTGGTAGACTCGCTAGATTCAGGTTCTAGTGCTCATTCCGGGCGTGGGGGTTCAAGTCCCCCCTCGCGCACCAAAATATGGGATACTCCAATGGGGTATCCCATATTTTTCTGCTTGGTTGACCAAAAGAAACAGCCCTTTGGCATACTTGCCAAAGGGCTGTTGTTATGTTATTTCTCTTGCTTGCGGAAGGTGATTTCTCCGGTGATAGGGTCCATAGCGTCTACGATGGCGAGGGACTCCAGCTGGTAGCCTAAGTTCCGCAGGCGGTAACCGCCGTCCTGGAAACCTTTTTCAATGGCAATGCCCAAGCCCTCTACGGTAGCGCCTGCCATTTCTACCAAGGCAATCAGACCCTGCAGTGCGCAGCCGTTGGCCAGAAAATCGTCAATAATCAGTACATGGTCGTCTTCGCTCAGAAAGCGCTTGGAAACGATCACCTGATTGATATTCTTATGGGTGAAGGATTCTACAGAAACCACATACATATCCCCGTCGATGTTAATGGAGCGGGATTTTTTAGCGAACACCATCGGCACACCGAACTCCCGGGCAACAGGGTAGGCAATGGCGATACCGGAAGCCTCAATGGTCAATACCTTGGTGATTTTCTTGTCAGCGAACCGGCGGTGAAATTCCTTGCCGATTTCGTCCATCAGGGAGATGTCCATTTGGTGATTCAAAAAGGAATCCACCTTCAAAACATTACCGGGCTTCACCACGCCGTCTCTCAGAATTCGCTGCTCTAAGAAGTTCATAACGCACCTCCTGCTTTTCTAAAACCACTATAACACAGAACAATCGCCCTGTCATCCGTTTTTGTGAAAAAAACCGGAAAACGGCGATTAATTTTCTTGCAGATGCTCCAGGAGTTTTCCCAGAACCGGCT
Source organism: Faecousia sp. (assembly GCA_045538605.1). Taxonomy (GTDB): domain Bacteria; phylum Bacillota; class Clostridia; order Oscillospirales; family Oscillospiraceae; genus Faecousia. The sequence continues at coordinate 33,547 of JAZSRR010000023.1, forward strand.
CAAACTTGGCGCCGTACCAATGTTCCGGGCAGTCGGCGGTGGCTTCAATGCAAGCTACGGTGTAATCGCCGGCAATTTTGGCGGCGGTGTAGGCATCCTTGCCCCGGAGCATTGCGCCTACAAAAGCAGAGGAGTAGATATCGCCGGTGCCGTGGCAGCTGTTGGGCAGACGGATGTGCTCGTAATAGCTGCGTACACCGTTTTCTACCACCTCAATGCCGGTTTTGCCGGGGGCGTAAGATACGCCGGTGAGGATCACGTTGGGGCAAAGCTTTGTCAGCTTTTCCAGCAGCGCATCAATGTAGCTGCGGTCATATTCCTCTTGGTAGGGGACGTCGGTCAGCAGGCAAGCCTCGGTGATGTTGGGCAAAATGTAGTCGGCCTTGCCGCACAGCTTCTTCATTGCCTGTACATACACGCCGTCAAAACCGGGGTACAGATTTCCGTTATCCGCCATAGCCGGGTCGATAAAGGCCTTGCCGCCTTCTTTCAGACAGGTTTTTAAAATGCTGATCACATAGTCTGCCTGTTCCGCGCTGCCCAAATAGCCGGTGTACACGGCGTCAAAGAAGATACCGGATTTTTGCCAGTGCGCTTCGATTGCTGGCATATCCCCGGACAAGTCCCGGACCGTGTAGCCGGTAAAGCCGGCGGTGTGGGTGGACAGAACAGCCGAAGGCAGCACCGCGGTTTCGTGTCCGCAGGCAGACAGAATCGGCAGCGCCACGGTCATAGAGCACTGACCGACACAGGAGATGTCCTGGATGGTTAAAACCCGTTGATAATCCATAATGATTCCCTCTTTTCGGTAATTTTGCTTATTGTAGCATATTCCTACAAACAAATGCAAGTCCCTAAACGCTTGAATCAAAATTTTTTTGGAAGCTGGTTCGTGGTATAGCTTTTCCAAAAAATGGGCAACCTTTCCTCAAAAAAGGAGGATGCGCTATGCAGGAAAACTTAAAACAGGAAACCTTACAAAATCTGGCACGGTCCTTTGCCGGGGAATCCCAGGCAAGAACCCGGTACACCATCTATGCCCAGGTAGCCCGGAAGGAGGGCTATGAGTGGATCGCCCGGGTGTTTGAAGAAACCGCTGCCAATGAAGCAGTGCACGCGGAGGAATTCCTGGAGCATTTGCAAAGGCTGGGCGGCTGTGCGCCCAATATTGATTTGCACGCCGGTTATCCCTTCCAGCTGGGCACAACGGCGGAGAACCTAAAGTTTGCCGCGGAAGGGGAGTGGGAAGAGCACGAGTCGGCGTACCCCCAATTTGCAGAGGTTGCCCGTCGGGAAGGCTACGATGACACTGCCCGACTATGGATGCAGATCGCCCGGATCGAGGGCGTGCATCATAACGCTTTTGCGTCCCTTTATCAACAGCTGACAGAGGGTACGCTGACGGAAAAGAAAAAGCCGATAATTTGGCGCTGCCTGAATTGCGGCTACACCTATGAAGGTATCCGGGCGGTGGATCCCTGCCCTGTATGCAGCAAGCCTGCCGGCTGGCAGGAAGGGGATTTGGACAGAAAGAAGCTGGAGAAGAAAAAGTAAGGAATTTGCAACTGGTGGTTTACAGAGCCTACTGTTGTGTGGTATGATAAACAGTAGGAAACAGAAAACTGAGGTTGCACAAATGGATTATATCGTTTTGGATATGGAATGGAATCAGCCCTGGCCTGGCTCGCCGTCAGCGCGAAAGGTGCTGCCGGTGCAAATCCGCGGCGAGATCATTCAGATCGGCGCAGTGCGGGTTACCCAGGATCAGCAGGTGGCAGATGAATTCCAGGTCCTGATCAAACCAAAATACTATCGGCGGTTAAACCGTCGGGTCAGTAAGCTTACCGGCATTAAAGAATCCCGACTCCGGGAAGAAGGCGTGCCAATGACAGAGGCGATGGAACGCTTCCGCCGCTGGTGCGGTGAGGATGTAATTTTCTTGACCTGGGGCTTTGATGATATTACCATCTTGCGGGAAAATTTGCGGCTGTACGGTATGGATGAAAATTGGGTCAGCAAGTGGTACAATGCCCAGATGATTTTCAATGCCCAGACCGATGGCTCTAATGCCCAGAAAGCGCTGAAAACCGCTCTGGAAATATTTGGAATTGAACCCTCCCGTCCTGCTCACGATGCGTTAGGCGATGCCTACCACACCGCGCTGATTTGCGCCAGACTGGACTTAAAAAAGGGAACAGAAGAATACGGGAAAGCGCTGAAAGACCATATCGACGGCTTCCACGGTGCGGAGCTGCCGGGCTGTATCAGTCGTAAGGTTTTTTACGATTATGCCGACAAGCGGACGGCGCTGAATGCTATGTCCGGAGCGGAAAATAAGTGTCCCACCTGTTCCCGGCAGATGCTGGGCTCTCGTTGGTTTGCCCAGCCGGGCCGCCGGTATATGGACTTGGCGACCTGCCCGGAACACGGAAAATTTTTGATTCGTGTGCGCTTATCTGATCAGCCGGACGGCACCATACGGGTTAGTCGTCTGACATATGAGGCTACCTCCGAAGCAGCTGCCGCCTATGCCCGTCGGGCAGAGAAAGCAGATCCGGAAACCACCCGCCCCTCTTCCCGCCGCCGGCGTAACCGCAGAATGGAAAAATAAGTAGCAATAAACTCCGGCATTGCCGGGGTTTATTTTTGCTGTTTTAGCAGAAAAGCCTTGACAGAAGGTGCTCTGCGGTGCTATAATAGCATCCGCTACGGTGCCATCGCACCTGTGAATTATGGGCCCTTAGCTCAGTTGGTTAGAGCCTCCGGCTCATAACCGGATAGTCCCGGGTTCGAATCCCTGAGGGCCCACCACATCTGAACAGGCCTTCGCCTTTTATATATAGGGGTATAGCTCAATTGGTAGAGCGGCGGTCTCCAAAACCGTAGGCTCTGGGTTCAAGTCCTAGTGCCCCTGCCAGTTAAACACCGGATTTCACAACGAAATCCGGTGTTTTTCTAACTTTTTGGGATATTTTCAAAAACCGAATTTTTGAATTGTCCGTTAAGCCTGTTTTTTGATGGGGTTCAAGAGGTTGTCCATCATTTCAGCGGATGCGGCGGCGGCACTCTGGATTGCGTGGGCGTATACCTTCGTTGTGGTGTTAGCCGTGCTGTGGCCCAGAATTCCTGCTACGGTAGTGACCGCCACACCGTTTGCAATCTGAAGGGTTGCGTTGGTATGCCGCAGGCTGTGGATGTGGATCTGCGGGAGATCGGTGGTTTTGATGAAGCTACCAAACCAGCTTGTCAGCGTATCCGGGTGCATGGGCGTTCCGTTCTGGGTGACAAACACCTGCCCGGATTCATCCCAGGGCTGGCCGATGCTCAAGAAGGTTTTTCGCTGCCAGGTGCGGAACATCTTCAAGGCGTGAATTGCGGAAGCCGGCGCCTTAATGACGCGGCGGCTGGATTTGGTTTTGGTGTCAGATGTGAATACGCCCATATCCGGGAGGTACTGCATAGACCGCTGAATGGTGATAGTGTTATTGTCGAAATCAATATCACTCCACACAAGACCCATCAGTTCACCCCGGCGCATTCCTGTAAACAGTAGCACCGTGACGGCGGTACGGTAATAGATCGGCTGATCCTCCAGCAGCTCCAGAAGGCGAATTGCCTGTTTATCATCCAGATATACCGCCTCGTTGGTTTCGGCCTTGGGCGGCTTGACCCGCTCTGCAGCATTGGTGGGAATGTACTGCCATTCCACGGCGGTCTGGAGGATTACTGAAATGAGCCGGTGATAGTGTAAGATCGTCTGCCCGGAAAGATACTCCGGATCTCCGGAGGGCTGAAACAGCTTGTCAAAGTCGATGTGTAAAGCATCGGCTATTCTTTTCGCCGTTTCTTCGGTGGCGGCGTTGCCGGTAATGATGGATCTGATTGTGCAGGTGCAGATCCCGGCGCCTTCGGCAAGCTTGACCTGCGTGATCTTATGCTCTTTGAGGTATGCTCTTAGGTCAATCTTGGCGGTATAGGTAGACACTTTGCGCACCTGGGCCAGCTCCCGGTAGAAAGCCGTCAGATGGGTAGGGCGGAGACGGTCAAGGTAGATACTGCCCAGAGCGGGCTTGATGCGCTCCAGCAGTTCCCGGTACCGATTAACAGTCTTGTGGCGGAGTTGGGTTTCCGCATAGTCCTTCATCCAGAGGTCGCAGAAGTCCGCGAACTTGATCTTCTGCTCTGCGTTCTGTCCTGTTCGCACCTTTTCCTCGAATAGCTCTGCCTGATGACGGGCCTCCCGCTCTGCTTTCTTTTCGGACATTCCAGCCGGGATCTTCCACGTCATAGTCCGCTCGATCTGCCGGCCGGTCTGATCGTAACCATCATAGCAGCGGATAAGGTAGGAATTGCCTCGTTTTTTAATTGTTGCCATAAATGTTCCCCTTTCACTTGAAGTTCCGGAGGAATCCTGATATAATGACCATGCGAGTGGGTATATCGGGATCCATCCTTGATTTACCACGCAAAAGGTCACTGGTTGCCGCCAGTGGCCTTCTTTTTTTGTTGCAGCGAAATTTTAGTATGCCCGGCCGCACTTGCCTGCAGATTACTATATCTCCTCTACGCCAGCCAAGTTATCGAGAAGCGTTCGCAAAGTGTTTGTAATCCGCTCACTAAAAAGCGCCTGTGCCTGATCGTCTGGTATAGATACAACAAAGCCATGCTTTTTCAACTCGGCAGAACATAGCGCATATTCCGGGGACTGTGAATATGAAAGCGACGGTTCCATACGCATAAGGCTGACATATCGTTCCCACAGAGCCAAAAGTAAATCAAATTGCTTTTGCTCCAACAAAGCCGACAGAACCTTCAAACGGTCACTTTTGGGAGGGAGGTCACTTATCTCACACAAAGTCCGCAAATAGCCTACTGCCGTCTCGCTTAGTCCTGTCGCTGTGCAAATAACCTGCATATCCATCTCTGGGCTTTTAACATCTGAGAGTCCGAGAAGCCAATCGGCAGATACGGAACATTTCTCGCATATTTGCCGTAGCGTCAAAGCATCTGGAATTCGATCACCGTTCAGATAGAATCCTACAGTCTGTCTCGATAACCCTAGTTTTTCTGCAAATTCAGTAGTGTTCATTTTCTCATCTAGCATGAGTGCATTTAGATTGTGTCTAAATACAGGAAACCGGGAGTTTTGCTTCATTTGTAGTTACTCACACCTTTCTTGTGCTGCGTTTGTTTACTGTTGTTGAAATGTTGCTACACATATTGACATTTGTTATTATTGTTGCTAACATCACTATAGCAGACAACAAACCGAGCGTCAAGGAAAATATTTATAAAAACGGAAAAGGAGGAGAATTTAAATGGCAATTGCTAATGAGAGAATTCGTGTAGCAGCAAAAGAGGCAGGCGTTTGTCTTTGGGAAATTGCAGAAAAATTGAATATCCAGGACAGTGCCTTTTCGAGAAAGCTCAGACGGGAACTCCCAGACAAAGACCGAGATAAGGTTCTGGGCATCATCCGTGAGTTGTCACGAGCAAAACAGGAAGGAGTGTGATCTTATGCCTAAAATGGTAACAATTCGTGTGGCTGCAGAACAAACTGGTCTGACATACTCCTGTCTACGTCGCTGGATTTTAGAGGGTAAATTCCCCTTCTATGTTCGGGCGGGAAGTAAATACCTTGTCAATTTGGAAAAGTTGGCCGAGTTTCTGAATAGCCCTGCAGAGTTGTCAGGCGGTGAGCAAAATCCCACCACTACAACGATCTCCAACAATTACCGGGAAAAGCAGTAAGGTGGTGTTCAAATGAAACGGACCGCCAAATCGTTTCCGGTCTATTTGGATTATTCCAAGGCGGTTAACAAACTATCGGATGCGGAAGCCGGACAGCTTTTTAAGGCACTCCTGGAATATGCAGATAGTGGTGAAGAGCCTCCACTTGAAGGTAGTTTATATGCGGTATTTGCTATAATGCAAAATCAGCTTGATCGTGATACCGAAAAGTATGTTCAGAAGTGCGAACGACTACGACAGAACGGCACCAAGGGTGGTCGCCCAGCCAAGAACAAAGAACCAAATGAAAACCAAGAAAAACCAAATGGTTTTTCTGAGAAACCTAAAGAAGCTGATACGGACACAGTAACAGATACGGATAAGGTAACAGATACAGTGACAGTAACAGGTAATACAGAGGGAAAGGCGGACAAGCCGCCTACATCTTCCACAAAAGTCAAGAAATCTTTTGGTGAATATGGGTGGGTCAAACTCACTGAAGACGAATACAACCGTCTGATAAATGATCTTGGAGAGGACGAGGCCAAGCGGTGCATTACCTATGTTGATGAATCAGCACAGTCTACAAACAATAAAAACAAGTGGCGGGACTGGAATCTGGTGGTCAGAAGGTGCCACCGGGATAAGTGGGGCCTCCGGGGTTCTTTTCAAGGTAAAGGACAGGCACAAGAACCGACATCAGGTATAGATCGTCTGATGGATATGATGCATAGAGGTGTTTTCGATGAATAAGACCGAGACTGCAAAAATCATTTCGATTTTACAAATAAACTACCCTGACAATTTTCGTGGCAAATCTGAGGCAGCAATTGAGGCTACCGTAAACCTCTGGGCCAGAGCGTTCGCTGATGATGCCTATGCTGTGGTGTCAGCAGCTGTCATGAGCCATATTGTATCTGACACCAACCGTTTTATGCCGCCTGTCGGTATTATCAAGGCGAAGATAGCTGAAATGTTAAAGCCTGACGAAATGACCGAGCAGGAGGCGTGGGGGTTAGTGGCAAAAGCCCTCCGGAACAGTACATACGGTGCCGACGAGGAATACGCAAAACTGCCCCCTGCTGTCCAAAGAGCTGTAGGCGGTGCTTCCCAGCTGAGGGATTGGGCAATGATGGATACGGAAACTGTGCAATCGGTTGTCGCATCTAATTTCCAAAGATCCTACCGGGTAACAAGCCAACGGGAACGAGATTGGGGGAAATTACCCAGTGGCGTAAAACAATTCATCGGAGAATTGACGGAACACAGTTTCGGAAGTCTCGATGCGCCTATGGTAAATTCCGATAAAGCCTCGGAGGGTTTGATTACCTCTGATCGTCTATAATCTCCTGCCACCCTATCAAGGTAAAGCATGGCTAGAGAATAATTTATCAGCTTGTGATTTCCTCGAGATAAAGTTAAAAGGGATACCTTGAAACTAAAAGATCTGGTGAAAAGATTGTTCAGTTTCTCGGTATGGATATGGTTGCTCGGAAATTGCTGTTTAGGGGTTGGTAGGAATGTAATTGTTCTACTTCACTAAAAAGGCAGGCACGAGTTCAACGAGAAATAGATCAGTGTAAATGTTCTGTGCTTGCTAGGTTTCTGCGCCAAAGATTTAATGGATTGCAGAAAAGGAACACAAAAAAGAACGACGGCACATGACCTACTACTCATGCACCATCGTTCGGATCGATCCATAGCTACAAATGCTGCCGCTATGTCGCTTATGTATAAATATTATATTTCTGCGATGTGGAGGTGTCAAGAAGCAGATGTCAAATGAGGAATTAGTTGCAGCAATCCAGGCAGGTGAAGACCGCATGGGTGAGCTATGGATCCAAGTTGAAGGCTTAGTGAAGTGGGCTGCAAAACAGAGAATCGCTATCATAGAAGGGCGTGGTGGTGTCGAGTTTGAAGATTTGTACCAATCTGGATACCCTGCGCTTGTTGCAGCGGTATATAGCTATAAAGCAGGCAACGGGGCCTTCTCTACCTGGTTTATGTTTCGCTTGTGAACTGCTTTCGCAGAGGCAACTGGTCTAAGAACGATGAAGCAGAAGCAGGATCCATTGAATACAGCACTTAGTCTTGATGCTCCTCTCGGGGATGATGCAGACAGCACTACATTCGAGGATATTACTGCAGATCCTCGTGCTGCTGCCTACATAGAGAATGTGGAGGAAACTGTTTGGAGAGAACAACTACATGACACACTGGAATCTGCCCTAGCTGGTCTCCCGGAAGATCAGAGCAGCGTGCTGCGGATGCGATATTATGAAGGACGGACCTGTGCTTCAATAGCAGAAGATCTAGATTGTACTGCGGCCGGCATTCTGGATAAGGAGCAGCGGGCATTGAAAAAACTTCATGATGCACGCTATTTTAATGGGCTTAGCGAATATGTGGAAAAACACACAAATTACTATCAACAGGTCGGACTGAATCAGTTTAAGCGTACCGGGTTATCGGCAGTAGAAACGATTGTAATGAGGAGGGAGAAGTTAGCTGAAAAGTGGCTAAAGAAGAAATTGCATGAAATGCAAAAGGAGATGAAGGCAAGTGACAAAAAATGAAATAGCTGAACACCGTGAGAGAAAAGTGAGCTTAATTGCAGATACAGCTGCTTTGGAAAAATTGCGTACATACCTGGCTGAATGCAAACTGCATGCGAACACGGAACCAGATTTGCAAACGCTCATAGAGGGTCTCGAAGACGAGATCGCAGATATGGAGGTGACAATTCAAAAACGGACTGAAGAACTAAAAGACCATGAAAATTCGGTTAGGATAGCACTCAAGGCAATGTCGAATCGAACAGGCAGAGTGGCAGCATCACTGCATTATTGCAACGGACTTTCGTGGGCTGAGGTTGGTTCTATTCTGCACATGTCGGAAGCTGCAATTAAGTCACGAGTATACCGAGCATTGATTGGAGCTGGGATCTTATGGGAAAAGTAAAGTCACCATTGATCCGGACCTTGCAGGACTATTTTGCCAGAGCGGCTCAAATTCGCCATGCGTCTATGACGCTGGATGCAACAAAGAAGTTGCTTGAGGCAGCGGGAACTTCTTTGTATGACACCACTGAATTGCAGGCAAGTATTTATGTTGTGGAGGAGGAAATTGCGGAAACAAGGAAATGGATATCCGAACGACAGGCCGGGATAGAGCAGCTTATTGGACAATTTGATTCAATTGACGCAAAAACCTATGCTCGGTTACATTATGTGAGTGGATTGCAATGGTGTGAAGTATCGCAGCTGAGTGGCTTGAACGAGGATGCTGTCAAGAAAAAAGTATACAGGGAATTACAAAAATTTACTATAAATGATTTTCAGGGAGGAAAAACTATATGAATATCAATGAAATTTTAACTCAAGCAAAGCCCAACGGTACTGAGGGTCTACAGGCTGCCATTGATAGCCTAAGGAAGATCGTTGACGAGCACGAAATGGCAGTCATTGCTGCAATTGATGCCTATTATGCTGGCATGGCTCAGCGAGAGGATGCAGTTAAGCAGCGTCTCGATGCGCTCGAAGCACAGCAAAGAAAGATTGATTCTGACATTAACGCTACGGGATCTGCCTTAGCACAAGCTGCCGTTTCGGGGGATAATACCCAACTGGAGAGAATACAGACAAAACTGTCCGATTTGGAAGCACAAAAGACGGATCTTGCTACCCAAATTGAGAGACTGAACTTGTCACAGTTCCCGCGTGATACAAAACTGTTCCAAGATGCGGTTACGTGCCGGGGGAAGCAGTTATCCGCACTGAAAGAAGTGTCTGAGGCGATGGACGAAATCGTTAGGAATATTAGAACGCAAATCCATGCTTTGGAAAGCGCACTTACAAGAATGGGCAACTGCAGCACTAGAGATACATTAATGCGGCGTTTTGACGATATGCGAGACGATTACTACCGTAAGGAAACAATCATGGCGCGATTGGCTAAACGAGAAAAGGAAGATGCCCAAAAGGCCAAGTATGCCGCTGCTGCGGAAAGAAATGCGGCTATGTTTGCGGAGATAGAGCGCAGAAAACAGGAAAATAAACCTGTCTTGCCTGAGTTCCAGACGATTCAGTCGGATGGTTATACAGTTCGGTCCCGACTCAATCATGAAACAGGAAAATATGAGGAGATTAGCAGATGTAAGATGTTATAACACATATCGAAGGTTTCCACCGCTGGACCGTTTCTGGCCGAGAGCCGCTATATACGAAGCTCGGTGGTAAAGTACCTGTGGTTATCGTGGACCATGATGATGAGGCGGATGATGTATACGGTACCATCACCCATAACCGTGCCCGTGGTACACATCTGCTCGAACCTATGAAAGCGATCGTTAAGAAGCTGATGGACGAAGGTAAAACTGTTCCGGAGATAGGTAAGCAGCTGGGTATGAAGCCCGAGGAAATCTTTAGGCTGTCTGACTTCTCTCGTGAAGAGTTCCTGGCTATGATGACCAAGGATGTGCAGGGCTATAGCAAAGCTGTGGTGTATCGCTCTACATAGTAGCTGCTGTTGTGTTCGCTGTGAGCCAACAGGCGAAGCGCAGAGAAGCGATAGCTATAAGTCGAGTGTTAACCTCGCTGAGACCGGAGAGGGCTTTGGAGAGCCGCTGAGCGGTGTTGCAACCCGGAAAAAGGTACTGTGACGGGGTGCCCGGGTTTTGGTGCGGGCTCGTCGACCCCAAATTTCGCTTAGTTACTAAGTGAATTTTCATAGCATTTCGTTACGCTTTGCATTGTTAAATGCATAAAATCGAGAGAATTTTCCTCCAGATTATTGGCTTGTTTTCTCGTTATTTGTTGGTAACTTGCTAATGATTTGGAGGATTATTCTTGCTTCAAGTACGATATGTACCGTTGCAAGGATTTGAATAGTAGTTTGTCGCAATACTGTTCCGACCGGTAAACACACCGGTTAATAAAGAGGTTAAAATATGAGAAAACAACAAACGGAAGGAGGAATGTTGACATGGCTGGAAACCGCAAAGAGTATGAGATGTTATTCCAACTTAGTGCTCAACTAAGCGGTAGTTACAATAGTACTTTTACCAAGGCACAGGCGCAGGTAGCGTCTATGCAAAAAGAAATCCAAAGCCTCAGCAAATACCAGGCTGATATTTCTGCCTACCAAAAGCAGCAAAGCGCTTTGGAGGCAACTCGGCAAAAACTTCTCACTCTGCAGCAGCAGTACGACAACATCCAAAAGGAGATCGGTGAAACAGAGGGATATTCCTCGGCGCTTGAAAACCGCTTGTTGGCAAAGCAGCAGCAGATCGAGAAGACGTCCGCATCCATCGACAAGCAAACACAGAGCCTTCAGCAGATGAAGTCTGCGCTTGATGCAGCTGGTGTAGATACCAAGGATCTCGAAAACGAAACTGCTCGGCTTTCCTCCGAAATGGAGGAGTTAAAGCAAAAGCAGGAAGAGGTGCAGGAAGCCGCTGAAAAGATGGGCACATCTGGAACGCAGGCTATTCAGGCATACCAGCAGGCTCTTGTTGCAAGTGGCATCCAAGACGCGCTAAAGGCGATCTTTGAGGAATTGCAGGCTTGCGCCGAGGCTTCTATGGAGTTCGAGTCCGCTCTGACTGGCGTCGATAAGACTACCAATTTGACGGCATCTGAACTGGCCGAAATGTCTGCGTCGGTCAAAGACCTTGCTTTGGATATCCCGGTTACAACCGATGAAATGCTGGCAATCGGCGAGGTTGCCGGTCAGCTCGGCATTGCAAAGGGTAATATCCTGGATTTCGCTACTACGATGTCCATGCTGTCAACTGCCACCACAATGGCAGCTGACGAGGGCGCTACGATGCTGGCTCAGTTCGCCAATATCACGCAGATGGATCAGACCCAGTATGACGAGTTGGCAAGTGCCATCGTCGCCTTGGGTAACTCCTACGCCACTACAGAGCAGAAGATCACAGAGATGTCACAGGGCATTGCTGCAAGTGCAAGTCTTGCAGGTATGTCCGAAGCGGATATGCTCGGTCTTTCTGCTGCTGTGTCCTCGTTGGGTATTGAATCGCAAATGGGCTCTACTGCCGTGTCGAAGCTGATCTCCATGCTTATGACTGCTGTAGAAACTGGCGATGGGTTGGAAGATCTTGCCCACGTCGCAGGTATGAGCGCCGATCAGTTTGCAGATGCCTGGGGAAACAACGCCGTTGGTGCTTTGGAAAGCTTCGTTGTCGGCCTGTCCGATACAGACCGGCTCGGCAAGAGTGCAATCGTCACCCTTACGGATCTTGGCATTACCGAAACCCGTATGCAGCGCACAATTCTGTCCCTGTCTAATTCAGGAGATCTTCTGACCCGGACGATCGGAACGGCAAATAAGGCATGGGATGAAAACATTGCACTGTCTGAGGAAGCGGCAAAGAGATACGCCACTACCGCAAGTCAGCAGGTGCTGATGGAAAACTCCTTCAATAACCTGCGAATCGCTATCGGTGACAACTACACGCCGATCCTCCGGGATCTATATGCGGTTGGTGCAGATGTTCTGTCAGGCATGACTGAGTTCGTGGAGGCAAATCCTGCTTTGGTTAAGGCTGTCACGGCTGCTGTTGGTGTGATTGGTTTGGCCACAGCTGGAGTAACAGCCTATGTCGCAACCGTTAAAGTTGCAAATGCTGTAACTGGACTTTTTGCGGGCACTCTTGGTGCAGGCGTAGTTGGTCCTATTGCGGCTGTAACTGCAGGCGTTGCAGCGTTGGCCGGCATTGTTGCTGCTGCTTCTGAAGCAGTGGATGAGGAAGCGAAAGCGGTCCGTGAAATGACCGAGGCATCCCGGGAGGACTACTATCAGCTGCAAGATCTCCGTAGTGAGTATGAAGCAGCCGCCGCAACCTACGGAGAAAACTCCGAGGAAGCCATGTACCTGGCTTGGCAGATTGACGAGCTGAGTGCATCTTTCGAGAACAGCAAGCAATCCTTGGCAGAGTATGTCGAGGAAAGCAACGCCGCAAGCGACAGCATGAACTCCATGCTCGATGCCAACCGGGATGCTTACGAGCAGATCGGTACCAACGAGGGCACAACCCTTGCACTGGTTCACCGGCTCCAAGATCTTGCTTCTCAGACTGACCAGACTGTGGAAACGCAGGAGGAAATGAAGGCGATCATTATCGAACTGAATGGCATAGTTCCCGAACTTGCTATCAGTTACGAGGATGTCGTTAATGGCGTAACGGACTACGCCGCAGCCATCGAAGCTACTATAAAGGCGGAAGCCGCAAAGCAGAGATACGAGCAGTCGCAGCAAGCTATGGTCGATGCCTTGAACGCCCAGTATGAAGCCGAACAGCGATTGGCCGAAACGAAGGACAACCAGACTTCGGCTCAAGCCCGGTACAACCGTGCGTATGCGGACTACTGTGCAACAATGGACGCCTACTCGATGAACGGACAAAATCCGTGGGCGGGTGTTGCGATGTGGCTTACCGACGAGCAAAAGGAACTCAATGCGGCACAGGAAGCTCTCGAAACCTATAATGCCGAGGTGGAGGAATGGGAAGGTAATCTCAATAACGCCACCAACGAGTACCAGGAATATCTCGATTCTATGGTCGGCTATGTCGAAACCATGGAAGAATCGACCTCAAGCACAGCGGAACTGAATGACCGGATCAGCGAAACCACCGCAAAAATGCAGGAACTCGCTGAGGCCTACACGCTCGCTTACGAAGCCGCTTATTCCAGTGTGTCTGGGCAATATGCCTTGTGGGATGAAGCCGCAGAGGTCGTTGCAACGAGCGCAGGCACCATAAATACCGCCATCGACAGTCAGATCACCTATTGGCAGAATTACAACAGCAATTTACAGTCCCTTACTGATCGCAGCAAGGACATTGAGGGATTGAGCGATATGATCGCTTCCTTTGCTGATGGATCCACCGATAGTGTGAATGCCGTTGCCGGCATGGCTACCGCCACCGACGAGGAACTGGCTGCTATGGTCGCTGACTGGCAGGCGCTCCAGGAAGAGCAGGACAAGGTTGCTACCAGTATCGCTGAACTCACTGCCGGTTTTAATGCGGAAATGGATGCCTTGCAAACAGCGCTTGCGGATGATATTGCTGCAATGAACCTGAGTGAAGAAGCTGCGGCAAGTGGTAAATACACCATAGAAGGCTTTATAGGCGGCGCCACCGATATGCTCCCGCAGGTCCAGGCTGCTTATGCCCGGATCGCCCAGGCTGCTATGGCTGCCATTGATAGCACACTAGACATAAACTCTCCTTCCCGGGAGATGGAATACCGTGCGGAAATGACCTGGGCGGGTTACATCAAGCAGACCAGGGAAATGGAGCCAGAAGTTATGAGTGCAATGTCGGAGGCAGCAAACCTTGGTGTACAAGCAGCTGAAGCTCAGACCTTAATGACTCCGGTGAGGGCGGAGACAATTATAGCGAGATATGCCGATACGGGTAACGGATCTTCTCAGTTGCCTCCAATACAGGTAAGCATTACAGTTGAAGGGGATGCATCAGTTGATACAGCAGAGACCCTTAAAGCTGCCACAGGAGAAGTCATTGAAGCGGTTTTAGAAGCAATCGATGAACGGGATCAAGACAGACAGCGCCGTTCATACTCATGAGGTAGCAGCATGGTATTGCTAGGTATATATCTATCAGGCGTTCCTCCTAACGGGATGATTTGAGTTTCCTTCTGATTGACAATCACAAAATAAAACTATATCGAAAAGTATCTGCCTCGCCATTGACCCTGGCATTATTGTAGGATGCATATGTATTCTCTGTAATGACTGGGCGAGGCAGATATTTTTATGAGATTTTGAAAGTAAAAAAATAGTCCCAAGCCTTTTGCGTGAGTATTTAGCGCAATGTGCATTCGATAGCCACCACCGATGGCAGTTCCGCCGAGATCGTAATGTACGGCGATATTTACGAGCAGCAGCCCGTAGATTGGTGGACCGGCAAGCCTATCGAGGGTCAGTACATTCTGCTGTCTGACTTCCTGGCAGACTTGGAACAGATCTCCAGCTGCAAGGAGATTACCATTCGTATGAACTCTTACGGCGGTGACGCCGGTGTTTCCAACACCATCCACAACCGCCTGAGAGACCTGGTAAGAAACGGCGCCAAGCTGACCTGCGTGGTCGACGGCGTTGCAATGTCCGGAGGTTCGCTGATTATGTGCGCCTGTGATACGGTGCAGGTCAACTCCTCCAGCCTTATTATGATCCATAAGGCGGCATTCCGTCTGTGGGGTGGATATAACGCTGACGAACTCCGCCAGCAAGCCGATCAGCAGGAAGCATGGGATAAGATGCAGGTTGCTATCTATAAGCGCAAAACCGGTCTGTCCGATACCGTAATCAAGCACATGATGGGCGAAACAACCTACATGACTAGGCGGGAAGCTGTTGATAAGGGCTTTGCCGACAAACTTCTGGAGGACGTCGAACCCGTAAAGATCGCTGCAAGTGCAGACGGTCGCAGCATTTTTGTGCATAGGCGGCAGATGCACATGGCTCCGGGAATGTTTGCCCCGGATCATATTCCCGCGGTTACAGTCTGAGCAATTGTTTTTTGGATATGTGCTTCTTGAGGCGCAGGATCTACCGCCATAAAAAGAGCCTTCCCCAATGCATAAACACAAATAGGTCAGTTGACCGTTTGCGGTATGGTTTTGGGAAAGGCTTTTTGTTTGCTGTAGGTATGTGCTATATCAAAGAATGATGATGTAAAATTACTTGAATTATTGTGTGGTACTACTGCGCTTATGAAACATCATCACCATAGAAGATCATTCCGCTGCCTGTTTGATAACCCCATTTTTCTTCAACCAAACTGGATAAGTCCAGACCATCACATGAGGTAATATATACGCCGGCACGGTTCCAATTGGGATCCGGTACTATTTTTCCGTCGTTAGTGAACCGCATCATAACCAGGGCGCAGTAATTACTCTCAAATACAGATGTTCCATTATTTACCGCGATCAAATACAGATAGTCTAAGCCGCCCCAAATGGGATTGTCTACATCATAGACGGTGCCGTACATTGCCAAACTGTATACCGTTGATGCATGTTTTGCATCTGTAGGGTCGCGGAAAGTGAATGTGTCTAGAAACGTAAAGCCATCGGGATCAATTTGACTCTCAATCTCGGTTTCGATTTCTGTAAGATCCGGGACAGACATAATCCAGTTATCATCGATGTGTAGAAGGAATACTTCGGCAATAGATACACGATCAGCAAAAGTTGTCTTATACTGAATACGAACGTCCTCATATCCATCAGCATTAACATCCTGAAAAGAGCAGCTTTGGCATATAAGTGTTTGATGGGTAATCATATCTTCGCAAACACTTATATAGACGATCTCATAACTTTCTTTTGTACCAAAAAGTTCGTTCCAGAAACTATGGTCTCTTCGCTCCCACACAGTTATAAATCTGCCGTTATCATATTCTGCATCTTTTTGATATGATCCGCAAATTACCATTGTGTCCTCGGATCTGGAATTCGGTGCAAAAAACTCATGCTCTTGTTCAAACTTAATTTGAGCATTTGGAGATCTGAGCTGAAGTTCACTGGCAATTTCGTCTGCAAAGTATTTTTCAAGTTTTTCTCCGTTGAATTCTCCTGGTGAAACATGGTGCGCAATCCAGAAAGAAAAAGTTGTAAAAAGTAGAAAGAGAATGCTGGTAAAAAATGCGATCCGTATTTCCTGCGCCCAGTTGATCTTGGGATCTTTCTTAATATACCTCCCGGGCTGTCTTCTCTTTTTGCTCATAGCTCCACCTCTTTCGCTGTTAGTATATCGGATTGGTGAAAGAATGACAAGAGAAAACATTGTATGTCCCTCTGGAAAGCCATACTAAAGTTACTGTAAAAAATGAGTAGTTACGCCCCATCGATCCATCTACCTTGGATAGGTCGGTGGGGGTACTTCGACTCTGCGGGGCGCAGGGTGGCGATTTGCGCCTGTGGTTGGTGTTAACTCGTCCACTCAGGTTAGTAGGTGTTGCAACAGCACTGAGAGGCTTGCAGAGGGGTTTACTCGTTAAGTGCATCATAGATGTCTGTTATAAAACTCCACTGCGAAAGAGGGGTGGTCTGACCGGTGAGATCCCGGATCGCTTCATCTGTTCCACACTGATCGCAGATATACACATCCGCGTGCCGGCTGAGTGCGTTCGTGAATGTCCGTTCTTTCATGGTCCACTGACCGCACCGAGGACAGGCGAAGCGGTGGTCTTTCTGTACCCGGGCAAATCGCTCCAATGCTGCCTTGGCGTTGCACTCTTTCAGAGCCACACAAAATTCCTCATACCCCATGTGCCCGGCAGCTTTCATAATCTCGCTGGCTTTCAGCACTTCCTCTGGTGTCCAACTTCTGCTCATAGTCAACCTCCGTCATTCGATTATTCCGCAGCACCGGTATCCGGGCCAGTTGTTTGGTGGATCCATCTCTGCCCATCGTTCTTCCTCGTAGAAGAATGCGCAGTTGATGATGTTAGGCCTACGATCCGGGTACAACGCCCGGAATTTCTTGTGCGCTTCAGACCACGATGCAGCCTTGACCTCGACCCATCAGCTTTGGAATGGGAAGCCGGATCTGTGCCAAAGTGTAATAATAAGTACGCTGAATTGTCTGCTCTGCCATTATGCTGATACCCCCTTTACCGGCGTCCGGACGGCGTACAACAGGTTCCGGTGATCGAATCGGAAATCGTCATAGCCTTGTCTGATTACATGCAGATAGTACGGTTAGGGCTGCGCCCAGGTGCGGCCGGGTGTCAAGATGTATGCTATGGCGTTTACCGTCCGGAGGTCAGGCAGCTTCACCCAGAACTCTTGCTTGCGGTACAGGAACGGGAAGCCCTCGTAACGATCAAGAGCCTTTTCGTCTGCCTGTGTGATGGACCATATGCCAACCGGCACACGGGATCCCTTACGAGGTTCGATGTTGGCGACGCCGCTGCGAGAGTTGCCCCGGAATGTAATCCGGTAATCTTCGAGGTAGGTTTTTCTGATCGTTACGGCTCCGGGGCACCGGTACTTCATTTGCTCCACATTCAAGTTGGAGCCGTAGGCAAGGTATAATTCTATGCTCGTGGTGTACCTCCTGTGCTGTATAGTTTACACTTCAGCGATCAGACCAAGTTCGAATCCGGTCTCGATGTGGTATATAGTTTTCACCGCCTGCAGCCGCACCGTGTGGTGGTTGATCTGCTGTTCAGTCGATTCAATGATATTCGCCAGGATCTGCTTTTCTTCCTCGGTGGAGACACGGGTTTTGAGGGGTTCGACCTGCGCCGGAGGTCGAGAATGACCTACTGGATATGCCGGCCTGCCATTGCCAAAATTTCGGTCTGAGTGATAATAGGTGTATTCTTTGCCATGATGTTTTCCTTTCTCTCTGTTCGGCTGGTAGGACACTATTAACGAAGATGAACAACCTCCGTAAATAAGACCCGAATGCGTTGAACATCCGGGTCATTGGATTGTGTTTACTTTTTACTATGTATGGTTCCGCCTGCGGACGTCTTTGTCTGAACATTCCTATTTGGCTCCCGGACAATCAGATCTGAAAGCTCACAGTCCAATACTTCACAGATTAGGTCAAGGTGCTCCAGATTAACTCTCACAGTTAATTCATGGTACATTTCGTTTATCGTAGAGGGGCGGATACCGGTTTTGCGAGCGAGATCTGCCTGGGTCCATCGACGACGTGCCAATAATTCAGGTAATCGTATTCTTATCATGGAGTTACTGAGTATAAATTTCAAAGTAAATTGTACCCGTGTATACCCCGGCAGAGAATCCATTGGGATGCGGTGTTATGTATAATTTTCCGTATTGAGTTGGCTCCATATATCCGGATTGAAAAACAGCAACAACATAATCCGTATCATAAAGACCAATTCGCTCCTCTTCGTTAAATTGACTTCCAACCCAAACATCACACGGCATTTGACTAGTTCCGTTGCTTAGATAAAAGGAATCTTGCGTGAATGAAGTTTTTGTTCTGTCGACAGCAACATAGAGTTTTTTGTTTGGATCAAGCGATACATTTGATGCGTATATCTGAATGTAATCGTTGGCATTAAGCGAAACGGTTGCAGGAATAGATACAGTATAGCCTGCTTCAACTGTGTATTGGATAGTTGTACTAGCTTCGGTTTCGTTTGCTGCAAAAGCGGTTGTTGTAAAACAGGAGATGATGCAAAGAACAACGATTAAGGAAAGGATCTTTTTCATTAGGTAACCTCCAGAGTAAATTTTACGGTTGCACCGTTCATTGGTTGTAAGTTGTCAACAGAATAACAAGAATATACGAGCATAGCATTTTCACTTATGCCTTTTTCAAGTTTTGTTGATAGACGGATCCTGTCAATAGAATCACCCGGGGCGATAAGATCAGAACGGTATATCTCTTTACCATCCGGAAGATATACAGTAATTAGAAAGTAGCAACTATTTTCGCTCGGATTGTAAAGTCGTACGTTTTGATCTAATTGCCCTGATTTCATCTTAATTAAGTCATAACCAGGGATGGATGTTGTTTCTGTGAAAATACTTTTTTCGACAGTCTCTGATGTGGAATCAGAAACCGCAGCTGTGGGTTTGGGGATACCTTCGACCTGCGGCTCGACAGTCGCTTCCCCAGACTTATCATTGAGGTTATTTCCGAGGATTACAGCTGCGAATACAACAATGACGGTTAGGATAACCGTGGTACCTAATATGAGTATTTGGCTTTTCATATATTCCCCCCTCTCTTTTTTATGTGTAACCATAAAATAATCGAGGTGTTTGCTTTTGTACAGGCAAAACAGGTGGGTCACTTCTTTTGTTTCCACCGTCTGATCGTAGAGTCATCGGCCGGGCATGAATTGTTTTGATTGAATATGGCTTGCCTTATTGTTTCTGCAGAGTAGTGCTTCTGTGGCTTTATAAAATCAGGGATCTCCAAATGCAGTCGGGAACATGCGGAACACCGGAGCCGTCGTAACAGGAAGTAATATGTAATTCCGTCAGATCCAATGACGCCGCGCTTTCTGGAATCATAACCTGCCAGTAAGCCCCCACAGCTGGGGCAGCTAAGAATGCGCTTGGCTTTAACATAGTAGATGTTTTGCTCTTGGTCAAATGTGATTTCGTAATCATGGATGATAATCATATAGCGTTCCTCCCTTCGCCATGCTTTGAGTTTATAGCAACGGGAAGAAGCCGCAAAGAAACCCGCCTGTTATGCCTTCAATGAATGCCGGAAAAGCGTTATGCTGGCAGTGGAGGTGGGTTAAATGCTGTATGGTAATTTGTATGCCACACGAGGCGTTGCAGATCAGATGGAGAAAGACAAGAAATTCGAACAGGAGGTTCTCAATGCATTCCACCGGTACACGAGATACGACTGGGGTGACCTGTGTGCGTCTGATAAGGCGATCAATGATGCTGCAGTTGAAGGTGCCGATCGTGTACTAGCGGCATATCATACAAGTGCTGGTGTAATATGGATAATTACAGAATGGGATCGCAGCGCAACGACGATCCTCTTTCCGAACGAGTATTGATCCATGGTCGTAGATCCGCACAGGGCCGAGAAAGAATTATACCAAGCTAGAATATGTATTAGAACGAAAAATGGCTATATGGGGCAGGAGACCGGGTTGCAACAGTGGTTTAGGTACTGTGAGGACCCGGGGGGCATTGTTGCGGGCTCGTCGACCCCAATATTCGTATAGTTAGCAAGGAAAAAATACGGAACATTTCGTTATACTTTCCGCATCACCATAATACGTGTGTTGAGAAACTGCTTGCTATTTGCCATAAAGTGCTTACTATTACACCACGATTATTGTAAAGATCGGGCAAGTTGCCGGCAAGGTGGCGTATGAGAAGATCCCTCACGCAGGGATTCGTATAGACACGGATGCTATTCCGGATCATGTGCATGATGATTTGGCTGTAGCAATGCTTGACTTCGTCCGTAGGACGATGTAAGAATCTGGTACTAAGGAGAAAATTGGGGCGAGCATACATGCAAAGAAGGAAGGACCATTTTAAGAGCGCAATAAAGAATCCGGGAGCCTCCATTGTGGCGGCTCCCGGTTGATCTTTATTCTGCGGTATTTTTACACTCAGGGCAATCAACCCAAGTATAACCCACATCCTCTAAAGCTTTTTTTCTAGCTTCACCCATTGAGATGAAGTGTCCCATATTGTCATAACGGTCAAATGCCTGGTTAAACTTTTCTTCATCAAGAGGTTTTTCGATTTTGCCTGTGCCGTTACAGAGCCAACATTTCATGGTTAGTGTCTCCTTTCTTATGCAATACCTTGGATTGCGTTCTCGTAGAGGAAATCCTTCAGTGCTTCACTCTCACCGGTGTTGTAGTACTCCACAAGCAGGGTGTTGAACTGCTCCATGTGCTTATCAGTGATCGTGAGGAAACCAACACCGGCAGCAATCAAGATCTTGTTCGCGAGTGTCATACTAGTGCGTTTGTTGCCGTCCCAGAAGAACTGCCCTCTTGCACCCCACACAAAGACTTCCAGGGCCTTTGCAGTGGCGGAGAGGTCTGCGGCCAGGATCGCCTCCAGCTCTGCCCTTGTCTGCTCCTCCACCGGCACAGGGGGGAGGTAATCTGTGCCGGAGATACCAACAGAGCCGGTGCGGAGTTTGCCCCATTCCAGAGCTTCGTTCCGAGCAATGTATTCATTCAGCTTGCACCAGTATTCAAATGTCACCGGCTCTCCCATACTACCAAGTAGGAAACGCCATGCATCTCGCATATTCAAAACAGCCTGAATATCGTCAAGCTGCACATTGGGAACATTTACGCCTTGCAAAATCGTTTTGGTCTGCGGGAAAGTGATGTTCCGTGCTTCCATCCGCATACCGCAATAAACATTTTCATCCCACTTCTTTTTTGCAAGGAACATACTCTGCTCTGAGGTCATGTGGAATTTATCCAGGTAATTTTTCATGTTGCAGCCTCCTTATTAGATCACTGTACCGTCAGCAAATACAAACTCAGCACGCCAAGATCCACCTAACACGGTAGCGATTTGCTCCATCTCCTCTTTGGTGAGGGAGTTGCGCTTCAATTTTTGGTTGAAATTCTGCGGGGTTGTTCCAATCTGCCGTGCTAGTTCAGACTGGCTGATGCCAGTATAAGACAATGCCATCTTGATTTTTTGTTCAATAGTCATATTATCGCCTCCTTGCTTTTGATTATACATCAATCAATTTATAATTGCAAGCAAAAAATTAAAAATATAAAGCAAATAATTTAATTTATCGCTTGACATCGTAAAGTAAATCGTTTATAATATAGACATGGAACAACACAGTCCGATTTCAGCACTGCCTGGTTCAGGTACTAGCGCAAATACAAAAGTTTAGCGCAGCTAGTGGGGCTGAAACTAGAAACATAGGAGGTGATCAACATGAAAAGAACATATTCTCCCAGTCTATGGTTGCGAGATAGAAGACGGTCTGCAAAGGCGTTCTCATTATCTTACGAATGGGTTGGGCCAATGCCAAGACCGCCAACGCTGCCAAGGATTCAGTTGGGAGAATCGAGAAGTCCAACGCTCGGACTATATAGGTATCCGCGATGGCACGCATTGTACAAGGCAATCGCCAGAGATTCAGCCACTAAAAGTGGCACGCAGGTAACTAATCGCTTTGGATTTTCTCATGTTCAACTTCTTGGCACATAAGAAAAGCCCCTTGTCCGGTGACACGGACAAGGAGCAACCCAGTAACCCTCGCACAGTAAACTGGAGGGGCCGGGAGGAAACCACCCCTCCCGAGCACCACAATTATAAGTCAAAACATTAAAGAAATCAAGAAAGATCCTCAATTCCGCAAAGGTAAGCGAATTAAAAGTAGCGGTCCCCCTTCCACAAGCGACCGCTACCCCCACCCTCATAAGGTGAGCCGGGGATCCCCCGATCACCTTGATTATAGCATACCCAAGTCTAAAATCAATGGTTAGGAAAGGATACATATGAAAAAAGTTGATGTACATACTGCCGCTGCCGTTCTGGAAGATGAACTGTCAGCTTTGTCGCAGGATCTCCGCAAGGCACGCTTTGCAATGGATCTTCTGTGTGACAACCTGATCCCGGAAGAGGATCTTGCCAATGCTTCCCACACAAAACTGATTGTTACCGATTCGTTTAATAATGGCTATATTGAGATCATTAACGATTACTTATTCGCAGCTTCACAAAAAATAGCTGAACTATGCAAACTGTACGGCGAGCCTGCTGTCAAGGCAGATTAAGGAGGGATCACAATGAAAACTACAGTCAATCCGTTATTCAAGTGTCATGCCGATATGGACACCCAAATGATCAAGTTGTCTGCACTGGTTGAGACGCTAGGGTTCATTCTGGAGGGGTTAGACAAGGAGGGGACAAAGGCCCGCAAAAGCGAGGTTCATGCTGTAACCTTTGCAAATCGCTTCCCGGCATACAGCGAAATGCTTTTTCTTATGCTTTCGGGGTTGCAGGATTGTAAGGGCACCTTGGATGCGCTGTGCGAAAAGGAATCTGCGCTGATAAATGTCACAGAATAATCAAATACCCACTTGCCCGTCACCGGGTAGGTGGGTATTATACTTTTGGGGCTTCGACACCAAAAGCATGCCTAGTATTTGAGAAATGGAGGAGGAAAATCTATGACTAAACTACTCACACGAAAGGAAGCTGCAGACCGTCTCGGGGTAACCGTAGATACATTGGATGCGGAGCGTTCTGCAGGGCGTCTGGCTTACATTCAAAGCAAGCCATGTGGTAGGGTATGGATCACCGAAGAAGCAATGGAGGAATACTTGGCCAGAGCAACGCACCCGGCACGGCCTGAAAGAATTAAAGACACCATTGAAATCTGAACCCCCAAGTTCGGACTCAATGGTGTTTTTATTATAAAATCCAGTATTTATGCGGCTTTTCGAGGTCGCATTTTCTTTTTGTCAGCCGGACTAAAAACAGAAAAACGCAAATTTTACAATCCGAAGATATAAAAGCAAACCTTTTCGAACCCCTTAGTCCGACTGCACGTGTCTTATAAATCCGCTAATTTCAAGGCATATTCCTCTTCCTTCTGTTCGGGAGTCTTGTATTGCAGTTTCTTGTGTGGACGTTTGGTGTTGTAGAAAATTATGTACTTGTCCACCGCACTTCGAAAGTCCGCTTCCGAGCGATACTTTGTCCGATACAGTTCCTCACGCTTCATAGAAGAAAAGAAAGATTCCATCACAGAATTGTCATACGGCACGTGCGCACGCGAAAAGGAGTGTGTGATATGTAGTGACCGCATATAGTCATTCATCGTTTTGGAACGGTAGTTACCGCCACGGTCGGTATGAAAGATCAAACTTGAATCCGGCTTACGTGCTTTATAGGCAATCTGAAAAGTCGACTTTACAAGCTGCGTGCTGTTAGTCTTTCCAATTTTGTATCCCACTACCATACGGGAATACAAGTCGATAATGACGCAAATGTAATAAGCATTTTCGCCGTACTTGAAATAGGTAACATCACTAACCCACACTTCGTTCGGCTTGCACGTGTCAAACTCTTGGTTAAGGTGATTTTTGTATTTGCGGCCTTCGTCCTCGTATAATTTCTTCGCCGACTGACGGATGCTGACCAATCCCATATCACGCATAAGCGTGCGCACCATTTCGTTACTGACTTTGAATCCTTCACTTTTCATAACTGCCGCAATTTTGGCAGCACCGAAGATATGATTGCTTTCGTCGTAGATCTCCTGTATGCGAAGCCGCAATTCTTCCTTACGTTTCGCATACCACGTGTTGTCTTTCTTGTTTCGCAAAACGTGGTTGTAAAATGTTCCTCGGGGAATGTCAAACGCATCACAGATCACATGCACGCTATATTTGCCGTAAAGCTGCTCGGCGGCATATAATCGCTGCTTTAATGGTGACTTCGGCGTGCAAGTCGCGGATTTCAGAATTTCAACGAGGCTTTCCAAGCGTGCGACTTTGTTTTCGAGTAAATGAAAATTGCGGACATTGACCTCCTTTCGTTTGCCCGCTTCCAGTTCGTCACGGTAAGCACGCACCCAGCCATAAAATGTACTTTTGGGTATACCGGTGTCAGCGAGGATACGCGCAGAGGGTTCGCCGGATATAACACGGTCAATGACCGCTTGTTTTTCTTCTTGGGTGTAAGTTCTCATATTTTCAACTCCTATATTGAATGCATTGAAACAATTTTACGACATTTTCTGTAGGAATTGAAAGAAATAATAAAATGTGATATAATGATTTATAAGGCGGTGGTTATATGAGTTTAGTTCAAGAATATTTAAGACTTGTCACAGAGGTTGTTGATTTTAGAGCAAACGTATATGACAGGGATACAGCGGAAGATCATAATCGAAAAGTGAAAAGAATGCGTGTAATTGCTACCGAAATAGAAAAAAGTTATCCAGAACTCAAAAACGAATTCTGCGGAATGCTTGCACATGACAATAAGGATATTCGCCTTTGGGTCGCACATCATGTTCTTGAGGTTATGAGTTGCGAGCGTCTACACAGAAAATTAGCATTAAAGGAAATTCGATATAAAGCAAGACGTGATAAAACAGCATATGGTTTTGGAGAAAAAACATGGTTGAAAGAGTGGTATAAGTCACACCCCAAGGATAGGTGGATTTAATTATTTCACTTGATGCCAAATAGTGAAAGTATACGCCTCTGTGTCGTAAATGATCTGAATAGTTTTGTGAGCGTGCGAATTCATACGCAAAAACTGCAAAAATACCTTTTTTGTAGTCCATAGACAAAAACCACCCGACCACATATGTGGTCGGGTGGTTTTTCGCTTGGGGCACTGGACTTGAATAATGTAAATCGCAACAGTCCGGTGGACTGTTGCTTGCCACCGGCAAAAATGCAAACAAGTTCTTGTATCCAGCTAAAAAAGCACTTGCTTCTGCAAGTGCTTTTTGATCATACAACCGCTTAATGGAGAGATATTAATCCGGTTGGTACTCCATAATATCCTCTACGCTACAGTTAAGAATTCTGCATAGTGTGTTTAATGTATAGGAATTGATGTTCCCGTTTTTTCGAAGTCGGTCCAGTTGACCGTTGCTAAATCCGTACTCGTGTATAAGCTTGTACTGGGTTATTCCTTTTTCCTTCATAGTTTTCCATAGCTTATCGAATACAATCATGATATATACCCCACTTCCTTATGTATTTAGGGTATTTCATGCTCCGCAACTTGACAATTGCCCATAAACGGGCTATAATGTGCTGCGTAAAGGAGGAGTACGAAAATGATGATAAATGTTACAGTTTCACTACCTACGACAATCTTTGATATTTATGCCAGAGCTGCAAATAAGTTAAAAGATTACTCCGTCGAGCAGGTCTTATCGGCGGCTCTGCACGCCTACGCACAGTATTTGTTTAATGAAATGGTAGCAAACGGCGAGTTAGAGAAGTAGTTTTCTTAAACGGGTTGTTTTCTATATATATTATATTGTGTCCCAGCAGTTAGCAGTAATTAAGCACACACTTTTTATTGGAGTGTATGCTCATTTTTTTACCTAACTACATAACTGGTAGATGAGGATGTGTCCGTACCGGCAAAACGAGCCATTTATATAACTTTATATTGTTGATATTTTGCCGGTAATGTGGTATAATATCATCAAGAAAACTTGCCGGGAGGTAACTATGGAATACGTATCTGTTGCAAAAATGGCTGAAAAGTGGGGACTTTCTGAACGAAGTGTGCGGAATTACTGCGCCCACGGCAGAATTCGTGACGCCAAGCTTATCGGCAAAACTTGGTATATTCCGGAAAATGCACAGAAGCCGGATCGCGTCAACAAAAAGAAAGATACACCCTCCTTGCTGCAGATCCTGCGGGAACAGAAGGCTGCCAAGATGACCGGTGGTATCTATCACAAGGTACAGATCGACCTGACCTATAACTCTAACCATATGGAGGGCAGCCGCCTTACCCACGATCAGACCCGGTATATCTTTGAAACCAACACAATCGGTTTTGAAAATAAGGTTGTGAATGTGGACGATGTGATCGAAACCTCCAACCACTTCTGCTGCATCGATATGGTGATCGACCAAGCAGGAAATGCACTTTCCGAAAAGTTCATTAAGGAACTGCATTTTGTGCTGAAGACCGGCACCAGCGATAGCCGCAAGGATTGGTTCGCTGTTGGTGAGTACAAGAAGCTGCCCAACGAGGTGGGTGGTAATGACACAACGCTCCCTGAAAATGTTGCCGGTGAGATGCGCAAGCTGCTGACAGAGTATAATGCGCTGCCCGCTAAGACCTTTGAGGATATCGTAGCCTTCCATGTGGCTTTCGAACGCATCCATCCCTTCCAGGACGGAAATGGCCGTGTAGGTCGCCTGACCCTCTTTAAGGAGTGCCTGAAGCATAACATCGTTCCATTCATCATCGAGGATAATTTGAAGTTATTCTACTACCGTGGTCTCAAAGAATGGGATCAAGAAAAAGGATACCTTATGGATACCTGCCTCACCGCCCAAGACCGTTTCAAGGCATACTTGGATTACTTTAGAATTCCATACTGAAAAACAAGAGAGGAAAAGAGGAATTAAATAGGCATCTGTGTTAGAGAGAAATAAAGATAGTTATATTGGGAGGTGAGCAGTATGCAAGAATATGAGGTCGTTCGGGAGATCCCCAATCTTTGTCGGAACAATCAGATGCGGGATATTTTTTTTGAGGAGGTCAGCACAGATGATCCGGTCGCCTATGTGCGACAGTTTTTGAAGGACAGCACAGCAGAAATATCCTTTGAAAAGAAAGCAGACGGCAGTGTTACGGTTTATGCTGTGGCCGACGGCCTGACCCAAAAGTTTCTGTTTACACCCATTTGACCAATTTCTAAAACGGACAGCTTTGCTGTCCGTTTACTCTTTCTCATGTATAGGGTGTTCGTATTTTGGAAAGCAAAGCAGAAAGTAATCACATTCATCACAGCAACACTCTATTGGCATACCCTGTGCATCCTTTTGATGGCCGTTTCCTGAGCAGTCGACACCGCCGTTGCCGGGAGTTAGTATTGTACCGGTTATATCAATAATCATAAAAACCTCATAAGAAAGACGATATGGGGATTATATCCTCTTATATTTAGAGATTATAACCCCCATAATAAATTTAGTAGAGGGGGGGTATAATTATGATTATATACGATAAATTATGGGAAACGATGTCGAAAAAGGGCATAACTTCCTACACACTCCGGGAAAAATGCGACATTGACAGCAAGACCATTCGCCGTCTGAAGGCAAATGAGAATGTGGAAACCAAAACCTTGGACAAGCTGTGTACTGCCTTGGATTGTAGGCTGCAGGACATCGCGGAATTTGTCCCCGGTAAGAACGATTAAATATAAAAAAGAGCCGGTCGCAAGACCGGCTCTTTTTTATGTTCTTTAGTTCAGCATTTCCTGACCGCCGGTAACAGGCACAGCCTGGCCGGTTTCGTAGGACTGCTCAGTGATGTAGAAAATTGCCCGTGCCACATCGATGGGCAGGCAGCCCCGGTTCAGGAGCACCTTGGACTCGTAGAAACGGCGGACATCTTCCACGGTCTTGGCGCCGGGAACCTTGCCGGCATTGAGGTACTGCACGAACAGGCCTCTTTCCGGGTCGGACCACAGCGGGCCGTCCAGATAGTTGCCGGGGCAGATGGCGTTGACCTTGATGTTGAACTCTGCCAGCTCCATAGCAAAGGACTGGGTCAGACCGATACCGCCGAACTTGGAGCCTGCGTAGGCGAAGTTCTTGTTGGAACCGGCAAGACCGGACTTGGAGTTGATAGCGATAATGTCCATCATATAGTCCGGCGCGTAGGCGTGCTGCAGCTTCATCACCGCAGATGCGTACTTGGCGCACAGGAAGTAACCGGTGTAGTTAACAGCGGTAACCAGCTCGAATACAGACTTGGTCATCACATCCAGGCTGCCAGCCTTGGCAATACCGGCGTTGGCCACGAATACGTCCACGCCGCCGAAGTGCAGAACGATCTGATCCATCATAGCCTTGACGGAGTCCTCGTCGGACACATTTGCGCCCACGGCGAAGCCGTTGTCGCCATACTCGGCAGCGGCGGCCTTAGCGCCCTCTAAGTTCATATCCACGATTGCGAGGTATGCGCCTTCTTCGTACAGCGCATCGGCAATGCCCTTGCCAAAGCCCTGAGCGCCGCCGGTAACCACGCAGATCTTGTTGGCCATACGCTTGGCAGCACCGCCGGAAAGGCTGACCTTGGAGCGGTAGCTCTCCACCTCCCAGTTGACGATGAAGTCGATCAGGAACTGGGGCATGGGGGACACGCCGCCAAAGGACTCGGCGTAAGCTACGACCTTGATGGCGTCCAGCATTACAGTCTGGGCGGTAACGGCTTCCTTGATGGTGTTGCCGCAGGTGAACATACCCAAACCTGCCACAAAGGCGACCTTGGGTTTGTAGCCGTTGGCGGCTACGAATGCATCGAACAGCTCCTTGATCTTGTCGCCGTCAGCATCAGCAGGCACGATCAGCTGCTTTGCCTTGCAGTAGACGATATGGTCAGGGGAGAGACTGTCGGTGGTGGGGTCGTAGTTCAAAATCTCCGGGTTAGCCAGGAACTTAACGGTAGCAGGCTGACCCTCGCCATACAGGGCGCGGAGCACCGGGCTGATAGCAACGACCTTCTGCAGGTCGTATTCTACCTCAGAAAGATCCGGCTCACGCTTCACAGCGGCCTTCAGCACATCCATTGTCTTTTCTGCCAGAGCGCCAACCTCATCAGCGCTGTCGCCGGCAAAGAAAATGCCGTGGTTCTGCAGGAACAGCAGGTTGCAGTCCTTGCCGGTTTCTGCCTTGTAGGCATCCATAACCTTCTTGCAGTCCAAAGCCAGAATGTAGCCGGGCTTGCAGGCATCTACCCAAACTGCGTCGGGCAGCAGCCGCTTCATAGCACTGGCGCCTTCCTTGGAGCAGGTGATACCGTTTACGATAGCAGGATGAACGTGGAGGATGTACTTCTGGGGGAACAGGTCGTGGAGCAGCGTCTCCACGGAGGGACGACGGCTCTCGCCACGGATACGGGCGTCCATCATATCCTCCAGAACAGCAGCTTCCCGGGCGTCTTCGTCAGCCGGATACTGCTTAGACCACATCTGGCCCAGCAGCTGCCGCTCCAGTACTACAAAATCCTCGCCCTTGATGGTGGCAAGAGAAGTGCCGGAGCCTTTGATCCACAGATAATCATCGCTCTTAAAAGAGGTGTTGCCGCCGCCTGCCAGAACATATTCCGGGTTGGCGCCATACTTATTGGACATGGCGGCAAGGGCATTCAGTTGGGTTTCAAATCCTGTAACTTTCATTGCATTAACCTCTCTTTACCAATACGTCAGCTTCGTACTGCTTGACAGTTTCAAACCATTCGCCGTCAGCCGGAGCGCCGCAAACGCGGCAGTACTCGTTCCAGATTTCGCCGAAGGGCATCGTCTTCATCTCTTCCATACGAACCATCAACTCTGTCCAGTTGTTGTCATCCTGCAGAGCGGTCAGATCGGGAGTAACCAGAGCCATCAGCAGAGCCTTCTGGACATTGCGCAGACCTACAGTCCAGGCGCTGATGCGGTTGATAGAAGCATCAAAGTAGTCCAAAGCCAGCTTTACGGAGCCTTCCAAGCCGCCACAGCGGACGATTTCCTTGCACAGCTCCTTGGTTTCGTCATCCAGCAAAACCACGTGGTCAGAGTCCCAGCGGACGCCGCGGGTAATGTGCAGGGCGATTTCCGGGAAGAAGGCCAGAAGGGCAGGAATCTTGTCGGAAACGACCTCGGTGGGGTGGTAGTGGCCGTTGTCCATCAAAGGAATGCACTTTTCCTTGTTCATAGCGGCGTAGCTCAGGGAGAACTCGGCGCTGCCAACAGTGTAGGATTCAACACCGATACCGAATACCTTGGATTCCACGCAGGGCTTGACCTTGTTGAAATCAAAGGGCTCAGACAAAATCTCGTCAATTGCCTGACGGTAGCGGACACGAGGCCCGATTCGGTCAGCGGGAATGTCCTTAAAGCCGTCGCCGGTCCAGATATTCATAATACAGGGCTGACCCAGCTCCTCAGCCAAGTACTGGGAGATGCGGATACAGGCCTTGCCGTGGTCGATCCAGAATTTCCGGGTCTCCTCATTGGGAGAGGACAGAGTCAGGGGATCGCACTTGGGGTGGGAGAAGAAGGTGGGGTTGAAATCGCAGCCCAGACCCCGCTCCTTGCAGAAGTCTACCCACTTTTTGAAGTGCTTGGGCTCCAGCTTGTCCCGGTCGACCCAACCGCCGTTTTCCTCGTCGAAAATGGCGTAGCAGGCGTGCAGGTTCATTTTCTTGGTGCCGGGGCACAGCTTCAGCACCAGGTCAATGTCCGCCATCAGCTCTTCCGGGGTGCGGGCACGGCCGGGGTAGTTACCGGTGGTCTGGATACCGCCGGTCAGAGGCTTGTTGGGGTCAGTGTCGAAACCCCGAACATCATCTCCCTGCCAGCAGTGCAGGGCAACAGGAACAGATTTCAGCTTTGCGATTGCAGCATCGGTGTCGATACCCAATGCGGCGTATTTGGCTTTTGCGTCTGTGTAACTCATAATATATACCTCCTTGCGGCTTTGCCGCTTACTTATGTATGAAACTGAGAGACTGACCTCTGCTTAAGGCTGGATGCAGCGGATTGCAAAGCTTTCTGCAATGGCATCCCGGGCTTGCTGAAGGGTACTCCACTGACCGCCGGCGATCATCTGCACCAAAAGGTTACCGATTGCTGTGCCTTCCACAGGACCGGCATAAACCGGAAGACCGGTGGCCTTTGCGGTGCGGGTGTTCAGGTAATTGTCCTGACAGCCGCCGCCAACGATGTTGATACTGGTATATGTTTTGCCGGTGAGCTTTTGCAGGCTTTCGATGGCGTTTTTGTAGCACAAAGAAAGGCTGGTGTAAACACACTGCATGATCTGACCGACCGTTTCGGGGACCGGCTGACCGGTTCTTGCGCATTCTGCCTTAACAGCCTCGATCATACTGTCCGGAGACAGGAAGCAGTCCCGGTTTACATCCACAACAGATGTAAAGTCCTCACATTTTTCGGCTTCTGCGATCAGATCCGGGAAGCTCCATTGCTTGGCACTTGCAGTGCGCTCCTGCTTGCCCTGCACATAGGAAACGCCGTTTAATTCCCGGCGGATGGACTGAATCATCCAAAGGCCCATGATGTTCTTTAAGTACCGGTAGCGATACCAGGCGCCGCCTTCGTTGGTGAAGTTCTGCAGGCGGCTTTCTTCGGTGGTAATAGCCTGCTCGTTTTCCACACCCAGAAGGCTCCAGGTGCCGGAGGACAGGTATACCGCGTTATCGTCCTTTGCCGGGACTGCCAAAAATGCAGAGCCGGTATCGTGGGTGGCAGGGAGGATAACGGTGGTATCAAAGCCAACCTCCGCCTGAATTTCCGGCAAAAGATTACCCAGCTTTGTGCCGGGGACTGCCAGCTCGTGGAAAATTTCCGTGGGCAGACCCAACCGGGAGATAATTTCCATATCCCAGTTCTTTTCCTGGGCGTTTAACAAATTGGTAGAAGAGGCGTTGGTGTATTCGTTGCACTTAACACCGGTAAGCCGGAAATTGAAATATTCGGGAATCATCAGCATCCATTTTGCTTTTTCCAGCTGCTCCGGATGCTCCCGCTTCAGAGCGGTCAGCTGATAAATGGTGTTAAAGGGCTGATACTGGATGCCTGCCCGGCTGTAGAGCTCGTCGGCAGGGATGATGGAATTGACCACATCTACCATACCCTCGGTACGGCTGTCCCGGTAGGCAACGGCGTCGCCGATGACCCGGTCGTTTTCATCCAGCAGCACATAGTCCACCGCCCAA
Source organism: Faecousia sp. (assembly GCA_045538605.1). Lineage (GTDB taxonomy): Bacteria > Bacillota > Clostridia > Oscillospirales > Oscillospiraceae > Faecousia. The sequence continues at coordinate 66,237 of JAZSRR010000023.1, forward strand.
GTATCAATACCCACGGTGGCGGGAATTTTGCCGGCTTCCTTACAGGCCTTCAGACCGCCCAGGATGCCCTGCCAGAGGTTGTCCATATCCCAGCAGTCGTGGCCGTTTTTCCGCAGCTGCAGATTGTCAAAGCGGTACATTTCCTCTAAAACCAGCTTGCCGTTTTCCAGATGCCCCAGAATGTGTCGGCCGGAGGAGGCACCAATGTCGATCGCAAGATAATATTCCAAAGCAAACCCTCCTTAGTCTTTCAGGTTAAAGGCAACCTTCAGCTCTTCCACTTCCTTTTGGGTAATGTGGACGATGTTGCCAATTGCACCGGAGTTGATAACGGAATGCGCGGTGGACTCCATAACCTCCAGACGGTCAAAGGCCTGAAGCAGGCTGGAGCCGGTAACGATGACACATTCATTATTGACCATCACTGCCGGTGTTGCCTCGCCAAATTCCTTGGCAGTTTCCTCCTGTTTGGTGTAAATCTCACCGTAGGGAAGCCGCTTTACATCCCGCAGCAGAATGTAGCTTTCCGGAATGGTCCGGGGGTCGAAAGCGGTGTCGGTAACGGCAAATGCCATTGCGTTCACCGGATGCGCCAGCAACACCGCACGGATCTCCGGATTTTCTTCGTAGATCTTCTGGTGCAGACCAACTGCCCGGGAGGGAGTTTTGCCCAGCTCCTTCATTCCGCTTTTTACCCGGACCAGATCCTGCTCCTCAAGATAAGCTCTGTCCATACCGAAGGGGGTGATCAGGAAGCTGCCGTCGGACAGCCGGACAGAATAGGTGCCGTGGGTGGCGGTAAACAAGCCTTGCCGGTAGGAACGGCGGATTAAAGTGATCATATCCCGGCGGGCAGCCAGTTCTTCGGAGGAGTGGCTGTTGGGGATAAAGTCATCCATTTTCAGGTGGGTGGTGGTTTCCGTTACCCGGAAGGCATCCTCCGGAAGCCGCTGAATATTGCCGATCCGCTTGGCAAGAATCTCCAGATTTGCGCTGTATTCCAGAGTTTCAAACCGCTGGAAGGCAGTAAACATATCCTCAGCGCCAATGCAAACGCCGTGATTTTCCAAAATCACAATATCTGTGCCCCGGGCGAAGCAATCGCCGATGTTGCTGCCCAGCTGATTGCTGCCGGGAACAGCGTAGGTTGCCATTTCCACACGGGAACAAACTTTACGGACAGAGGGAAGCAGATCCAGATCCGGCAGTTGCCGGACGATAGAGAAAGCCACCAATGCCGGGGGATGGGCGTGGAGCACTGCCCTTAAGTCCGGGCGCATTTTATAAACTGCTGCGTGGAAGGGGAATTCCGAGGAAGGCCGGTGGGGTCCGACGCAGGTGCCGTCGGGCTTCACGCAGACAATGTCCTGACGGGTCAGGGTGCCCTTGTCAACACCGGCAGGAGTAATCCAGATGTTGCCGTCATCGTCAATAATCGACAGGTTACCACCGGAGGTGGTTGTCATACCTTTATCGTAGATGCGCTGCATAAACATAACCAGCTGATCGGCAGGGTGTATGTACTGAATATTCATAAAAGTCCTCCTGTCATAAGTATCTTATTTTCCAAATAACAGTATAGCATATATTTTGCTGCTGTGCAAGGCGTTTTATTGAAGCAAAACCCAAATTTGCGCCAGCATTGGGCTTTGACAGAACAGCAAAAATATTGTATGATTTTCTTGTCATAAAAACATAAAAGGAGTGCAGCAAATGGATAAACAATACGAAGCCTTATTTACCCCCTGGAAAGTGGGCAATGTGGAGATCAAAAACCGGATTGTCATGTGTCCAATGGGCGGAACATCCCTTTTTGGCTGGTTTGAACTGACCGGTTGTCATTTTGACAAGGAAGCCGCCAAGCTGTTTCTGGAGCGGGCGCAGAACAATGTGGGTCTGATCATTCCCGGCATTGCGCCCTTGCGGGATACCTTCTGGGGCAAGTGGCTGTGGCAGAATCCCAAGATGTTCAAGGACCTGAAGGTGTTTATGGATGAGATCCATAAGACCGGCGCAAAGGTGTTCATTCAGCTGACTGCCGGTATGGGCCGCAGCTGGGCAATTACCGAGTTGGTAGCGCCCCTGCACAAAAATAAGTTTACCCGGGCGCTGATCAAGCCTGTTTTAGACACCAATCACGAGCTGGCAAGTCCCAGTCCGCTGCCTTCCCGTTGGGACCCGGAAATCACCACCCCCGAGATGACCGTCGAGCAGATCCACGAGATTATTGAAGCCTTTGCCAAGACCGCAAAGCTTTGCAAGGATGCAGGCGTTGACGGCGTGGAAGTTCACGCGGTTCACGAAGGCTACCTGCTGGATCAGTTCACAATGGAGTGGACCAACAAGCGTACCGACCAGTACGGCGGCTCTTTTGAAAACCGCTACCGTTTCCCGGTGGAAGTGGTGCAGGCCATTAAGGCAGAATGCGGCGATGATTTCCCGGTGTCTTTGCGTTACTCTGTTGAATCCAAGGTCAAAGGCTTCCGGGAGGGCGCTGTTCCCGGTGAAGAATATGTGGAAGCCGGCCGGAATATGGAAGAGTCGGAAAAGGCCGCCAAGTATCTGCAGGATGCCGGCTACGATATGCTCAATGCCGACAACGGTACATATGACAGCTGGTACTGGGCGCATCCGCCGATGTATATGCCCCAGAACTGTAATTTAGACAGTGTTGCCCATATTAAAAAGTTTGTGGATATTCCGGTGGTCTGCGCCGGCCGTATGGAGCCGGAGGTGGCTGCCCAGGCCATTGCCGAAGGGAAAATCGACGGTATGGGCGTTGCCCGTCAGTTCCTGGTAGACCCGGAATGGATTACCAAGCTGCTGGAGGATCGTTTGGAGGATATCAAGCCCTGTATCTGCTGCCATAGCGGCTGCTTTAACTTCTCCTCCTCCAAGGGTAAGGCAAACACCCAGGACCTGACCGATACCATGGGTCTTGCCCGATGCGCCCTGAACGCAGAGACGATGCAGTCCACCAAGCATTACATTAAGCCCGCCAAGAAGATCAAGAACATCGCCGTCATCGGCGGCGGCATCGGCGGTATGGAAGCCGCTCTGGTGCTGGCTAAGCGGGGCCACAAGGTTACCGTGTATGAAAAGTCCGGCCAGCTGGGCGGTGTGTCTATTGCTGCTGCCGCGCCCTCCTTTAAGGAAAAGGATAAGGCGCTGATTGCCTGGTATCAGCGGGAGCTGACCAAGTATCCCCAGATTGAAGTTA